>JBAQHW010000375.1:0-2522 GCA_049288525.1 Xanthobacteraceae bacterium
AACGGCAAGCCGACGCCGACCAGCACCTGCATGCGCTGCAGCTTCTTCGATGGCTTCCCCTGCCTGCTCAACGGCAAGGCGGATGCTCAGGTGATCTGTATCGACCCGATGCTGGCGAGATATCCAAATGTGACACTGTTGACTGGCGCTTATGCCTCGAGACTCGGTACCGATGCTTCCGGACGAACGGTCAATGCTGTCCACGTTACCCGCGATGGCACCGAAGAGCTCTACTCCGCCGATATCGTCGTGGTCGCTTGCGGCGCCTTGTCGTCGGCGTTGTTGTTGTTGAGATCGGCAGCGGACGCCCATCCGGATGGGCTTGCCAATGGATCGGGCCAAGTCGGACGCAATTACATGCGTCACAATATGAGCGTGCTGATGGCCGTCTCATCGGAAGCTAACGATACTGTATTCCAAAAAACTCTCGCCTTCAGCGACTTCTATTACGGCGCCGATGATTGGAATTACCCCCTCGGCCTGGTGCAGATGTGTGCAACGAGCCATGCCGATCAGATCCGCGGCGAGGCTCTGCCGGAATGGCTTGAATGGCTTCCCGAGATGCCGTTCGAAAAGATGGCTCGCCATTCCATGGACTTCTGGCTGCAGGCCGAAGATCTGCCGCATCCCGATAACCGCGTCTTTTACAAGGACGGAAAAGTTCACCTTGATTTGGTGGCGACCAATCCGCAGGCGCTCACCCATCTTCAGCACAAGCTCAAGGAGGTGTTGTCCCGGGCCGGGCATAAAGCGGTTTTTCTCGATCGCTCTCTGTACCTGGGTAAGAACATTCCGCTTGGCGGCACAGCCCACCAGGCGGGGACCGCGCGCTTCGGTACCGATCCGGCAAGCTCGGTGCTCGATCTCGATTGCAAGGCGCACGAACTTGACAACCTCTACCTGACCGACGCCAGCTTCTTTCCTGCGATTGGCGCAGTAAATCCGACCCTCACAATCATTGCGAACGCATTGCGCGTCGCTGACCGTATCGCCGAGCGCCTGAAATGAATACCACCGTGATCGTGACGCTTGTCGTTCGTTATGGCCTGGTCATGCTGTTTCTGCCGTTCAGCGCGCTCGATAAAGTCCTCGATTTCGACGCCGCGGTGAAGCAGGCGCAGGAAGTATTCAAGCCGCGGACAGTCGCCATATTCGTTCTCATGTGCGGACTCTGCATTGAAGTTTTTATGTCCATCGGCGTTGTCACCGGCTTTGCCGACCGTCTCGCCGCACTGGTGATGGCGAGCTACTGCGCGGCCACCGCCGTGCTGTACAAGCGCTTCTGGGCGCCGGGCGACTTCTGGGCGCAAGGCGAAAGCAAGGGACGCGGTCTGTTCTGGGATTTCCTCAAGAACCTCTCGCTGGGCGCGGGTTTCCTCTTGATCGTCATTGGAATTGACGGATCCGGATTGCAGCCGTTCCTCGCCCACCCGTTCGCATCGAGTCATCCTTACGCCTCACTTCAGAAGCATCCATGAGCGACCCTGGACCGAAGCCTTCCATTCCTTATTGGCACCTATGGGTCGATGCGACGGGCGTAAGCCGGCAATGTCAATGTCATCTCACCAACTACGATCTGAAAAGCGTCGGTCCGGCCGACCCGCAGTGGAATGACCAACAGGGTACGCATTCCTCCACCGTCGTATTCACGGTCCAGCCTGTCGGTTGGGTCGGGGAATGGCATGAAAATCCGGCGCCGCAATGGATCGTGGTGCTCTCAGGGCGCTGGTTTATCGAGAGCATGGATGGCACCCGCATCGAGCAGGGGCCGGGCGAATTCTCTTTTGGCGAGGATCAAGGCTGTGTCGATACCGATGGCAAAAAGGGTCATCGCTCGGGGACGATCGGCAATGATCCTGCGGTGCTGATGACCGTGCAATTGCACGTGCCTCCCGTACGTGAGCCATGCCACATCAGGTAGTTCCGCATGAGTGACTTCGAAATTCACGACAATCGTTTTCGGGCCATGGTGCTGCCGAATGCGCCGTTGGAGACGTTGGCAGACGGCTTTCGTTGGCTCGAGGGACCGGTCTGGTTTGCCGATCACGACTGCCTTTACGTGAGTGATGTGCCGAACAATCGCATCCTGCGCTGGAGCGAGAACGGCGGTATCTCGGTCTTTCGCAGCCCAGCGGGATTCGCCAATGGCCATGCTCGCGACAGGCAAGGCCGCCTGATCGGATGTTCGCACCAGAACCGCTGCATAACGCGCACCGAACTCGACGGCACGGTCACGGTGCTGGCCAGCGAATTTCGCGGCAAGCGCCTCAATTCCCCAAACGACATCATATGCAGGTCGGATGGCTCGATCTGGTTCAGCGACCCGCTTTACGGCATCAACACCGATTATGAAGGCGGCAAGCAGTCGTCTGAACTGCCGCCCGCGCTGTACCGGTTCGACGTGACCACAGGCGATCTTAGGGTCGCGGCGGATGATTTCGACGGACCCAACGGGCTCGCGTTTTCTCCTGACGAACGTATCCTCTATGTCGCTGAATCGGGCCATCAGTTCGATCCTCACC
>JBAQHW010000376.1:0-7078 GCA_049288525.1 Xanthobacteraceae bacterium
CCGGTTCGTCGAGCGAGCCGAGCGAGCCGAACGGCGCCAGCAGGCTTTGCAGGATGGCCTTGCGCTGCGCCACCGAGGGCGCCACGCCTTCAAGCCGCAACGCGGTCACCGCCGCATGGGCGGACGCAATTTCGGCGATCCGCGCCGCAGCCGTCGCCGGCAGATGCGCCGCGCCGGACACGTCGGCGAACGAACCCATCGCCGCCGTCATCACCTTGATCGCAGCAGCATCGCTGGCGCCAAGAACCAAGACGGTTTCTTCGGTTTCGGCTCTGGGCAGGATCTTAATGGTGATGTCGGTCATTGCCGCGAGCGTGCCCCACGAGCCGGCGAGCAGCTTGCATAGGTCGTACCCGGTCACGTTCTTGACCACCCGGCCGCCGGATTTGAAGGTCTCGCCCCGGCCGGAAACGGCGCTGAAGCCGAGAAAGTGGTCGCGCGCGGCGCCCGCTTTGATGCGGCGCGGTCCCGACAGGTTCGCGGCAATCGTGCCGCCGATCGTCCCGGCGCCGGTCTCGCCGCCCAGCAGCACGGCGTAGTCGATCGGCTCGAAGGCGAGCTGTTGATGGCGTGAGGCCACCAGCGCCTCGATTTCGGCAAGCGGCGTGCCGGCCTTGGCGGAGAGCACGAGCTCTTCCGGCTCGTAGAGCGTGACGCCGACAAGCCCCGACAGATCGAGCGTCGCGTCCCACTGCGCGGCGCGGCCGATGGCGCGCTTGCTGCCGCGGCCGGCGACTTCGAACGTCTTGCCGTTGGCGAGCGCCCACTGGATCGCCCGTTCGACGTCCTTGGCGTCGCGCGGGTTGAGAATGCTGTCGGTCATTGCGCCGGTCACTCGGCGGCGGCGGTTGTGGACCGCCCGACCGCCGGCATGATCTCTTGCGCGAAGCGACGGAGCTGCGCGGCACCGCCAGAGACCGCGAGCAGGACGTAGGCCACGCCCGCCCGCTGCAGATCCGCGAGCATGGCGCCAATCTGGTCCGGCGTGCCGAACAGCGCGTTCTCCTCCGTGCTGCCGGCCTTGCCGGCATAAGCCAGCACATGCGAGCCGCCGGCTTCGTCCGGCTTGCGCGACACATCGACCGTGCGCTTGGTATAGGCGGCTTGGCGAATGAGCGCCGCCTGTCTATCGGCCTCGTCCTTGGCGACATAGAGCTGACGCGCCACCGCGATCTGCATCGGATCGAACTCCAGGCCCTGCGCTTGGCGTTCACTCTTGTAGATGCCGATGCGCTCGGCGATCTGCGCAGCACCGGCATATTGATCGAGGATCAGATTGAAGCCGCGGGCGGCGGCACGGCGGATCGAAGGCGCGCTGCCGGCCGCAACCCAAAACGGCGGGTGCGGCTTTTGCGCCGGCGGCGGCTCGACGACGATGTCCTCGAAATGCCAGAAGCGGCCATGATGCGAAAAGCGTTCGCGGCTGGTGAACGCGCGCCGCATCACCTCGACCGCCTCGTCGAAGCGCGCCTCGGCCTCCTCCGGCGCGATCTGGAATCCCTTGAATTCGCTGTGCCGGTAGCCCTTGCCGATGCCGAAATCGAAGCGGCCGCCGGAAATCAGATCGAGGGTGGCGGCCTGCTCGGCGAGCAGCACCGGATTATGCCAGGGCAGCACCATCACCGCAGACCCAAGCCGCAGCGTCTTGGTTCGCATGGCCAGCGCCATCAACAGCATCAGCGTCGCCGACACCTGGTTCCAGCCGGTGAAATGATGCTCGACCAGAAAGCTCGACTGGAAGCCGAGCGCCTCGGCCTCGACATTGAAGTCGAGATAGTCGCGAAACGCCTGCCCGCTTTCCGGGCCGAGATCGCCGCTGTTGGCTTGGGCCGAACTGAAAATGCCGAATTTCATCACTCATACATCCATATGGACGGATTAAACTTACGCAATAATCCGGCCACGCGCGACCCGTCGCGCCGATTCGCACCGAAGCAGCCGCTAGTTTAAAACCTCGGAATATCCGGAAACGCCACGCGCCCGGCATGCACGTGCATGCGGCCCAATTCGGCGCAGCGGTGCAGCGTCGGAAATACTTTGCCGGGATTGAGCAGGCTTTTGCCGTCGAAGGCACATTTGAGCCGCTGCTGCGCATTGAGATCGATTTCGGAAAACATCACCGGCATCAGGTCGCGCTTTTCGACGCCGACGCCGTGCTCGCCGGTGAGCACACCGCCGACTTCGACGCATAACCGCAAAATGTCGGCGCCGAATTGCTCGGCACGGTCCAACTCGCCCGGCTTATTGGCATCGTAAAGAATGAGCGGATGCAGGTTGCCGTCGCCGGCATGAAACACGTTGGCGACGCGCAGGCCGTACTTTGCCGACATCTCTTTCATGCGGCGCAAGACAAGCGGCAACTGCGCCCGCGGGATAGTGCCGTCCATGCAGAAATAATCCGGCGAGATGCGGCCAACTGCCGGAAACGCCGCCTTGCGCCCGGCCCAAAACAACAGCCGCTCCTCCTCGGAATTGGAGACGCGGCAGGTCACGGCGCGGCACGTCTTGGCGATCTCCTGCACGCGCTCGAGCAAGTGGTCGACCTCGTCGCCCGGGCCGTCGAGCTCGACGATCAGCAGCGCCTCGACATCGAGCGGGTAGCCAGCGTGAACGAATTCTTCGGTCGCGGCGATCGCCGGGCGGTCCATCATTTCCATGCCGCCCGGAATGATGCCGGCGCCGATGATCTTGGCGACGCATTCACCGCCGTCTTCCGAAGCGGCAAAACCGATCAGCGCCGCCCGCGCGGTCTGCGGTTTTTTCAAAATGCGCACCGTCACCTCGGTGACGACACCAAGAAGCCCTTCCGAGCCGGTGACAATGCCAAGGAGATCGTAGCCGCCGGAATCCAGATGCTTGCCGCCCAGCCGCACGATTTCGCCGGTCATCAGCACCAATTCGCAGCCGAGCACATTGTTGGTGGTCATGCCGTATTTGAGGCAATGCACGCCGCCGGAATTTTCCGCGACATTGCCGCCGATGGTGCAGGCGATCTGCGACGACGGATCGGGCGCGTAATAGAAGCCGGCGTCGCCGACCGCTTGCGACACCGCGAGATTGGTGACCCCGGGCTCGACCACGGCGACGCGGTTGTCGTAGTCGATTTCGCGGATGCGGTTGAATTTGGCGAGGCCGAGCAGGACGCCGTCGCCGAGCGGCAGCGCACCGCCCGACAGCGAGGTGCCGGCACCGCGCGGCACCACTTTGATACCCTCCCGATGGCAGAATTTGAGCACTTCGGCGACCTGCGCGGTGGTGCCGGGCAGCACCACGACCATCGGCAGCTGGCGATAGGCGGTCAGCGCGTCGCTTTCGTAAGGCCGCATTTCGCGCTCGGACGCGATGACGCCCTCGCCGGGCACGATGGCCTGCAACGCCGCGACGATCTCGGCGCGGCGTTTGAGCACTGCATCATCGAACAGCGGCATCAGCATCGTCATTATGATCGCTCCACGGCTCCCTCGCCTATTGCCGCCGGCATTATAGCGGAGAAAACTCCGCTCGTCGGCGCATCGCATTTCATGCGTCGCTTGGGGCGCCGCGCGGCGCTGAGCCCGGTTGACAGGCTGCGCCAAGCTCGCTTGAAACGAAGCAAAGGGCGCCAAGGAGTGCCAAAGGGGCGCAATGGCCGGGCTGACCAGGGGATTGTAATGACGGATGCAAGATTGTCGCTTGTCGCCGGCTGGGCGGTCGTGGGCTTGACGGTTGTCGTCGTGGCGCAGACGGCCTCGGTGCGGCCGGCCGCAGCCCAGGACGCCACCAAGGGCAAGGAGGTATTCAATATGTGCGCGCCCTGCCACTCCATCGGCCCCGGCGCGGCGAACAAGGTCGGCCCCGAGCTCAACGGGCTCGACGGTCGCCATTCCGGCACGGTGGCGAATTTCAGCTATTCGGACGCCAATAAGAATTCCGGCGTCGTTTGGAGCGAGGCGACCTTCAAGCAATACATCAAGAGCCCGGGCGCCATGATACCGGGCACCAAAATGCCCTTTGCCGGCATCAAGAATCAGCAGGAAGTGAACGACCTGTGGGCCTATATCAGTCAGTTCGACGCTCAGGGTAATATGAAGAAGTAATCGCTATCGCCGCACGGCTTGATCTGCCTCAAGGAATGCCGGGCGCCGACCAAGCGATAGGCCCAATCGACAGGGGAGTTCCGCCATGATCAAGGATATCGTCGTCAATCTCAGCGTCGGCGAGAAAGCCGGCCCGACCGGCGACTATGCGATCTCCGTCGCTTTGGCCTGCGGCGCGCGTCTGACGGGCGTCGCCTTTGTGTATGACCCGATCGTTCCGATCTCCGGCACGGGTTACATCCCCGCCGAAGTGATCGAATCGCAACAGTCCGACAACGAAGCCGCCGCCAAAGCCGCAGTTGATCGGTTCGCCGAGGCGACACGCCGCGCCGGTCTGTCCGCCGAGCCGCTGTCGCTGACCGCGAGTCTCTCCGGCGCCGGCGATCAGTTCGGCCGCATCGCTCGCCGCTTCGATCTCGCGGTGGTCGGACAGGCCGAACCGCAAGCATCGAGCGTCGAGGAGATCGTCGCCGAGACCACATTGTTCGAATCCGGACGGCCGGTGATCATGGTGCCCTATATCCAGAAGGCGCCGCTCAAGCTCGACAACGTCATGGTGTGCTGGGACGGCAGCCGGCAATCGGCACGCGCCATCGCCGACTCCATGCCGCTTCTGGTCAAAGCCGGCCGCGTCGAAATCGTCATCATCACCAATGAGCGCGGCAAGCAGGATGAGATCGAGGGCGCCGATATGGGTCAGCACCTCGCCCGTCACGGCCTCAAAGTCGACGTCCACCGTATCACCGGGGGCAATATCGACGTCGCCGACGCGTTGCTGTCGCACGCCGCCGATTCGGGCGCCGACTTCATGGTAATGGGCGGCTACGGCCACTCGCGGTTGCGCGAATTCGTGCTCGGCGGCGTCACCCACTCGATCTTCAAGTCGATGACGGTGCCGGTGCTGATGTCGCATTAGCCCGGCAAAATTCGGTTACCCGCAAAGTTCGATTAAGCATCAGTGCAATCGAGGCAGCATGGCATTCAAGCTTTACAACGCGCCGCAATCGACGTGCAGCCAGCGCGTCCGTTTCGTTCTCAACGCCAAAGCTCTCCCGTTCTCCGAGGTCAAACTCGATCTTCTTGCCGGCGATCAACTCAAGCCGGATTATCTGGCGCTCAACCCGAACGGCGTGGTGCCGACGCTCGATCATGACGGCGCGATCGTCATCGATTCGTCGGTGATCATGGAATATCTCGACGAGATCGCGCCGCAGCCCGCGGATTTCACGCCGCACGATCCGGTCGCGCGCGCAAGAATGCGCACGCTCCTGCATTTCATCGACGAAATGCCGGCGGCCGCGGTGCGGGTGCCGACGTTCAATCTCGCCTTCCTGCCGCGCTTTGCCGTCATGAGCGAACAACAGTTCATGGCCTTTGCCGAGTCGAAGCCGCTGCGGCGGGAATTCATGCTGGCGATGGGCCGCAAGGGGTTTCCGCAAAAAGACATGGACGAGGCGCTGGCGCGGCTTCGCCGCACCTATGAGCGCATGAACGCCGAAATCGAAAACAGCGGCGGGCCGTGGCTCCTTGGCCGCGATATTTCGCTCGCCGATGTTTCGGTCATGCCGGCGCTGGTGCGCATGGCCGATCTCGGCCGTGAAGGCGATTGGCAGGATCTGCCGCGCGTCAAGCGCTGGTTCGAGACCATACGCGCGCATCCGGCCTTTGCGCCAACCTATTATCCGGGATCACTGTTGACCGAGCGATTCCCCCACCTGCGCAACGCGCAAGCGACGGCTTAGGGCGGCAGTCGTTTCCAGTGGAATCGACTGCCGCTCCAGCATTTTGGTGGAAGCATGATCTTTTCGGAAAACCGGATTCCACTTTTCCGGATCATGCATTAGGACGCAGCCTCAGACGACAACTTGGTCTGCACCACCAGCCCGCGCGCCCGCGCATCGGCGACGCCGAGCGCGCGTAGCGCGATCAGCGTCAGCGACTGGACGCGTTCGCGCTCTTGTTTGTCTTCCTCCAGTTTGTTTTCTTGTTTGTTTTCTTGGCCACCCGGCACCTGAGCCAGCGGTCCGATCAGCGTTTCGATCAGGAGACCGACCAAGGCCGTGGCCGCAAGCCTCGTATTCTGCGCCGGCAAATGGCCGCCGGCGACCGCGGCGGAGATGCGCGCGGAAAACTCTTCGGCCAGAGAGTTGCGAAACGCGAGTTGTGTTGGATCAAGCACGCCGTCGACCGGCTCGGCGGTCGCGGCAAAAGACAGGCGGCGATTGCGCAGCACCCGCGTGGCGAACGTCATGATCGCAGCCGAGAGCGCCGACAGTGGTCCCGGTGCGGCGCCGGCGGCGTGGTGCAGCGCGGCGATTTCGCTCGCGGAAATTTCCGTTACCAGCGCCGCAACCAGATCGATCTTGCCCGGGAAATAACGGTAGACCGTGCCCGCCGCGATACCGGCGCGTCTTGCGACAGGCGCAATCTGAACCGCCGCCATGCCGCCTTCGCTCGCGGCGTCGCGCGCCGCCGCGATGATGGCTGCGCGGCGGGCCGCAAGCCGGCGCACGACTTTCTCGGTACGGCGATAGGGCATATCGGCAAAAGACTCAGGCAAGGGGACTGAATAACTGAACCATGATTCAATCGTGGCCGCAATCCGCGCGGCCATTGCGTCGCAGGCGTTAGTTTTGTTCTTTGGCGGCGGCGTTTCCTCTGGCATAGGAGGGTCAAACAAGTCGTCGCCTCCATGGGGGGAAAATTGGTCATGATCAGGTCAACACTCGCTGCCGCAGCTATTGCCGCCAGCGTCATGCTTGCGCTCGCGGCGCCCGCTTGTGCCGACAGCTATCCGGATCATCCCATCATGATGATCGTGCCGCTGGCGCCCGGTGGCTCGACCGACACGCTCGGCCGGATTATCGCCCAGGCGATCAGCAAGACGCTTGGCCAACCGGTCGTCGTTGAAAACGTATCCGGAGCCGCCGGCGTGATCGGCGTCACGCGTGCCGAGCGCGCGGCTCCCGACGGCTATACGGTGTTGTGGGGAATGTGGGGCA
>JBAQHW010000377.1:0-10570 GCA_049288525.1 Xanthobacteraceae bacterium
CCGCATGGTGACGAGGCCGTTGTAGACGGTGATCGCCCACAAAACGACGACGACGATCACGGCGAGGACGATGATGGTCGATGTGGACATCAGGACTCCTCAGACTGGCTCCCGGCGGCTCGCCGCGCCACAGGGCCAAGCAGTATGGGTTCAAGCAGTAATGGGCTCAAGCAGTATGGGTTCAAGCAATATGGGTTCAAGCAATAGGCACGCGATCAGGTAATACATAGTCGCTCTCTACGGCTCTCGCGAGCGCAACCGCGGCCCCCGCCGGTCCCGCCGAAGGCGGGCCGCTTCGCCCATTAAGGTTAGCGCCTGATCGGCGTCGCGTCGACCCCGCGTGTCCGTTAAGCACGGAGCTGGCATTGCGAATAGGTAGGCAGGTAGGCCCATGTTAGATAGGCCAATGTCCGAGCGCGCTCTCGGCTCGCTGCAATCAGATCGGCCAAGCGACCATCCGTTATCGATGGAACCGCACGCGTCCGCGCCTCGTGGCCGAGACATCGAAACCGCCGACGACACAAATACGCTGACGCGGTTCGAGCAGGACCAGTTGGCGCGCGAATATGCCGACATCGAGCGTGCCAGCGTCGCACTTCGGCTGGGTCAGCCGGAATTGCGCTCCTGGAGAGAGCCGGCGAGGTCCGTTACGGCGAAAAAGCCGCGGACGTTCTGGCTCTGGATCGGCGTTTTGTGGGTGTCGACCGCCGTCGTCACCATCGGCGCTATCGCTGTCATCGCGACGCTTGCCGGCTAGTGCTATTTTGTCGTTGCAGGCGAGGCGAAACAATCCAGCCGCAAGCAAAGGCTCCGCATTATTTCATCGCCTTGTTCCTCGCGCTGGCGATCAATAGGCGTTGAGGTAGGCCGTCGGCGACAACATGGTGCGGGCGATGATTTTCAGGTCGAGCCAGAGCGACCAATTGTCGATATAGAACAAATCGTATTCGACGCGTCCGCGGATTTTCTCTTCGCTGTCGATCTCGCCGCGATAGCCGTTGATCTGGGCCCAGCCGGTAATTCCCGGTTTCACGTTGTGACGGCGTGCATAGAGCGAAATGCGGCGCTCATAGTCGTGGTCGTGGGACAGTGCGTGCGGCCGCGGCCCCACCAGCGACATCTCGCCGGTCAGCACGTTGAACAACTGGGGGATTTCGTCGACGTTCCAGCGCCGCAGCCAGCGGCCGATCCGGGTCAGGCGGGGATCGTCGCGTCTGACCTGCGGGATCACCGCGCCATCGTCCATTGCCCGCATGGTGCGGAATTTAATGATACGGAACGGTTGCTGATTGAAGCCATAGCGCCGTTGCACGAAGAAAACCGGTCCGCGGCTGTCGAGCTTGATGAGGATGGCGACCAGCACGATCAGCGGCGTCAGCGCGAGCAGCGCCAGCGATGCGAACAGAACATCGAACAGTCGCTTCTGTACCACCTCGGCGCGCGACAGCGGCAGACGGGTCAGTTGCAGGCTGGCCAGCGGTCCGACTTTGGCCAGTTCGACTTCGTCGAACTTGTGCAGTATCTGCTCCGGCCCGAGATGGATTTCGACCGGCAGCGCAAGGAAAGTCTCGGCGCAGCGCTCGATGACGTCGGTCGCCGACCACGGCAACAGCAGATAGATGGCGTCGGGTTCGAGCGCGCGCACGCTCGTCACCGCTTCGGCCAGATCGCGGTCGAGCACCGCCCGCCGCGCTTCAGCGGTGGCGGTGGCGGGAACCGGCGTCAGGAAGCGGCAGCCAACGATATTGAGCCCGAGCGCCCACGGCTCGTAATGCTGGACGAAGGCGCCGATATGGGTTCCGGTGCCGAGCAGGCAGATGCGTTGCGCCGAAATCAGCCCGGCCGCGCGCGCCAGCGCGGTGACGCGAACGATGATAAAACGCGAAACGACGAGGCCGGCAAGCGTCGCGACATAGAACAGCACGATCCAGCCGCGCGAATATTTGATGCTGACCTGCGCCAGAAAGCCAAGCATCAAAAGGCAGATCAGGGTGACATTCCACAATTGAACGGTGCGCCGGGCGTGCGGCCTGAAGGCGAAAAAATTCGGCAGCCGGTACTCGCCGCGAAAGATATTGGAAACGGTGAAGATGCCCGCCGCAAGGAGCCCGACCTGGACGCAGTTCCAGATTTGGTCGATGTCGCCGTAGACGAAGCTGTAATAGGCGATGCCCGTCAGCAGCGATGTCGCCACGATCAGCGCGGCGTCGAGCAGGAAAATGGCGATGGCAAAAGTACCGCGCGACAACAGCGCCCAGCCGCGCAGCACGCGATTGTTCTGCGGTTGGGAAACCAGGGTGTAACTTGGTTGCACGTTCATCGGCGCGGCCGTAGCGTTTTGAACGAGCGGGGGCCCGCAGCCGCCCCGAAATGGGACAACACGGCAGCTCGTGCCGTGGTCTCGCCAGATGCGTGCCAGCGGACGCTGCCATGCGTGCCGGACTGGGCGGCGTGCGGCGATCCACCGTGTTAAGATTAATCGGGCGCGCCGCCGCGGCCCGAAACGGGAGGGACCATGCAGGGCAAGATCGCGCTCGAGGAGCACTTCGCTATTCCGGAAACCGCCGACGATTCGGTGGGCTATTTTCCGCAAGCCGTGCAGAACGAAGTCAGGAGCCGCAATGCCGACATCCACGGTCGGCGACTGGCGTTGATGGACGAGTACGGCATCGAGATGATGATCCTGTCGCTCAACGCGCCGGCGGTGCAGGCCATTCCCGATAAGCGCCGCGCCGCCGAGGTGGCGCGCAAGGCCAACGACTTTCTCGCCGAACAGGTGGCGAAACGGCCGGGCCGCTTTCAGGGCTTCGCTGCGCTCGCCATGCAGGATGCCGATATTGCCGCGCGCGAGCTGGAACGCTGTGTCAAGGAGCTGGGCTTGCGCGGCGCTCTGGTCAACGGCTTCTCGCAGGTCGGCGATGCCGAGAGCGCCGTCTATTACGATTTACCGGCATACCGGCCGTTCTGGGCGACCGTCGAGAAGCTCGACGTGCCGTTCTACCTGCATCCGCGCAATCCGGTGCCGCGCGACGCGCGGATTTACGAGGGGCACCCCTGGCTCATGGGACCGATCTGGGCGTTCGGCCAGGAGACCGCCGTGCATGCCTTGCGGCTGATGGCCTCGGGCCTGTTCGACGCTCATCCGCGGCTGAATATCATTCTCGGCCATATGGGTGAGAACCTGCCTTACGGGATTTGGCGGGTCGACAATTCAAACGCCTGGATCCCAAACCGGAACAAGTGGCCGGCAAAGAAGCCGTTGGGGGAATACTTCTCTTCGAATTTCTTTCTCACCACGTCCGGCAATTTCCGCACCCAGGCGCTGATGAACGCGATGCTGGAAATCGGCGCCGACCGCATCATGTTCTCGACCGACTGGCCGTTCGAGAATATCGACCACGCCGCCAATTGGTTCGATGCCTGTCCGATCAGCGAGAACGACCGGATCAAAATCGGCCGCTCCAACGCGCGGCGGCTGTTCAAGCTCGGGAATGACTGAACGGCGGTTTGATCCGCCGCTGCTTCAGCTTGCGTCGCGCAACTTCACCGCGCCTTGCAGGTCGACCGAGACCAGCTGCGACACGCCGCGTTCCGCCATGGTGACGCCGTACAGGCGGTTCATGCGCGCCATGGTGATCGGATTATGGGTGATGATGACGAAGCGGGTATCGGTCGAACGCGTCATCTCGTCGAGCAGCGTGCAAAAGCGCTCGACGTTGTAATCGTCAAGCGGCGCGTCGACCTCGTCGAGCACGCAGATCGGCGCCGGATTGGTGAGAAACACGGCGAAGATCAAAGCCAGCGCGGTGAGCGCCTGCTCGCCGCCGGACAATAGCGACAACGTTGCCGGCTTCTTGCCTGGCGGTTTCGCCATGATTTCGAGCCCGGCTTCGAGCGGGTCCTCGCTTTCGATCAGTTGCAGTTCGGCGGTGCCGCCGCCGAACAGTTCGGTGAACAGCTTCTTGAAATTCTCGTTGACGGTCTGAAACGATGTCAAAAGACGGTCGCGCGCCTCATGATTGAGGCTGTGAATGCCTTGGCGCAGCCGCCTGATCGCCTCGACAAGGTCGTCGCGTTCGCCGATGAGCTTTTGGTGCTGGCCTTCGACATCGCGCAATTCCTCCTCGGCCAGCAGATTCACCGAGCCGAGCCGCTCGCGCTCCTGCTTGATGCGCTCGATCTTGGCCTCGACCTCGGCAATCGACGGGGTTTCGGCCTCGGGCTTGAGCTCGGCAACCTCCGCGGCGCTGGCCGGTTCGACCTGCAAGATATCACGGATTTCATGCTCGACATCGGCCAGCCGGCGCTTGGCGGCGTCGAATCGCTCTTCGCTCCGTGCGGCCTCGGCGCGCGCTTCGCCGACCGCCTCAAGCGCCAGCCGCGCGGCCTTGTCCGCTTCGGCAAGCTCGGTTTCGGTCGCCGCCAGCCGGTCGGCTGCGCCACGTCTCTCGGCGGTCGCCGATTCGATCTGGCCGATCAGCGCCTGGCGCTGGATTTCGAATTTTTGCGGGGCGGTGACCAATTCGGCGCGTTCGCTCGCCGCCTCGTGGGTGCGCTGATGGAGCGTGGCAATCTGCCCCTCCGCGTTGGCCTTGCGGTCGTCCCAGCCTTGGCGCTCCCCGGCAATGGCGCGCAGCCGGTGGTTGGCCAGTTCCGACTCGCGCGCGATCGCCTGCGCCTCGCCGCGCTGCTCGGCACAAGCGCCGCGCTGGTTCGCGATCACCGCGTTGATCTCGGCAAGCTTGCTCTCGATCTCGGCGGCAGCCGGCAGCCCGGCGAGCGACTTCTCTGCCTCGTCGCGCCCGAGGTTCGCCTCATCGCGGCCGACGCCGATCCGCTGTCTCGCTTCCTTGAGTGCCGAAATGCGGGCCGCGTTGCGGCCGATCTCCCGTTCGGCCACGGCATGATGTTCGCGGGCGGCGTCGGTGAGGCGTTGCGCGTCCCGCCAACCGGCGCGGGCTTCGGTTTCCGCGATAGCCGCGGCTGCAAGCGCGGCCTCCGCCGCTTCGGCGGCCAGCCGCTTGGCCTCCACGTCGCTGCGGGCTGCGGCAAGTTCGCTTTCAATTTCTTCCAGCCGGCCGCGTTCGGCGAGCCGTCGCGCCGCGCCGGTCGGCGCGTGGGCGGCTACCGCAAAGCCGTCCCAACGCCAGAAATCGCCCTCGCGCGACACCAGGCGCTGGCCCGGCTTGAGCATGGCGGCGAGTTGCGGACCGTCGCCTCGTTCGACGACGCCGACTTGGGCCAGACGGCGCGCCAGTTCCGGTGGGGCGGCGACATAGTGCGATAGTGCAATGACGCCGTCCGGCAGCGCCGGATCGGACGGATCGAGCGTAGCGCCGGCCCAGTGCATCGGCGCCGACGAGCCGACCGGAGCATCGAGATCGTCGCCCAGCGCCGACCCGAGCGCTTTTTCATAACCCTTGCTGACGGCGATCTCATCCATCACCGGCGGCCACAGGTTCTTGTTCTCGACTGCGAGCAGCTTGCCGATCGTCTTGGCCTCGGTCTCGAGCCGCTGCACGCTCTTCTCGGCGGCGGCCAGAGGCGTGCGCGCGGTGTCCATGTCTTCGCGAGCCTGCCGGTGCGCGGTCTCCGCCGCATGGGCGGCGTGCTCGGCTGCGGCAAGCGCGGCTTGCGCTTCCGCGACGGTTGCGGCCAGCCCGGGCAGATCCGGTGCGCCGGCGTCGGTCGCCACCAGGCCGGATTCGATATTCGCGAATTCGGCGTCCAGCCTTGCCGCGCGCTCCTGGTGATCGCGCAACGCGGCCTGCAGCTGATTGCGGCGCGCGGTCAGGTCGGCGAGCGCACCGGTCAATTCGGCAAACGACCTTTCGGAAGCCGCCAGCGTGGAATCCGCCGCCATGACTCGCTCATTGGCGCCGGCGAGCCGCTGCTGGGTTTCCTGAGCCACCGCCGAAAGTGAGGTCTGTTCGGCACCGAGCCGTTGCAGCGCCGCCTCGGCATCGGCGCCGAGCGCGCGCTCGCGCTCGAGATCGGCCGCGAATTGCTGGATGCGGCGGTCGAGCTCGACGATGCGTTCTTTGGCGCGGGCTTCCTCGCGCTCGAGCGTTTCGCGGGCGACGACGAGGCGTTGCAGGCCGGCGGCGGCGCCGGCTTCGGCCTCGCGTAACGCCGGCAACGTCGCGGCGAGATCGGCTTGGCGCGTCGAGGCCTGCGCCTGCTCTCCGGTGCGCGCCGCCACGACGCGAACCGCTTCGTCCTTGCTGCGGCCGGTCTCGGCGACTTCGCTCTGCGCTGCGATCCAGCGCAAATGGAACAGCAAGGCTTCGCTGCGGCGGACTTGTCCGGAAATATTGCGGTAGCGGACCGCCTGGCGTGCCTGCGTTTTCAGCGCCGCGACTTGGCCGGCGAGTTGACCGATGACATCCTCGACCCGTGCGAGATTTTGCTCGGCGGCCTTCAGCCGCAGCTCGGCCTCGTGCCGCCGCGCATGCAGTCCGGAAATGCCGGCCGCCTCTTCGAGCACGCGGCGCCGCGCTTCGGGGCGCGCCTGGATGATCTCGCCGATGCGTCCCTGATGCACCAAAGCAGGTGATCGCGAGCCGGTCGAGGCGTCGGCGAACAGCATGGCGACGTCGCGCGCCCGACATTCGCGGCCGTTGACGCGGAACGTCGAGCCTTGCTCGCGCATGATGCGGCGAGAGACCTCAAGCGTGTCGTCCTCGTTGAATGACGCCGGCGCCGTGCGGTCGCTGTTGTCGACCGAAACGGTCACTTCGGCATGATTGCGTGCCGGCCGGTCGGTATTGCCGGAGAAAATGACGTCATCCATCTCGGCGGCGCGCATCGCCTTGTAGGAGGCTTCGCCCATGACCCAGCGCACGGCCTCCACGAGATTGGATTTGCCGCAGCCGTTGGGTCCGACGACGCCGGTCAGGCCCGGTTCGATCTCGAAATCTGTCGGTTCGACGAAGGACTTGAAGCCGATCAGGCGCAACCGCGTGAGCTTCATTCGCTTGTAAATCCCTCTCCCCTGCCGCGGCGATCCAGGGAATCATTCAGGTCTCGCACCAAGGGCTTGAGCCTTAACGGCTTAGCTCTTGGCGCAGGGGTCTGCCGCATCGGCGCGGAGAATGAATCGTCGGGACTTCAAGCGCAACATGCGGCGCCGAATTATCCAGACCTTCCGGTGGGAGCGCCGCCGCGGCGGCCCGCAGACCGGCCCGCGCCGTTCCTGGACTCTTGGAAAAAACCCTTATCCCGTCTTGAGATAGGGGTCGATTTCCTTCGCCATCTGATCGATCGAAAGGTCGCCGATCAGCTTCTTGCCGTTGATGAAGAAAGTGGGCGTCGAATTGACCCCAAGCTTCTGGACGGCATGGTCGCGCACCGTCTGGATATCGTCGAGCATCTTCTGATTCGCCAGACAGGCCTTGAACTGGTCGTCGGTGAAGCCGAACTGCTTGGCGATCTCCTCGAGCGGCGGGACCGGGTCCTTGACGATCCACTGGTCTTGCTTGGCGAACAGTGTCTCGACGATCGGCATATATTTGTCCTTGCCGCCGCACAGCGCGATCATGAATCCTGCCGCCGCGAGCTGATCGAGCGGGAAGGTGCGCAGCGTATAGCGGACCTTGCCGGTGTCGATGTAGCGCTTCTTCAATTCGGGAAAGGTCGTTTCCGCGAAGTGAGCGCAATGCGGACAGGTCATTGAGGCATATTCGATGATCGTCACCGGCGCCTTGTCGGAGCCGAGCCACACGTCGCCGTTCGGACCGGCGTCGGCCAGGTCGGCCGGGGAAGCGGTGGTGGTGGTGGTGGTGGTGGTGTCGTCGGCCAGGGCCGGTCTTGGCAAGACAAAAGCCGAGGTCACGGCACCGACAAGACCAAAGGCGGCGCCAGCCAATAGCAATTCACGGCGAGTAAGCGGCACAGGAGGCTCCTTCGAGCGAAATTCTTGGGCGACGATGCGATGCGGTAGCAATGTGGCATTAGCACGCCGCCGCGCCAAGATCCGGCGTTCGACGGTCGCCGGCTTGTTTTTTGGGCAACGACGCCAAGACCGCCGGCTATTGTCGTAGCCAATTGTCTGAAAATTTGAACGCAAATCGCTGTTAAGTCTAAGCACACGCTTGTGAATTCAGCGCAAGCCGGGGTCCGAACCACGTCCGCGACTTCCGCATTGGTGCTGCGAGCGGAGTTCACCGCGCCAAAGCCTCAAGGAGATCGCTATGCGCAGCTCGAAGCGCCACAGGAATTTATTGGCCGGCGTGGCCCTGACCGCCGTGACCTTGGCGGTGCCCGCGCACGCGGCCGGAATCAGCCTGGGTGGACTGGGCGGTGCGGTCGGCGGTGCGGTCGGCTCAGTCGGCGGCGCAGTCGGTGGGGCGGTTGGCGGCATCGGTGGCGTCGGGGGCGGTCTTGGTAGCGGTCTCGGCGGCGGGCTTGGCGGCGCGCCGAGCCTCAACGGCGATGTCGGCGGAGAAACGGTCACCAATCACGGCTTCGGCGGCCACTTTGCGCCGCACACACAGGGCAATGTCGGCTTCTTCTCAGGCGCGGCGACATTCGGCAATACCCGCAATGCGCTCCGCACCACGCCGCACACGGTCGGCCAGCATGCTTCGATTGCCGGCCATTCGGTCAGGGAGCATTCGTTGGGCGGCCATTCCATTGGCGGCCATTCCATCGGCAATCATCGGCTCGCAGCGCGCAGCCGCGCGACCACCGCAACCCAGTCGGTGAGTGCGAACAGGTCGGGCACGATCGCCAGCCGCGAGCCCACGGTGCGGCGCCAAGTCGGTTACGCAATCCATCCCACCCGTAGCGCTGCCGTTACTCCGGGTAACACGACGACTCCTACATCCGCTAATGTCGGCGGCGCCAAGGGCGTGAACGCCAACGTAAACCCCGATCCGTCAGCCTCCGTGACGAGCGGCGACGGCACCAATGGTGGAGTTGCTGCCTCGACAACCGCTACCAATACACCGACCAATACCAGCACCCCCGCGGCAACGACCGATGTAAGTGCGCTCAACAGTCCGGGCGCGGCGACCACGAACAGTTCAAACAGCACGACCTCGACCAACGCCAGCGCGCTCGACTCCTCCGGCGCTACGACGGGCAGCGGCAACAGCGGCGGCGTGGCCTCAAATAACGTCAGCGTTCTCAATGGCGATGGCACCAGCACCGGCAATTCCGGCTCGGGAACCGGCGCGGCGTCTAATAATGTCGGTGTCCTCAATAACGGCAGCTCAACAGGCAGCGGTGGCAATTCGACCGCCGGCAATACCAATGCCGGCGTCCTGAACAGCAACAGCAATACCGGCGACAGCGGGTCGGGCACGTCCCCGGTTGGGACCAATGCCGGCGTTCTTAATACCGGCGGCAGCACGACTGGAAACAGCAGCTCCGGCGGTGCTCCGAGTGCAAACGCGGGAGCGCTCAATAGCGGCAGCGCCACCGGCGAGACCGGTTCGGGCACTACGCCCACTGCCGATGCCGGCGTGCTCAACAGTGGCAGCAACACCGGCAATGGCGCTTCAGGTACCGGGCCGGCGGCGGCCAATGCCGGCGTTTTGAATAGCGGTGGCAGCACCACCGGCGAGACCGGTTCGGGCACTACGCCCACTGCCGATGCCGGCGTCCTCAACAGCGGCAGCAATACCGGGAATAGCAGTTCGGGCACCGCTCCGGCGGCGGCTGATGCGGGTGTCTTGAATAGCGGTAGCGCGACCGGAGAATCGGGTTCTGGCAATACGCCGACCGCCGATGCCGGCGTCCTCAACAGCAGCAGCAATACCGGCAATAGCAGTTCAGGCACCGCGCCGGCGGCCGCGAATGCGGGTGTCTTGAATAGCGGTAGCACGACTGGCGAAGGCGGATCGGGTACTGCGCCCACCGCCGATGCTGGCGTCCTCAACAGCGGCAGCAATACCGGCAACAGCAGTTCAGGTACTGCGCCTGCTGCGGCGAATGCGGGTTTGCTCAACGCTACCGGTAGCAACACTGGAGAAACCGGATCGGGCAATACACCCACCGCCGACGCCGGAGTTCTCAATAGCGGCAGCGATACCGGCAATAGCGGTTCAGGTGCTGCGCCGGCGGCGGCGAACGCCGGCGTTTTGAATAGCGGTGGCAGCGCGACCGGCGAAACCGGATCGGGCACCACGCCTACTGCCGATGCCGGCGCACTCAATAGCGGCAGCAATACCGGCAACAGCAGTTCAGGCACTGCGCCGGCCGCCGCAAATGCCGGTGTGCTGAATGCCGGCGGCAGCACGACCGGAGAAACCGGATCGGGCACCACGCCGACTGCCGACGCCGGCGTGCTCAATAGCGGCAGCAACACCGGCAATAGCGGCTCAGGCACCGCGCCGGCGGCCGCGAATGCCGGCGTGCTTGACACTGCGAGCAACACCGGAACCGGTGGCGCCAGCTCGGCACCGACGGCGAATGCGTCCGCGTTGAATCAATCGAGTCCGACCGGCAGCACCGCGGCGCGCCGTCCCAGCTTTGCGCTGGCAGCGGTGAATTCCGGCGGCTCGACCGGCGGCAGCGGCGGTAGCAGCGGCACAACGCCGTCTGCCAGCGCCGGCGTGCTGAATGC
>JBAQHW010000378.1:0-16850 GCA_049288525.1 Xanthobacteraceae bacterium
CCGAGTGATTGTGCCGCTTCGGTCTGCCCCCGCGGCACCGCCAAAACGCCGGCGCGCACCACCTCGGCGATAAACGCCGCGGTATAGACTGACAAAGCAAGAAGCAGCGCTGCAAATTCCGGTAGAATTTCCACGCCGCCGACGACGTTGAAGCGGCCCATCCGAGGGACACTGAACGACATCGGACTTCCGGTAAGGACGAAGACGACGCCCGGGATAGCGACGATAACGACCAGAGCCCACCTCAGCAGGTGTCCCGGTTCGCCGGTCCGGTCCTGACGGCGACGCATCCAGATTCGTAGCAGCGCAAGCGCGGCGAGACCCAAGACGAACGCCGCCACGACATAGCCGAAGCCCGGAGCGACTTGCGGCCGCGGCAGAAACAGTCCGCGATTGTTGAGGATGCCGCCGCCAGGCAGCGCTACGCTGCCGCGCAAATGCGGCAGCGAGACCAGCACGGAATTGTACCAGAACAAGAGTTGCAGCAAGAGCGGGACATTGCGAATAAGCCCGACATAGCCGGCGGCGAGATGGGCGACGAGCCAATTGCGCGAAAGTTGCGCAATGCCGACGACGAAGCCGAGGATGGTCGCAAGCACGATGCCAAGCCCGGCGACCAGAAGCGTATTGAGAAGACCGACCCAGAAGGCGCGGCCGAAGGTCGAGGCACTGGACGAATAATCGATCAGCGTCTGGCTGATGTCGAAGCCTGCGGTATTGTTCCAGAAGGCGAAGCCGGAAACGATATGGGCGTCGGCCAGATTCTGCGCCGCGTTACGAACCGCGGCGTAAACAAGTCCGCCGACAACGACGATCAGCGCAGTCTGCAGCGCGATGCTGCCGAACCGGCGCGCACGCCGCGACGGCTGCGGCGCGCCGTCAGCTCTGCGCGCGCTTGCGATCGCGGACCTCGAATTTGTCGTCATTTTGAGCGCAGCAAAATAGGCCGAAACCGGCGTCGGATTGATCGTTCGCTACGCTTGTCGCAACGTCGCAGGCAGACTGGCGTTCACCGAATCGGCAACCCGTATTGCAGCCCCCCTTTCGTCCACAGCGCATTGAGGCCGCGTGCGATTTTCAGGGGCGACCCCTGGCCGACATTGCGCTCGAAGCTTTCGCCGTAATTGCCGACCAGCTTGATAATGCGATAGGCCCAGTCGTTGGTCAGGCCAAGCCCGGTGCCGAATTGGCCTTCAACGCCCAGCAGCCGCCGGATGTCCGGCGCATCGGACTTCAGCATATCGTCGACGTTGTGCTGGTTGACGCCAAGCTCTTCGGCGTCGACCATCGCGTAATGCGTCCAGCGGATGAGGTCCTCCCAGGCATCGTCGCCCTGGCGAACGGCCGGGCTGAGCGGCTCCTTGGAGATGATTTCCGGCAATACGATATTTGCGTTCGGATCGGCGAGTTGCAGGCGCACGCCATAAAGTCCGGATGAATCGGTGGTGTAGGAATCGCAGCGGTTGGAGTCATAGGCCTTGACCGCTTCATCCACCGTCGCGAACGTTACTGTCTTCAGCGACATATGGTTCTGCCGGAAATAATCGGCCAGATTGAGCTCGGTGGTCGTGCCCTGCTGCACGCAGATCGAAGCGCCGTTGAGCTCAAGCGCCGAATTCACCTTCAGCGATTTGCGCACCATGAAGCCCTGGCCATCGTAGAAATTCACCGCGGCAAAATCGATACCGAGCGTCGTGTCGCGTTCCATCGTCCAGGTCGTGTTGCGCGACAGCACGTCGATTTCGCCGGACTGCAACGCGGTGAAGCGATTGGCGGCGGTCAGCGGCACGAACTTGACCTTGGTCGGATCGTTAAAAATCTCGGCTGCGATGGCCCGGCAGAAATCGACGTCGAAACCCGTCCAGTTGCCCTGCGGGTCGGGCAGTCCGAAACCGGCCAATTGGCCGTTGGCGCCGCAATTAAGCACCCCCCGATCTTTGACCACCTTAAGCGTCGCCGAGTCCGCCCGGGCCGCTGGCGCGCCTAGCCCAAAGGCGATTGCACCCGCGATTGCAAAGGCAAGCGTCGCGGTCAAACGTTTCACGATACGTTTCATAAATCGGCCTTTCAGCATGAAATACGCGGCAAAACCCAAGATCGCCCCAAGATCGCCCCACGGTCCGCGCGCTCTGGGGATCGTCGATCCCAACGTCCGGTATCTCAGAACGATGCCGCTTGGAGGTCAAGGGGTTGACGAACGCAATCGATGCCGGGGTAATACTGCAGTACGGTGCCGAACGGCCCAAAGAGACAGAGCAAGCAACAGAGCGAGCCCAGACAAAACCATGAACGACAAGGAAAACGACATGGGAAATGATGCCGGCGGGCGATCGCGGCGCGCCGCCACCACGCTGGTGACCGCCGGGCGCGATCCCGAATCTTACCACGGCTTCGTCAATCCGCCGGTCTATCACGCGTCGACCGTACTCTACCCGAACGCGGAGGATTTCCTCGCTCATCGCGCGCGCTACCAGTATGGCCGTCGCGGCACGCCGACAACGGAGGCGCTCGAACTTGCGCTGCAGGAGCTGGAGGGCCCGCAATGCGCCGGCGTCTCGCTTCTGCCGTCAGGGTTGGCGGCAATTTCGGCGACGCTGTTGTCGGTCGTACAAGCCGGCGACCATCTCCTCGTCACCGACAGCGCCTACGGGCCGACCCGTAATTTCTGCGGTCAAATCCTCTCTCGGCTCGGTGTCACCACCACCTATTACGACCCGGGCATCGGCGGCGCCATCGCCGACCTGATGCAGCCCAACACCCGCGCGATCTATCTGGAATCGCCGGGATCGCTATCGTTCGAAATGCAGGACGTTGGCGCAATAGCCAAAGTGGCGCACGCCAAAGGCGCCGTCGTGCTGATGGACAATACCTGGGCGACACCCCTGTTCTTCCGTCCGCTCGACCATGGCGTCGATCTCGTCATTCAAGCCGGCACCAAATATATCGGCGGCCATTCGGACGTGATGCTCGGCACGGTATCGGCAAACGCGGCGACAGTCGCGACGTTGAAAAATACCGTCCGCCTCACCGGCCTTTGCGAGGGACCCGACGACGTCTATCTGGGCTTGCGCGGTCTGCGCACGCTCGGCGTGCGCCTCGAACGGCATTATCAGTCGGGCCTCGCGGTCGCGCGCTGGCTCGAGCAACGGCCGGAAGTCTTACGCATGCTGCATCCGGCGCTGGAGAGCCATCCGGGGCACGCGATCTGGAAACGTGACTTTACCGGCGCGTCCGGCCTGTTCAGCATGGTACTCAAGCCGGTGCCCAAAAAGGCATATCATGCCTTCGTCGACACCATCGAACTGTTCGGCATCGGCGCCTCCTGGGGCGGTTACGAAAGCCTTGCCATTCCGTTCGACTGCACGCCGCTTCGCACCGCAACGCGCTGGGAGCCCGGCGGTCCGACGGTGCGTTTTCATATCGGGCTCGAAGCGGTCGAAGATCTGATCGCCGATCTCGAGCGCGGCTTTGCCGCGCTGGCGGCGGCGATCTAGGTCGTCATGCGGCGCGCATCGCCCTGCGGTCGCGCATGACGAAGTAGAGATTGCGCGCGTAGACGAAGAACGAAAACGCCTGACCAGCGATGAAGACGACGTCCTTGCGGTAAAGCGCATAGATCAGCAGCAGCGCGCCGCCGCAGATCGAGAAAATCCAGAAAGCGACCGGGATGACGCTGTGGCCGGCGCGCTCCGAAGCGATCCACTGCACGACGAAACGCGCCGTGAACAGCAACTGCGCCACAATGCCGAGGATCACCCACCAGTCGAGCCGCGTCACGAACACGTCGGTCAGATAGGCGCCTATCGCGTGCGACATATCAATCAGCAAGGGTCACCTCTTCAGCTTTCGAAACGCGTTTCTTGCGCCGGACTAACCACCACACCCCGGCGAGATCGAGAATGCCGATCCACAAACGATCCCAAAAACCGTAATTCGACACGCCATGAGCACGCGGCCGGTCGATCACATCGACATAGCCGATATCGAAGCCTTCGCGGCGAACGAGCGCGGGCAGGAAACGGTGCAGTCCATCGAAATACGGCAGCGCCAGAAAAACATCGCGGCGGAACGCCTTCAATCCGCAGCCGGTATCGCGCGTGCCGTCCTTGAGCACGGCGTTGCGCACGCCGTTGGCGATGCGCGATTGCAGTTTCTTGAATCCGCTTGCCTTGCGGCCGACGCGCTGGCCGGCAACCAGCCCGATCCGCGGCGCGCCAGCCTCAAGCACGGCGATAAGCTTCGGAATAAAGGCCGGATCGTTTTGCCCGTCACCGTCGAGCGTCGCCACAATCGGCGCCTGCGCCATCGCAACGCCGGTGCGCACGGCGGCGGACTGGCCACAGGATTGCTGGTGGCGGATTTGCCGCAAATAGGGATGCTGCGCCATCAGGCGGCGCAATTCCTGCTCGGTCGCATCCGTCGAGCCGTCATTGACATAGACAATCTCGAACACCCTGCCCTGCAGCGCGTTGACGATCTCGGCAACCAGCGGCGCAACGTTGCCGGCCTCGTTGCGAACCGGCACCACGACCGATACCGCGGGCGTGGCGATCTGGGGGGGGGCGTCCACTGGCATAGCATTCCAAGACATAGCATTCGAAGACATGGCGCATGCTTCTAAGGCCCCTCCGAGCCGGGTTCAATCGGAGGAAAAGGATCGGCCCTCTATGGTTTAGACGTGGCCAGCGAAGACCTCGTGGAGCGCCGCCGAAATCCGCCGCCAGGACGGCCCCGGGTAAGGCCGCAGATCGCTTGCGCAAAACACCAGGCGCCGCGCGGCAAACCAGCGCCGCACCAGGAAAACACCGACCGCGCCGGTGAGCGCGCCGGCGATCACGTCGCTTGGATGATGCGCCAGCACAAAGACGCGGCTAGCCATGATAACAAGCGCGTAGAGCCACACCACGAGCCGCGTGCGCGGCCAGATGGCGCCGATCGCAATGGCGGCCGACACCGCCGTGGTGGAATGGCCGGAGGGCATGCTGGCATAGGCCGGCCGCCAGACGAAGGGCATATAAAGAAACGGGTCGTCGTGACCGTGGCCGCCGACGAATGGCCGTGCCCGACCGATCAGGCGCTTGACGATCGCGACGAACAGGCCGGGAACTCCGACGGCCAGAAACAAGAAGCCAAAGCGGGCGGCAAGCGCAGTCAGTACGCCTTGCGAGCGCCGGGACAGCGCCGGCGACACCACCGCGGCAAGAAACAGCAATGCAGCGGCGGACGGAATAAGAAACCAGCCGGACAGGCCGAAATTCGTGATCTTCTCGAACAGGCCGCGAAACCAGCCGGGCTCGTGACTGGCCCATTCACTCGCTGCAGCGTCCAGCGCGAACATCGAAGCCACAATCACATAAAGCGTCGCCAGGGTGGCCGCGATGGCCGGCAAAGATGGCTTTAGCATCTTCCCCGGCGGCGCCGGCGCAACGGCGAGAGACCACCGTTCCAGATTTTTCCAGGCGTTGTGCGCAAGCCGCTCGAGCCTCCGCTGCGGCGGCGCGGAAACCGCGCCGTTTCCACCCGCCATTTCATCGAACGGCGCTCGTGGTTCATTCACGGCGCGCCTGCCGACTGAAACACCGCGATGCTGATCGGCTTGCCGACGGCGATATTGTAGCCGTCGATGCGCGGTCCCCGGGTGTAGCGCAACCCGATCGCTTCCGCACGTAAAGCGAATTCACGCTCTTGCGGCGCGTCGACGAAGGCAAAACGGCATCTGCCGCCGTGCAGGAAATCGGCCGCGCCATCGGCGTCGGTGAAGCGGGTCTTGGTGCCGGCGAGGAACACAAGGCTCGGTTCCTGATAGGCGGTCGAGGCGGCTATGGGATCCCGGCATCCGGATTGGTGCAGCACCTGTGCAAGCTCGACACTTGGGAATGCGGGTGTCAGCGACGGTAGAACCACCCCATACATGCCGAACGCCATCAGCACCGAGGCCTCGGCCGCGCGCGTGAAAGCGCGCTCGGCACCGTCGTCGTCGTACAATTGCCAGGCAAAGAGCCCGCAGACGATTGCGGCGGCAAAGAACGGCCAAGCCAGCAGCACCAGATCCCGGTTGATCACGATGGCGGCGACAACCGCGACAATGCTGAGGACGACCGGGACCAAAAACCACCACATGGTGCCGCGCACCATCCAGAGCCGGCGCGACAACACCTTGGTCTCGACCGCGCCAGCGATCAGGATGGCGATGGCCGGATAAAGCGGCATCACATAATGCGGCAGCTTGGTGACAACCAGCTCGAACACGATCCACGACGGCACCAACCACGCGAGGAGGAACCGGGCCGCGGGCTCTCGGCGCACCGCCCAGACCGCTGGCGCCGCCAATCCCGCCAGCATCGATGCTGGAAAAAATGTGGCGAAGAACAAGATCACATAAAGCCCCGGCGGTGCGCCGTGGGAGTCCTGGGCGCCTGCGACCTTCGCCAGCATGTCCTCGCCGACAGAAGCGACCAGAAATTGGCTGCCGACGCGGAGGAAGATGGCGATGAACCAGGGCAGAACAAGGAGAAACAGCCACGCGACCCCGGCAAGCGGACGCAACGCCATGAGCCAGCGCGCCGAGCGGTCGAGAATCGAAAGCGTCGCGGCGGCGAGCCCGACCACCATCAGGATGAGCGGCCCCTTGACCAGAATGCCGGCCGCAAGCGCCGTCCAAAATACGGCGAGCAGTCCGAGACCCGGCCGGGCTGCGCGATGCGGCGCCATATAGACGCGCGCCAGGACGCTCATCGCAACGACTATCGTAAACAGCAGCACCGCGTCGGTCTTGGCCAGTCTCGCTTCAACCCCGAGAATGGTCGAAACAGCCATCATCAAGGCCGACAGCACCGCGCCGCGCCGGCTGACAAAGGCCAGCGCACACCAATAGGTCGCCAGCACCGCGCCGATCGCTCCAAGAAGCGATGGTATGCGGTAGAGCCAGATCTTCGACAGCGCGTCGGGTACACCAAGCGCGCTGGCCGTATTCACCACGGCGGCCTGGAGCCAATAAATACCAACCGGCTTGCGATACCGCACATCGTCCTGGTAGCGGATGTCGACATAGTCGCCGGTCTCGATCATCTGCTTGGTCGCTTGTGCGAAGTAAGCCTCGTCCCGGTCGACCGGCGCAATTTGGAAAAAACCCGGCAGGAAGGCGAGCAGCGAGATCAACACCAGCGCGGCCACCGCGCGCCGGTGCGAGGTCGCGGCATAGTCGAACAGCGCGGCAAAACCCTTTGCCGGCCAGTAGGACCGCGATGTCCAGCTGCTGGTCGTACTCATTCGATCGCTAGCGTCCGTCCGATTGGTTCCGAAGCCCGCCGCGCCCGGTTCGAGTCCGCTATCCGGATGCGACCTTAAATCCTCGCGACAATAGTGAATTCCTCCCGGCGGGAAAAGCGCCACGGCCCCGCCTTTGCCTCGCCAAAGATCGTGTCGAGGTCGTGGCCGCAGGCGCGCAAATCCGTCGCGATTTACCGCGCCTTCGGCCGCAGCTTGTACTATATGATCCGGCGCTTCGGGGCCCCGTAGCTCAGGGGATAGAGCAACAGCCTTCTAAGCTGAAGGTCGCTGGTTCGAATCCAGCCGGGGTCGCCATTCTCTCGCTTTGTCGGGCATCGCGGCAGCTCCAGGTCTTGCCTCCTGCGAGGTCTTGCCCACTGCGAGGGCTTATCCACTCGCGCGGTGATAGACAAGCCGCACTAGCCGGCTACACGCGATAAGAGTATGTTTTTTTCCACGCCAGCTAAAATCAATAAAGATCATGGCGCCGATAGGGAGGATTGATACGATGACCGTCACCGGTCTGCCTGCACAATCGCGCAAAATTTCCCGTCGCAACATTCTTAAGTCCGCGGCGCTTGGCTCGGCTGCCACCTTCGCGGCGCCCTATGTAAGAGGCGCTTACGCCGCCGGCTCGCTGTCGATGGGCGTCTGGGATCATTGGGTGCCCGGTGCCAACAAGGCTCTCACCGCGCTCTGCAATGAATGGGGCGCCAAAAACAATTGCGAGGTGAAGATCGACTACATCACCTCGCAGGGCGAGAAGGACAAACTGACCGCCGCGGCCGAAGCCCAGGCCGGCACCGGCCACGACATCATGTCTCACCGGGACTGGAACATCCGCATCCACGCCGAGGTGCTTGAACCGCTCGACGACGTCGTCAATGGGCTGATCAAACAATATGGTCCGATCAGCCCGGTTGCCGAATATCTCGCCAGGATCAAAGGCTCCTGGCGCGGCGTTCCGACCACGGTCGGGAGCCAGGTGAAGCCATGCTGCTCGCGCTTCGATTACTACAAGCAGTACACCGGGATCGACGTGCGCGAAATATTTCCGGCCGACGAGACCAAATACGACAAGGCCAAGGTCGACAACTGGAATTGGGACACCTATCTCGACTCCGCCCAGAAGCTCTACAAGGCCGGCTATCCGGTCGGATTGGCGATGGGCCAGACCAGCGACGCAGTCGACTGGGTCGGCGCGCTGTTCGCCTCCTACGGCGTGGTGATGGTCGACGGCAATGACGCCATCAAGGTCAACTCCGACGAAACCCGCTCGGCGCTCGAATATCTCAAGAAGCTGATGGCGGTGAACCCGCCGGAGGTTTACGCCTGGGACGATGCCGGCAATAACCGCTGGCTGATCTCCGGCAAGGGCTCCAGCATCATGAATCCGCCGAGCGCCTGGGCGGTCGCCAAGCGCGACAATCCTCAAGTCGCCGCCAATTGCTGGACCCACGCTATGCCGCGCGGACCGAAGGGACGGTTCGTCGGGCAATTGCCGCAATTCTACGGCCTGTGGAGCTTCTCCAAGAATAAGCCTGCGGCGAAGGATCTGCTGACCTTCATCTCGCAGAAGGACTCCGCGGCGAAACTCGTGGCCGCGTCTTTCGGCTACGATCTGCCGTCGTTCAAGACCATGTACGACTTCGACACCTGGAAGACCGTCGAGCCGCCGGTCGGCACGGTCTACAGCTATCCGCCGCGCGGCGACGAGCAGACCTCGATCGCCGGCGCGCCGGCACGCTCTGAAGTCGGAGCTCAAATCTACAATCAGGCGATTAATACCGTGATGGTCGCCAAGTTCACCCAAGGAGACGAGAAGCTCGACGACGTCATCAAGTGGGCGGAAAACGAGCTCGAAGGAACACTGCGCGCCTAACACGTTGATTGCAGGGACGCGGGCAAAAGAGCCCGGTCCCTGCAAGCCGCGCCGCGGCGACGTCGTTCGCAGTGCGGGCCGTTGTCGAGTCCGAGACGGTACGTTCGGGATCAGAGGCTAACCCGCAAGGGACGACGAGATGGCCGACACGGTTCAGACATGGACAACCCCCGGTCTTCGCGGCGCGGCCGTCACGCGGTCGACCTGGCAAACGCTGCAGCGTTTCTCCCGCCGCCGCTCGACCATCGCATTCCTGATGTGCTTACCGTTGATGGTCATCGTCGTCGGGCTCGTGATCTATCCGGCCTGCTATTCGATCTATCTGTCGATGCTCAATCGCACGCAGACCCATTTCATCGGCCTTGGCAATTTCAAATTCCTGTTGTCTCGCGACGTCTTTCAGATGGTGGTGGAACAAACCACCATCTTCGCGCTCAGCGCGGTATTCTTCAAAGCCCTGATCGGGCTTATCACCGCGCATCTTATCAACAATCTGCCGGCCAAAGGCCAACGCAAATGGCGCGGCATGATGCTGGTGCCCTGGGTCATCCCGCTGGCGTTGTCGTCGCTCGGCTGGTGGTGGCTGTTCGATCCGACGCACTCCGCCTTTAATTACGTCATCGAAGAGCTGGGCTTTAAGGAAATTCCATTTCTGAGCGAGCCCGATTGGGCGCGCTTCTCGGTCATTCTGGTCAATGTCTGGTTCGGCGCGCCGTTTTTCCTGATCATGTATCTGGCCGCCCTCAAGTCGGTGCCGGAGCAGCTCTACGAAGCGGCCGCCATCGATGGCGCCAGTGCCTGGCAGAAATTCGTCCACATCACCCTGCCGATGATGCGCAACATCATCGCCATTACCGTGCTGTTTTCGCTGATCGTAACGTTCGCCAATTTCGACATCGTGCAGATCATGACCGGCGGCGGTCCGCGCAACACCACGCATGTATTCGCAACCTACGCCTTCATGCTCGGCATCCGCTCCGGCGATCTGCCGCTTGGTGCCGCGACCTCGCTGTTCATGTTCCCGATCCTCGCGGTCGCCGCCGTCCTGATCCTGCGTGGGGTGCGCAAACGCGGCAGGGAGATCGGATGAGCACGGCCGCGATCGCCGCACGCGCCAATTCGGGCTTCCGGTTGCGCTCGAGTCTCAGCCGCAACCGCCGCTGGGCGCTGATCACGTCCTATGTGTTTTTGGCGGCGTTCGCGATTTTCTTCCTGATCCCGCCCTATTACATGATCGTCACGGCCTTCAAAAGCGATGCGGAAATGGCGCGGATGGCGACCAATCCGTGGATCATCGCCGACGGCGTCACGCTCGATCAGTTCCGCATCCTGCTGACGCAGACCGACTTCCTGATGTTTTTCCGAAACACCATCATCGTCACGGTGTGCGTAGTAGCGATCACCATGGTGGTCAGCGTACTGGCGGCGTTCTCGCTCGGCCGGATGAAGTTCTGGGGCTCCGGCGTGCTGGCCACCGGAATCTTTCTCACCTATCTCGTGCCCGACACCCTGCTTTTCATTCCGCTGTTCCAGATCGTGAGGGCGCTCGGGCTGTTGAACTCCTACTGGGGCATGGTGCTCGTCTATCCGACGCTCACCGTGCCGTTCTGCACCTGGATCATGATCGGCTACTTCCAGTCGATCCCGAAGGAGCTTGATGAAGCGGCCCTGATCGACGGCGCCGGCCACTTGCAGATGCTCACCAAGATCTTCATTCCCGTGGCATTGCCCGGCATCATCGCGGCGATGATCTTCGCCTTCACGGTCTCCTGGGCGGCGTTCGTCTATCCCATGGCCTTCCTCTACTCGTCGGATCAGCAGGTGCTGACCGTCGGCACGGTCACGAGCCTGATCCGCGGCGACGTCTATAAGTGGGGCATGCTGATGGCTGGCGCGCTGATAGCCGCCGCGCCGCCGCTCGTCATCTACGCGTTTCTGATGGACTATTATATCGCCGGACTCACGGCAGGCGCCACCAAGGGCTGAACGAGGAAACGATGGCCGAAGTCGCGTTGCGTAACGTGGTCAAGCGGTTCGACGATGTCGAAGTGGTGCGGAGCATCAACCTCGACATTCCCGACAACGAATTCGTTGTCCTGGTCGGACCCTCGGGCTGCGGCAAATCGACGACGCTGCGCATGATCGCCGGACTGGAGGAAGTGACCGCCGGCGAGATCTACATCGGCGGCGAGATCGTCAACGATTTGCCGCCGAAGGATCGCGATATCGCAATGGTGTTCCAGAATTACGCGCTCTATCCGCATATGAGCGCGTTCGAGAACATGTCGTTCGGATTAAAGCTGCGTAAATTCCCCAAGGACGAGATCAAGAGGCGGGTCGACCACGCCGCGCGCATTCTCGACATCACCGAACTCCTCGACCGCAAGCCCAAAGCGCTGTCCGGCGGCCAGCGCCAGCGCGTCGCCATGGGCCGCGCCATCGTGCGCAATCCCAAGGTCTTCCTGTTCGACGAACCGCTATCCAATCTCGACGCCAAGCTGCGCGTGCAGATGCGCACCGAGATCAAGCGCGTGCATCAGTTGGTGAAGACCACCACGGTCTACGTCACGCACGACCAGATCGAGGCCATGACGCTAGCCGACCGCGTGGTGGTCATGAACGGTGGCGTGATCGAGCAGATCGCCACCCCGCACGATCTCTATCACCATCCGAACACGCATTTCGTGGCCGGCTTCATCGGCTCGCCGGCGATGAATTTCATGCGCTGCCGCCTGGAGCAGAATGGCGTAGGTTTGCGCGCGCGCGTCTCGGACACGATCAGCCTGCCGGTGCCGGCACCGCTGTCGGGCCGCTTGCAGCCGCTCCTTGGCAAGGATCTGATCTTTGGATTGCGGCCCGAGCACATCACCGAACCGCGGCGAAGCGACCGCGATCAGGGTGCCGAGTTCTCCGCAACGCTCGACGTCGTCGAGCCGATGGGCATGGAAACGATGGTGTATTTCACCGTCGACGGTCAGGAAATCTGCGGCCGCGTCGACCCCGGCAGTGGCGCCGCGCCGAGCCAATCCATGCGGCTCTCGGCGAACATGGATCACATGCACCTGATCGACCCGCAAAGTGGCGCAGTACTTTAGACCCTGATCCATGAAGTTGAATCGGATCATGGTCTAAGATTCTCGATTGGAGCATGATCTTTTCGATCCGGCATCCTCCCTCGGATCAAGTCCGAGGAGGCATTTTCGGGATCATGCTTTAGCAGCCTTTCGAAATGAAAACCGCCGGGGCGTTTTTAGCGCCCCGGCGATAACGAAATCTCGGCGACCTGGCTCAGGGGGCGTCGTATTCCGCCGAGATGTCCTTGCCGGTGTAGTCCGGCATCATCGCCGTCGCTATCAGCGTGATAATCGCGCAGACGGCGATATAGATCGCGATCGCATAGCCTGAGTGATACGCGGCGAACAGCGCCGTGGCGATGATCGGCGACGGTCCGCCGGCAATCAGCGAGGCCAACTGATAGCCGAGAGAAGAGCCGCTGTAGCGCAGGCGCGGTGTGAACGATTCGGCAATCAGCGCCGACTGCGGCCCGTACTGCATGTCATGCGGTATGAGCGACACCACGATGGCGATGAAGACCAGCACCGGCGTCGTGGTGTCTACCATGGCGAAATAGATGAACCCGAAAACGCCCATCGCCACAGCACCGATCATGTACATGTTCTTGCGTCCGATCTTGTCGGAGATGTGCCCCGAGATTGGAATCGTGAAGAACGACACGATGGCTGCCACGATGATCGCGGAGAGAATGAAATCCCGCGGCATCTTCAGCATGCCGACAGCGTATGAGAAGATGAACGCCGTAAAGATGTAGAATGGCGCCTGTTCCGACATCCGCAGGAACGCGGAGAGGATGATCTCCTTCGGCTGCTTCTTGATGACTTCGATGATCGGGGCGTTTTCGATCTTTTGTTCATCCAGGAGCTTCTGGAACACGGGAGTCTCGAGGATGCCAAGCCGGATCCACAGGCCAATACCGACCAGGACGATCGACAGCGCAAATGGAATGCGCCAGCCCCATACGGCAAACTGATCACCGGTCCAGTAGCTGAATATCGCGATTGCGCCGGTCGAGAGCAGGAGCCCGCAGGGCACGCCGAATTGCGGCCATGACGCCACCAAGCCCCGCTGCCCGTGCGTGCGCGACCATTCCATCGACATAAGAACCGAGCCGCCCCATTCACCGCCGACGCCGATGCCTTGCACCGCCCGCAGGATTGTCAAGATCACCGCGCCCCAGATGCCGATCGAATCGTAGGTCGGCACGAAGGCGATGGCGAAGGTCGCCAGCCCCATGCACATCAGCGTCGCGATCAGCGTCGCCTTGCGGCCGATGCGATCGCCGTAATGACCGAAGATCGCCGCACCGATCGGCCGGCCGACGAAGCCGATGAAATAGGTGCCGAAAGCGAGCAACGTGCCCGTCAGCGCATCGTGGTTGGGGAAATAGGCCTTGCCGAAGATCAACCCCGCCGCGGTGCCGTACAGGAAAAAGTCGTACCACTCGATTGCCGTGCCGACCGTCGATGCGATCACCGCCTTGCGCAACTGGGCGCTATGCTCAGCTTCGGGCAATGTCCCATATGTCGTTGCCATAGTCATGGCGTGCCTCCCCCCGGTTCATTTGTTGTTCGGAAGCGTTTCGAAAGCGCGCCTCCTGCCGCGAAGATATACGCAGAGCTTGCCGCATGGCTAGCGTCGAGAGCGTTACCCACACCCTCGTGTTCCAAATTTGGTGCACCGCAGCGGAAAGAGAGAACGCGGCGCTGCTTGGCACGCCGCGTCGTAAAGCGATTACTGCGTGGGTTTGTTTGACGCCAGCACGGTAACCGGAAGGTCCCGATAATAATCCGGGAACATGCGCTTGAGATTTTCGACCTTCGGCAGATCGTTGAACACAATGTAGGGATAAGTCGGGTGAACCACGGCGAAATCCTGATGATAGTCCTCGGCAGGGTAGAAGCCCTTCAGTGGCTCCAGCGTGGTCACTATCGGCGCGTTGAAAGCGTGCGCCTTATCGAGTTGCTCAATATAGGCTGCGGCGACGCGTTTTTGCTCGTCATTGGCATAAAAGATGGTGGAACGGTACGAAGTCCCGCTGTCGGGTCCCTGGTAGTTGAGTTCGGTCGGATTGTGTGCGACCGAAAAATAGATTTGCAGGATTTTGCCAAGCAAAATCTGCCGCGGATCGTAGGTGACAGAAACGGATTCGGCGTGTCCGGTGCGTTCCGTTCCGACCATTTGATAATGGGCGGTCTCCTTGGAGCCGCCGGAATATCCTGAGACCGCCAGGGTAACGCCCTTGGTATGCTCGTAGACGGCTTGCATGCCCCAGAAGCAACCGCCGGCCAGAACCACGCTCTGCAAACCGCTGGCCGGCGCAGTCTCGTCAACGGCGGCAGGTGGGATGGCGACCGCCGGCTCCGCAGCCTGGGAGCGGCCGGAGGCTAGCATCAACAGCGGCGCAAGGAGCAAGGCTCCCGCGATCAAAACGCTGATTGATTTCCAACCTGACTTCGTGCCTGCCCCGGTGATTGTTTTCATGCCTGCCATCGATCGCCTCCCGCAAATCCACCAGCGCGCGTGGTGCCATACGATCCTTTAGGACAAGTCCTTCAACACGTGCCAATCACATTTGCCGCCATAAGCCGTCCCGGCGTGGTCACGGCCTCGTGACACCATAAGCCACCTCGGCCACAGCGCAGGACGTTACTCGACAGTGCGATAATCGCGAATGACCCCTGCAAGCCAAATTCCCAAGGGGTGCGGGCCTGGGAGGGAACTCGATCCAAGCCTTATCGAAACTCGCGATTAACAATTTACGTCGATGATGCTGCATCCCGTTAAGGTGTTCACCGCGGTCGCGGCAGCCGCTCTGACTAAATGGCTCAACTGGACGCGATGAGCGTAAATCCGGCGCAGTCCCTACCTGTTGCCGCAGTGGCGGCCGAACCGGGCGTGGCCCGCACCCCGGTCTGCTTCGTCATCGATGGCGACGCCAGCATCCGGCATTTTCTTTCGCTCCTATTGCACGGCGTCGGCATCGATACGGTGGAGTTCGCCGACGGCCAGGGCTTGCGCCAGGCGCTAACGAGCCGGGCGCCGGACCTGATTTTCCTCGATATCCCGCTGGAATCCGCTGAAGCGATCGCCTGCGTGGTGGCGTTCGGCGCCGCGCATTACGGCGGCCAGGTGCAACTGATGTCGGGCCGCGGCTCGGCGGTCTTGGCGCACGTCAAGAGCATCGGCGAAAAGCAACACCTGCAGATGCTCCCGTTCCTGCGCAAGCCGTTCGAGACCAATGCCATCCTGAAACTGCTCGCGGACCTCAAACTCGGGCACCCGCCGGCGGTGGCGGGCCGCATCGATCTCGCCGAAGCGCTGGCCCGGAATTGGATCGAATTCTGGTATCAGCCCAAGATCGACCTGCGCAAAAAGCAACTGGTCGGCGCCGAAGCTTTCGCGCGCGCGCGCCATCCCAGCTACGGCATCCTGTTGCCGAGCGCATTCATGCCGGGCGCCAAAGAGGCAAGCCTCATCGCTTTGTCGGAGCTTGTGCTGGCGAAAGCACTAAGCGCCGCGCTTGGCTTCACCAAGCTCGGGGTCAACCTGCGGATGGCGGTCAATATCCCGGTCGAGGCCTTGGTCAAGATCGACGTCGCCGCGATCGTGCAAGACTACCGCCGCCAATTCGAGAAGTGGCCGGGCCTCATTATCGACGTCAGCGAAGAGCAGATCGTCACCGATCTGGCGCTTGCCAACGACATCAGCAGCCGTCTGCAGCCCCTCAACGTCCAACTCGCGATTGACGAATTCGGCCGCGGCTATTCCTCGCTGGTCCGTCTCAAGCAGCTGCCGTTTGCCGAACTCAAGCTCGACCGCGCTTTCGTCACGGACTGCGGCAGTGACAAGGTCAACGCGCCGTTGTGCAAGACCGTGATCGACCTGGCGCATAACTTCGGCAGCGTGGCGGTGGCGATCGGTATTGAAAAAGCCTCCGACGCGCTCGCTCTGGTCAGCATGGGCTGCGATTACGGCCAGGGCTTCCTGCTCGGCCAGCCGATGCCGGAAGAACGCTTCGCCGCACTGTTACGTCAGCGCACGGGCACGCAGTCGCGCGCCGCCAGCGAGCCACCCGACGCCTTGGAGAAGCGGCTCGCCTGATATTTTTGGCACCGTAGGATTAGTGCGTCCAGGCGCCGCGCCGGCCATAAGCGAAATTGTCGGAATAGGCGATACGCGGCCGCTTGTGGAGCATGCTCTCGAACAGCTCATAAGCGATGCCGTTCCGCTCGCAGTAAGCCACCGCCTCTTCCTTGGTGTCGAAATGAAGCTGCACCTGCTGCTTCATATCGCCCGAGCTGGTCCAGCCCATCAAAGGTTCGATGGCGCGCGGCTGCTCCGGCTCGTAATCCAACACCCATTCCTTGGTCTTGGCCGTGCCGGACTGCATCGCGGTGCGGGCTGGCTTGTAGATGCGGGCGGTCATGCGAATTCTGCTCTCCGGGTTAGACACGCCGTACCTAAACTGCCGCACCGTAGCGACAGCGAAGGCGGTGGTCGGGGCAGCAGGATTTGAACCTGCGACCTGCAGTACCCAAAACTGCCGCGCTACCAGGCTGCGCTATACCCCGCCCGGTGCGGCATTGGATAGCTGTTTCGCCCGCCCCCAGCAAGCCAGACG
>JBAQHW010000379.1:0-2016 GCA_049288525.1 Xanthobacteraceae bacterium
GGGCTCAGCCGCTGGTGCGGGCGCCGGGGCTGCCGCCGCGGGCTTCGGCCGCGGCGCCGCCTTGCGCTTCGGGGCCGCTTTTGAGGCCGGCTTCGGTGCCGCCTTTTTCGCTGCTTTCTTGACGGTCTTTTTTGCCTTCGCCTTCAGCGTCTTCTTCTTCTTGGCCGGAGCGGCCTTGGTCTTTTTTGCGAATTTCTTCTTTGATTTTGCCTTCGCCTTCTTCGCCATGATCAACCTCCCAATCTCGCTATCGCCATTCGATCTATGCGGCTCCCCGAAACTCCGATCAGGAGAGACCGTCAATCCAAGACGCCGCGTCCAACTAAACCTTAACCCCAAGTCCGCTCAGCCGCGATCGTCTTCAGGGTGCACCGCCGCCGGCGGCCGACGTTCCCGCAACTTCGGCGGACACCCCCCCCCGGTAGCCCAGTCGATCAACTCGACCGTATGGACAATCGGGATTGCCGTGCCCGCTGCGATTTGCGTGATGCAGCCGATATTGCCCGCTGCAATCACATCAGATCGCAATCCCTCGATAGTCCCGACTTTACGCTCGCGCAACCTCCTTGCGATGTCAGGCTGCAGAATATTGTAGGTTCCGGCGGAGCCGCAGCACAGATGGCCGTCCGGTACGTCCTTCACCACGAAGCCAAGTCTGGCGAGAAGCTCCTTCGGCTGACGGTTGACGCGCTGGCCGTGCTGCAGCGAACAGGCCGAGTGGTAGGCGACTGAAAGCCCCGCTACGCATTCATTTGCCGCCGTCAGCGGCAGGCCGGCAAGATACTCGGAAATGTCCTTGGCCAAGCTCGCTATGCGAGCGGCGCGAGCGGCATAGTCCGGATCGCTCCGCAGCATGAAGCCGTAGTCCTTGACCGTGGTGCCACAGCCCGAGACGTTGATGACGATGGCGTCGAGGCCGTCGATTGCTGCCCAGGCGTCGATATTGGCGCGGGCCTGACGGAGCGATTCGCGCTCCCGACCCATATGGTGCACGAGCGAACCGCAGCAGCCAGCGCCCTCCGGTACCACCACCTCGATGCCGTGGCGCGTCAGCACGCCGATCGTCGCCGCATTGATTTCCGGCAGCAGCAAATCGTTGACGCAGCCAGCGAGAAGCGCGACGCGCCCGCGCCGCGCGCCAACGGCCGGGAATGTTTGCGGCGCAATGGGACGGTGTGGCGCTCGCCATGGCGACAAACGCAGCATGGCGGCAAGGCGCTTGAGCCCGATCGCCACGGCGATAGGCGCAAATGGCTTGCCGAGGCGGGCTACCTGCAACGCCACACGGAAACGCCGCGGATAGGGCATCAGCACGGCCAGCATATTGCGCAATGCGCGCTCGGGGAGTGGACGGCGATAAGTCTCCTCGATATGGGCGCGCGCGTGATCGACCAGATGCATGTAGTGCACGCCGGACGGACAGGTCGTCATGCAGGCCACGCAGGACAGGCAGCGGTCGACGTGCGTGACGACGTCGGCCGTCGCCGGCCGGTCGTGCTCCAGCATGTCCTTGATCAGGTAGATGCGTCCGCGCGGCGAATCGAGCTCGTTGCCGTCGAGCACATAGGTGGGGCATGTCGCGGTGCAGAAGCCGCAATGCACGCAAGCGCGCAGAATCTTCTCCGATTCTGCGGTGTCCGGATCGGCAAGCTGCGCCAGGGTGAAATTAGTCTGCATGTTGCTTCGCTCTCAGACCCCCGCCCACATGCGCCCAGGATTGAGCACGCCATGCGGATCGAAACCATCACGGACCCGTTTGCTCAATGCCGCGAGCACCGGCTCTTCCGCCGTGAACACGTCGACCTTGGCGCGCACGGCGGCCGGCGCACGGATCAGCGTGGCGTGGCCGCCGTGATTGGCAGCCGCGGCATGAAGGAGCGGCGCATGCGCGTCATCGTTGGCCGGCAGCGCCGCCCAGATCAAGCCGCCGGCCCAATCGTAAACCAGCTCCAGGTCCGTCGCCCGGGCGAGCCCGGCCGCAAGCCCTGCACCCTGTGCCGGCGCCGTGGATATGCG
>JBAQHW010000380.1:0-2462 GCA_049288525.1 Xanthobacteraceae bacterium
GCATCAGATTCGCGTCCATTGCGCCGAAACCGGCTGGCCGGTCGTGGGCGACGGCATTTACGGCCACGCGCCACGCCACGGCGGCCCGGCGCTCCATCTGCTTGCCCGCGAAGTCGCGGTGCCGCTCCACAAGAACCGTCCGCCGATCCGCGTTACCGCGCCGGTGCCGGCGCACATGCGCGAACTGCTGCTGGCGTGCGGCTGGGACGGCGTGGAGAAAAATATCTCCACGGCGAGCGAAGGTCAGCAACACACGTCATTGCGAGCAACGCCGGATCAGTCAAACACGGATCAGTAAATCGTCTCTTTGATGCGTGCCGGCGCCAGGCGATCATGCTCCGCGCCGCCCATCTTGCCGTCGGTCAATTCGGCGAGAATCGAGCCGGGCGTCGGCAAGCTCTTGCGATCGACGATGCTCGCGGGATCCCACAGTTTCGAGCGGATGATCGCTTTGGTGCACTGGAAATAGGCCTTCTCCACCGTGACCACCAGCACGCATTTCGGCGTTTTGCCGTTGACGACGAAGCTTTCGGTCAGCTTCGGATCGGCGGAAATCGTAGCTCGGCCGTTGATGCGCATGGTCTCGCCGACGCCGGGGATGAGAAACAACAGCGACAGGCGCGGATCGCGCACCAGATTGCGCATGCTGTCGATGCGATTGTTGCCGCGACGGTCGGGGATGATGAGCGTGTGCTCGTCGACGACGCGGACAAACCCTGGCGCATCGCCGCGCGGCGAGCAGTCGAGGCCTTCCGGGCCGCAGGTCGCCAGCACCAAAAACGGCGCGGCCTCGACCAGCCTGCGGTATTGCGGCGTGATGCGATCGGTTTCCTTGAAGACAGCCGGGCCGTAGGGCGGCTCGGTGTATAGAGCCTCGAGCTGCTCGGTGGTCGCGATCGTGTAGTCCCGGCCGCCGTCATCGATCTCTGCGCCCATAGTGCCGTCTCCGCTCCGCGGCGATGTTAGCTCAAGCCGCCAGCAATTGCCTGCCGTCGTGCCCGGCGATCCGCAGATCGATCAGGCGACCGGACGCGATCGGCCGCGCCAGCGCGACCTTGGTGAAATGCTCGGTATGGCCGGTGCCGCCATCCTCGACCAGAACGCGGCGGACCGCGCCAACCTCGCCATCGAGATGCCGGGCGAGCGCCGACGCGCCGCACTCGCGCAGCCGCCGCGCGCGCTCCTTGATTGCGCGGCGGGGAAGCTGCGGCATGCGCGCGGCCGGCGTGCCCGCACGCGGCGAGAACGGAAACACGTGCAGGTGCGTCAGCCCGCAATCGTCGACGAGATCAACCGAGCGGGCGAACATGTCCTCGGTCTCGGTCGGGAACCCGGCGATCAGATCGGCGCCGAACACCATGTCCGGGCGCAGGCGGCGCATTTGCGCACAGAAGGCGATGGCGTCGGCGCGGGAGTGCCGGCGCTTCATGCGCTTGAGAATGAGATCGTCGCCGGATTGCAGCGACAAATGCAGATGCGGCATCAAACGCGCATCGTCCGCCACGGCGTCGAAGAGGTCGCGGTCGGCCTCCACCGAATCGATCGACGACAGCCGCAGGCGCTTGAGCTCCGGCACATGTTTGAGAATCTGTTTTACCAGCGCGCCGAGCCGCGGAGTGCCCGGCAGATCGGCGCCGTAACTCGTGACGTCGACGCCGGTGAGCACGATTTCGCAGTAGTTTTTGGCGACAAGCCGGCGCACGTCGTCGACCACGGCCCCCATCGGCACCGAGCGCGAATTGCCGCGACCGAACGGAATGATGCAGAACGTGCAGCGGTGATCGCAGCCATTCTGCACCTGGACGAAAGCGCGCGTGCGCCCGGCGAAAGCGTCGACCAGATGCGACGCGGTTTCTCTGACCGCCATGATGTCGCTGACGATGGCCGTCGTTGCCTCTTTGAGCGCTCCGCCGCCGGCGAAAGCCGCGCGCGCTTGCCTCCAGCCAGCAGCCGAGAGCTTTTCCGTATTCCCAAGCACGCCATCGATTTCGGCCATGGCAATGAAGCTCTGCGGCTCGGTCTGCGCCGCGCAGCCGGTGACGACGATCTTGCACTGCGGACGCTGGCGCCGCAGCGCCCGGATCGTCTGCCGCGCCTGGCGCACGGCTTCCGCCGTCACCGCACAGGTATTGACCACGACGGTATCGGCAAAGCCGGCCTGCTCGGCCTCACGGCGGATCACTTCCGCTTCGGCGGCATTAAGCCGGCAGCCGAAAGTGACGACTTCGACGCTCATCACGCCGCTCCGGTGGCGTTGGAGAACAGGTTAGCGTCGAACCGGCCCTTGTGCTCGAATTCGACCGGACCGGTCATGAGCACGTGATCGTCACTCGCGCGCCATTCGATCGCCAGCTCGCCGCCGGGCAGGCCGACGGTCACCTTGCGGCCGGTGCGATTGAGCCGGGCGGCGGCCACCGCCGCGGCGCAGGCCGCGGAGCCGCAAGCCTTGGTCAAGCCGGCGC
>JBAQHW010000381.1:0-1974 GCA_049288525.1 Xanthobacteraceae bacterium
GAGGCCTGGCGGCAGCGATTGATCGAAGCGCTGGCGCTGATTGAAGCGCGGATCGACTTTTCCGACGAGGCTGATGTGCCGGAGGATTTAATTGGCCCGGCCATTCATGCTGCGCAGCAATTGCGCAGCGAAATCGCTGCGGCCATGGCCGGTGCCCAGCACGGCGAACGGCTGCGCGAGGGTCTGGTGGTGGCGATCGCCGGCCCGCCAAACGCCGGCAAGTCGACGTTGCTGAACCGGTTGGCGCGCCGGGAAGCGGCAATCGTCTCTCCCTATGCGGGCACGACGCGCGACGTCATCGAGGTGCATCTTAATCTCGGCGGTTATCCGGTGACGCTGCTCGATACCGCGGGCATTCGCGATAGCGTCGAGCCCATCGAGCAGGAGGGCGTGCGCCGCGCCCGCGACCGGGCGGCGGCAGCCGATCTGGTGCTCTGGGTCATTGACGCATCGGCCGTTGACCGAAACGAGCGAGCACCAATCAAACCGCCGTTCGATGCCGAAGCCGTTTGGCTCGTCCGCAATAAGATCGACTTGATGGCGCATGGAGAAAGCGGGACCCGGCCAGGAAACAATGAATCCAAATTCAGTATTGATATTTCCGCCTCAGGCGGTCTTGGAATCGACAGTCTTATGAGTGACTTATTGGATTATGCGAGGGAGTTCTTTTCCGGTGCCGAGGCGGCCATTGTGACCCGCGTTCGGCATCGGGCGATGTTGGAAATGGCGGTTTCAGCCCTCGATGGCGCCATCGCCGAGGCGCAGAAATCGCACCCACGCGAGGAGCTGGTGGCGGAAGATTTACGCGCGGCGGGGACGGCGCTCGGTCGCCTGACCGGACGGATCGACGTTGAAGATGTTTTGGACGTTCTGTTCCGTGATTTCTGTATTGGTAAATGAATCGTTAACCAAACGATCGGCGTTCCGTTTCACGTGAAACACTTCCGGTCTTGGGGCGCGTCCAGTAGAACGTCGGTCGGAGCGCGCGATGGACAATCGCTTTGACGTCATTGCGGTGGGTGGCGGCCATGCTGGCTGCGAGGCTGCGACCGCGGCAGCGCGCATGGGCGCACGCGCGGCCTTAATCACCCAGCGTTCCGCCGCCATCGGCGCCATGTCGTGCAATCCGTCCATCGGCGGACTGGGTAAGGGCCATCTGGTTCGCGAGGTGGATGCACTCGACGGGCTTATGGGCCGTGTGGCGGATGCGGCCGGTATCCAATTTCGGGTTCTCAACCGGCGCAAGGGACCGGCCGTGCGCGGGCCGCGGGCGCAGGCTGACCGTAAACTTTACGCGGCGGCCATGCAGCGAGCGATCCAGGCTACTGCGAATCTCACGGTCATCGAAGGCGAGGTCGACGATCTGCTGGGCGAGGAGCGGGTAGGCGGTGTGCGCCTGGTCGACGGGCGAGAATTCAGCTCTGGCGCTGTGGTGCTTACCACCGGCACATTTCTGCGCGGCTTGATCCATATCGGCGAGCGCCAAATTCCGGCCGGCCGGGTCGGCGAGGCGCCGGCGCTGGGGCTATCTCGCTCGCTGGAGCGCGTTGGCTTTGCCCTTGGACGCCTCAAGACCGGAACGCCGCCGCGGCTCGATGGGACGACGATCGATTGGGGGGCAGTGGAGATGCAGCCGGGGGACGATCCTCCGGAGCCGTTTTCCGCGCTCACCGAGCGCATCACAAATCGGCAGATCCAGTGCGGAATTACCCGCACGGGGCCTGCAACCCACGCGGTGATCCGCGCCAACGTGCACCGATCGCCGATGTATTCCGGGCAAATTCAGAGCCGCGGGCCGCGCTATTGCCCGTCGATCGAAGATAAGATCGTGCGTTTCGGCGAACGCGACGGCCATCAGATCTTCCTCGAGCCGGAGGGATTGGACGACACCACTGTTTACCCCAACGGCATCTCGACTTCGCTGCCGGAGGAAGTTCAGGCGTTGCTGGTTGCCACCGTCCCGGGGCTGGAGCC
>JBAQHW010000382.1:0-2549 GCA_049288525.1 Xanthobacteraceae bacterium
TCTTCGACCACCTGTTTGATGAGGAAATGTCCGAAGCTCACCCCGGCAAGACCGCGCTGGCAGTTGGTGATCGAGTAAAACACCGCCGTGGTGGCGCGCTGCGGCTCGACCGGCTCGCGCTTGCCGGAGAGAATCGGCCCGATGGCGCCGGCAATCTCGCGCGTCAACGCCACTTCGACAAAGATCAGCGGTTCGTCGACCAGCGCCGGATGAAAGAAGGCATAGCAGCGGCGGTCCGGCGGATCGATGCGTCGGCGCAGGTCGTCCCAGTCGTGGATTTCGTGCACTGCCTCATAGCGGATGATCTTTTCCAGAATGGCCGCCGAGGTCGACCAGTCGATCCGGCGCAGCACCAGAAAGCCGCGATTGAACCAGGACGAGAACAGATGAACGAAGTCCTTGTCGATCGCGGCCAGATCGTCGCGGCGATGATCCATGGCGTCGAGCAATTGCTCGCGCATGCGCACCAGCGCCGCGGTGCCGCCGGGGGCGAGATTGAGCCGGCGGAACAGTTCGAGACGGCGCGGTTCGCTGGCGTGATTGAGCTCGGACGCGGTCGCATCCGACGGCGCGCTCTGCCAAGCGGCAACGGCTTTATCGATGCCGGCATTGTCGTGGCCAAAGGTGGTGGCGAGGGTTTCGAAAAACGCGATGCGCGGCCCGGTGGTAAGCTCGGCGTAGCGCAGCAAAATCTCTTGTGCCAGCGCGACGCCGGAGGCTTCGCCGCGGCCGGAAAGCAACTCCTCGCATTGTTCGATGAGCCCGGTCGAGCGCTCATGCGCCGGCCCCCGGCGCTCACGCTTGATCAGCGCGCGGCTGCGATCGGCGATGCTTTGCAGCATTTCGCTGAAGAACGAGGTATCCAATGCTCATCCCCATCCGGCCGGCAGGCCTTAGCTAATGATCCGCCAAAGCAATGACAAGTTCGCTAACGGTAGACAAATCTGGACAAATCGGCGCTGCTTTGTCAGTTAAACCTCGCGCGGCGCTGGCCGCGGGCGGGAGGAGTGACCGATGCCGGGTCCATTAGCGGGTGTACGCGTCCTGGAGCTTGCCCGGATCCTGGCCGGGCCGTGGGCCGGTCAGATTCTCGCCGACCTCGGCGCCGACGTCATCAAGGTCGAGCGGAGCGGCGCCGGCGACGATACCCGCGCCTGGGGCCCGCCGTTCGTGCCGGCGGCCGATGGCGGCCATTTGTCGTCCGCCTATTTCCACTGCACCAATCGCGGCAAGCGCTCGATCGAGCTGGATTTCACCACCGCCGAGGGCCAGCGCATCGTCAATAAACTGGCCGCGCGCTCCGACGTGCTGATCGAGAACTTCAAGGTCGGCGGCCTCGCCAAGTTCGGCCTCGACTACAAAAGCCTCAGCCTCCTCAATCCGCGGCTGATCTATTGTTCGGTCACCGGCTTCGGCCAGACCGGTCCGTCGGCGCCGCGCGCCGGCTACGATCTGATGGCGCAAGGCATCGGCGGCATCATGGGCATGACCGGCATGCCGGACGGCCCGCCGCTGCGCGTCGGCGTGCCGATCGCCGATATTTTCTCCGGCGTCTATTCGTCGGTGGGCATTCTGGCGGCCCTGACGCGGCGCGAGAAGACAGGCCTTGGCGGCTACGTCGATACTGCGCTGGTCGATTCCACCGTCGGCACGCTGGCATTCCAGGCGCTCAATTATCTGGTCTCCGGCGAAGTACCCAAGCGTATCGGCAATGCCCATCCCAATCTGGTTCCTTACCAGGAATTCCCCGTCGCCGACGGCCGCGTCATTATCGCCACCGGCAACGACGCCCAATTCGTCAAATTGTGCGGCATCCTGGGTGCGCCCGAGCTGGCGCAGGTGCCGGCCTATAAGGACAACAAGGGCCGGCTCGCGCATCGCGCCGAACTCGTCGGCAAGCTTTGCGCGCTCACCTCGCAATTGAGCCGCGAAGATTTGCTCAACAAGCTTGAGACCGCTACCATCCCGGCGGGGCCCATCAACGATCTCGATCAAGTGTTCGCCGATCCGCAGGTGATTCATCGCGGCATGAAGATCGAGCGTGACAGTCCGGCGGCCGAAGGCGGCAAGATTCCCGGCATCCGCACGCCGATCGTGTTGGACGGCGCACCGATGGCGTCCGAGCGCCCGTCGCCGCAGCTCGGCGAGCACACCGCCGAGATTCTCCGCGAGCTCGGCGAATAGGGCGCGCGGCTTCCGCGCCGCGTTTTTGCCGAGCGTGTTGTTCCGTTCCGAAATGTCAAACAGCGACATACTTTCCTCGTCACCGCCGGGCTCGACCCGGTGGTCCATGCTGAGAATGAAGCGATCTCAGCCAACCCGAATTTTTGTTTCGCGCGTCATTGCGAGGAGCGAAGCGACGAAGCAATCCAGGAGCGGAATTTCAGACTGGATTGCTTCGCTTCGCTCGCAATGACGAAATAAATGAAGGAAGCGGAGCGCCGGCAGACGCGGTGTTTCGTAACCTGTACGCAAGCGGCGCACAGGGCGCGCCGCGGATATGGCGGCTTGCGCCGCCCTTTCCGCTATCGGGCGCGCTCGCCTGCCGG
>JBAQHW010000383.1:0-24552 GCA_049288525.1 Xanthobacteraceae bacterium
CCGCTCACGTTCGCGCCAAGAACTGCAAGGATTGCCCGACGCCACCTTGCGCGATATCGGCATCACCCGCTGCGATGCGGAACGCGAAGCGCATAAGCCGTTCTGGATGTCGTGATCGACTTTTGAAGATTGCGACGCGGAAGTGTCCGGCGATCTCCGCCAAGACAAGACCGGCAAATTCGAGATTCGTGGACTTGTTGGAGGCCGCCCGCTGAGGGCGGCCCTTCGCTTTCGGCCAAAGTCCAAAGCCAACGAGCCATACTCCGCAAGCTTAATCGCCAAGCCTGGTTGGCTGGATGGATGTCTTCAACGGTTTTGACCCCACTTGCGTTTGCCCACGCAGTGTGGCTTCAAGACCTCGCATTTGCCGCTTCGCCGACGATGCGGCCTGCGCCTCGATCGCGCGGTATTTTTCAATCAGCTTGCGACCGAAACGCGTCAGCTCGGCGCCGCCGCCCTTGGCGCCGCCAGGCCGGGTGATAACCACCGGCGTGCGGAAGCAGCGGTTCAAATCGTCGATCAGGAGCCAGGCGCGCCGGTACGACATGCCGAGCGACCGGCCAGCCTGCGAGATCGACCCGGTCTTTCGAATGGCTTCTAAAAGCCGAATTTTGCCGGGGCCGATTGCGCCGGCGGAGCCGAAATCGATACGTACCGTCAGACGCAAGTCGTTCATCGGTTCCTCGCCCATGAGCGCGCCTGCACGATACCATTATCCGGCGCGGCAAATCGACTTCTATTCGCGGTTTATTTGCTATGGCACCTTGATTGTCTCGAAGCGCGTGGGGATCAAATAAGCGCTTCTACAGGGGAGGAAGACATGAGGGGAATGCGAAGACCAAGCTATTCAAGCTCCGCGTTGCTTGCCGCCGCAGCGATTATTGCAATGATCGGATCGCTGCCGCCAGCGGCCGCCCAAACCGCAAATCCGATCGTGATGAAGCTCAGCACCGCGACGATCCACGACACGCAGCATGAATGGCTCAATCGTTTTGCGGCGGCGGTCGAGAAAGATTCCGGCGGCCGGATCAAAGCCGAGGTTTATCCAGCGAGCCAGCTCGGCTCCATTCCCCGGCAAATCGAGGGCGTGCAGTTCGGATCGATCCAGGGCTGGATGGGACCGCCGGAATTCCTGGTCGGCGTCGACGAACGCTATGAGGCGCTGAGCGCACCCGGCCTGATGAGGAGCGAAGACCAGGACATCCGCGTGATCAACGATCCCCCGGTTCGCAAGCTGATGCTCGGACTGGGCGCCGACAAGGGATTGGAAGGTGTCGCGCTCGCCCCGATCGGGCCGTCGTCGATCGCCTCGCGCAAGCCGATCCACCATTTGGCGGACTTCAAGGGACTGAAGATTCGCGTGCTCGCCTCGCCGTTCCAGCTCGAAATGGTCAAGCGGATGGATGCCTCGCCGGTGGCGATGACGCTGGCCGACGTATTGCCAGCTCTGCAGCAAGGGACCATCGACGCGACGCTCGCTACCATCACCGTTTATTCGACGTTCCATTACCAGGACGCCGCCAAATACGTCATCAATACCGAGCAGCCGTATTTGAACTCGATCGTCGTCATGAGCCGGAAATGGCTCGATGGCCTGCCGCCGGATTTGCAGAAAATCGTCCGCAACGACGCAACTGCGGTATCGGCTGGCATCGTTCCGTTTGTGAAGCAGTTCTATACCGAATCCTACAAAAGCTGGACCGACCACGGCGGCGAGCTCACCAGCCTGCCGGCCGCCGAGCAGCAGGAATTGATGAGCAAGATATCGAGCGTCGGTCTCGATACCTCGGCGTCCAAGCCCGATCTGAACGCGGCGGTAAGGATCGTGTTCACGTCGGCGGCACGAAACAAATAAAGGCGCCGCTCAGCGCGGGCCGGCCGGCTGCAGAATTCGCCGCAGCCGTTGCGGCGTGACCGGGAGTGCCGTTATCGCGCCGGGACGGCCCAGCGCGTCGTCGATGGCGGCGGCAATGGCGGCGCCGACGGCATTGGCGCCGCCTTCGCCGGCGCCCTTGAGCCCAAGCGCGTTGAGCGGACTCGGCGCATCCTCGCAGAGGAGGACATCGATCGGCGGAGTTTCGCGCGCCGTCGGCATGAGGTAATCGGCGAAGGTTGTGCACAGCGGCTCGCCGTGCGGATCGTAGAGAAACTCTTCAAACAACGCGCCGCCAATGCCTTGGGCGACGCCGCCGGCGATCTGGCCTTCGACCAGCATCGGATTGACCGCCTTGCCGATGTCGTAAGCGACGAAAAAGCGCTCGAGAACAACCGCGCCGGTATCGGGATCGACCTTCACCTGGGCAAGATGAATCCCATACGGATAGTTCATGTGATCTTGCTCGAAGAAGCCATCGGCGCACAGGCCGGGAGTGGCGTCGCCAAGAAGCTTCGAGCCGGGATTGAAGGCGCGTGCGACCTCGCCAAGCATGATCGAGGGCCCGTGTACGGCGTCTTTGCGGATGACGACGCCGTCGACCACATCGAGGGTTTCGGCCGGCGTTTGCAGCAGTGCGGCGGCGGCGCCGAGCGCCATGCGCCGCAATTTTACCGCCGCCCGGCGCGTCGCCTCGCCGGTCATGACCGTGACGCGCGAGGCAAAGGTGCCCATGCCGTAAGCGATGCGGTCGGTCTGTCCGTGCACCACCCGGATCCGCCGGTAATCGATTCCGAGTGTATCGGCGCAGATTTGCGCCAGCACGGTCTCCATGCCCTGGCCGACCGATGTTGCGCCGGTGACGATTTCGACCGTACCGGCGGTATCGATCGACGCGCGCACGCCATCGTAGGGACCGAAGCCGCTCTTTTCGACGAACATGGCAAGTCCGGCGCCGACGGCTTCTCCTGTGGCGCGCCGCCGCTTCAGATCGTCCCGCATCCGGTCCCAGCGGAATGCGGCCAGCGCCTTGTCGAGAAGGCCGGCATAATCGCCGGAGTCATAGGTCATCTCGGTGCCGAGCGCATCGAGAGGGCGCTCATAAGGCATCTCGGCTGCGGCAATGAGATTGCGCCGACGGATTTCGATCGGATCGATGCGCAGGCGCGTTGCAATCGCGTCCAACAACCGCTCGCGCACGAACGTGCTCTCGTAGCGGCCGGGAGCGCGATAGGTGCCGCACGGCGTTTTGTTGGTGAGGCGGATGCGGCCCGTCATGCGATACGCCGCGACGCGATAGGGCCCAAGCAACATGGTGGCCGCGAGATCGGGCACGGTGGCGGCATGGGTGCGCACATAGGCGCCCTGGTCGTGAAAAAACTCCCCGTCAATAGCGAGGATGCGGCCCAGCGCATCGACCGCGGCGCGGACACGATAGTTTTGCTGGCGGGAATGATTGGTGGCGATCAGATGCTCGCGGCGATCCTCGATCCATTTCACCGGGCGGCCGAGCCGCAACGCCCCAAGGCAGGCGAGCACGTCTTCCGGATAGAGCTCGCCGCGCACGCCGAAGCCGCCGCCGGTATGACCTTCATGCAAATGCACAGAAGACGCCGGCCGGCCCAGCATGCGGGCCAGGCTGTCGCGGTTCCAGTGCGGCACTTTGGCGGCGCCGTAGAGAGCGAGCACGTCGCGCGCGCGATCGTAGCGGGCGATGGCGCCGCGCGTCTCCAGCGGCACGCCGCTATGCCGGCCGATGCTGAGCTCGAGTGCTATGATCTCGTGCGCCGCGGCCAACGCCGCCGCGACGTCGCCATAGCCTTTGCCGACCACCGCCGCTTCGGTCGAACGGCCGGCGTCGAATTCGCCGGGCGGCGCATCGGCGGCAAGAAGTTCGGGCAGGGTCTCAACCGTGACCGTCACCTGCTCGGCGGCGTCCTCGGCGATGTAAGCATCCTCGGCGAACACGACCGCGACCGGCTCGCCGACATAGCGCACGCGATCCCTGGCAAGGATCGGCTGGCGATAGGGCTCGAGGCCTTCGATGCGCGTGAGGCGAAAGTCGATCGGCGGAATGTCGGCGACGTCGGCGGCCGTCCAGGCGGCGATAACGCCGGGAGTGGACCGGGCCGCGGTCGTATCGATGGCGACAAGGCGGCCATGCACATGCGCCGAGCGCACCACGCGCATGTGCAATTGATGCGCGAATGAAACGTCGGCCGCGAAGCGCCCCTGGCCGGTGACCAGCGGACGATCCTCAAGGCGCGGAACGGAGCGACCGATGAAGGCCATGAGTCAAGCCGATCCGAACGGCGGGTTCATCTCACCTCGGACGTGTGCGCGATCGCGCCGAGATGAAATGTTTCGTTGATACTGCGTATGCAAGTTGCCGTGCCGTCAACGTCGATTTCGTTGAGGCAGCATGGCGCCTGCACGATGCGCCAAAAGGCCGACAGCGGCAGATCGAGAAAGCTCAAGAGCAGCGCCCGATTGACGCTATCATGCCCGACCAGCACGATTGTCGCGTCGGAATGGCGCGCCAGCACCATCCGCACGACATTGGTTATGCGCGCCGCCAGTTCCTGTAGCGATTCGCCGCCGGGAAATCGGACGAGGTGCGGCGTCGCAAGCCATGCGGCGAACAGGGCAGGGTCTTGCGCCTTCGCGTCGGCAAAAGTCTTGAATTGCCATGCGCCATAATCGATGTCGTTGAGATCGTCGCAGATTTGTGCGGCCATGCCGCAGGCCTTGGCGATTGCCGCACCGGTCTCGACGCAGCGGCCCATTGGGCTGGTGTAGATGAAATCCGGTTGCCAGGCGCCGGCGATCCGCTTCGCGACTGCTGCGGCCTCGGCGCGGCCGCGTGCGGTGAGTGCGAGCGGCTCGCGGCCGCGGAACCGTTCCGGCGCAATGCCTTCGACGTGGCCATGCCGAGTCAGAAGTATCTTCACCATGATGCCTCGCGCCGGTCCTTTGTCCCATGTCGTGCCGCGGCAGGCATCGAGACAATGGCTACGGCCTTATTGCCATCCCAGCCGTTCCAAAATGGCGCGGCCCATGACCCATTCTTTGTCCTCAGCCGAAAGGAAATCCAGCGTTTCGGTGAAATGGGCGACACGCTGTTTGTAGGTTGCTTTTGCATAGGAGTTGGTCAGGTCGGTGCCCCAATAGCAGCGGCGTGGCCCGAAGGCGTCGAACAGGCGGCGAATATGGACCGTCATGTCGCGAAACGGATAGGCTTCCTTGGAGTAGAACGGCGTCGTCGACAACTTCACCGAGACGTTCGGATATCTGGCGAGCGCCGCGGTTTCCCCGATAGCCTCGGCCATCCGCGGGCTTTTGGCGACTTCCCCGGTGATGCCGAGATGGTCGGCGATCATCTGCAGTTGCGGGTGCCGCTCGGCAATGGGCGCGAACAGCGACATCGCCGCGCCATAGAACATGATCGGAAGACCGTATTTTTCCGCCAGCGGCCAGAACCAATCCACCGTGCCGTCTTTGAGCCAGGACCATTGATGCGGGTGAAACGTCAGTCTGATGCCGTGCATGCCGGGTTGCTTTTTCCACTCCGGCAGCAGCGCCGCAGATTTTGGATCCTGGAGCGGAATGCGGCCCATAACGGCGAACCGGCCGGGATAGCGCAGCACGGCCTCGATCGCGCAATCATTGCGGTCGCCCTCCCACGATGGCGGCACGATGACGGCGCGGGACACCGCGGCCTCGTCCATCATCGGCACGAATTTTTCCGCGGTGAACGGCTCGGGCAGTTGCGCGACCCGGTCGGGCAGCCACGGCCGGTCCGGCGTATCGGCTTTCCAGAAATGAACTTGCGCGTCGACGATCACTGCGACTCTCCTGGATTTTTCTAAAGCCGGCGCAGCGGCAGCGACCAGGCCAGAAAGAAGCCGCAGCCGGTGAACAGGGCGATGGTCAGGTAAGCGGCGCGGAACGCGTCGCCGATTTCGGCATGCACGATCGCCTGCCGTGCCGGATCGAGTGCCGCAATCGCCTGCGGACCCTGCTCGATGATGCTGCCGAACAATGTCGCCGTGCTGCGGTCGGTTACGGTGAGAATCGAGAACAAGACGGCGGCCACAGTGGCGGTGCCGAAGGCGGCGCCGACCGAACGCGAGAACTGCACCATGGCGGCGCCGGTGCCGAGAAGACGCGGCCCCGACACCGCTTGCACCGTTACTTGGACTACACCCATCACCGTGCCCATGAACAGCGCGACGGCGCAAAACGCGAAAGCCATTTCGGTCGTACTCATATGCGAGATGAAAAGGCCGATGCCGATAAGGGTCACCGTCGCGCCGGCCAATCCAAAAGTCGGAAATACCGCCGTGTAGCCCAATCGGGTCACCATTTGGCCGGTCAGCATGGAGCCAATGCCGATGCCGGCGGTGAGCGGAAGCAGAATGAGTCCGGTTTCGGCGGGATCGGCGCCGCGCGCGGCGCGCAAATAGATCGGCAGAAATGTAATCAGCGAAACCAGCGCTGCGCCGTGAAACGCCGCCATGGTGTTGGCGCGCCAGATCGAAGCCTGCCGAAACAACTTCGGCGGAATGAGCGGTGCAGCGGTGAGCCGCTCCTGCCACGTCAGCAGGCCAAGTGCGATCAGGCCGACAGCGAGACTCGCCAGCACCATCGGCATGGCGCTCAATTGCATACGCTGCAACTGCTCGAGTGCCAGGATGACGGGCCCGACGAAGAAGATGAACAGCACCAGACCCGGCGCATCGAAAGTGGTGCGCCGGCGGTCGCCTTGGCGCGCCGGAATGCGGAACACGAACACCATCGCCAGCAGGCCGAGCGGAATGTTGACGAGAAAGATCGATTGCCAGCCGAAGACCTGCGTAAGATAGCCGCCGGCGACGGGACCGAACGTATTGGAACTCACCGCAATTCCGGCAAGGTAGCCCTGATAGCGGCCGCGTTCGCGCGGCGGTATCGCTTCGCCGATCAGCGCTTGTGACAGCGTCATCAGGCCGCCGCCGCCAAATCCTTGCAGCACCCGAAAGGCGGTGAGCAACTCGATATTGGGGGCAAGCGCGCAGAGCACCGAGCCGACCATGAACAGGCTGAGCGCGAGCACCATCATCAATCGGCGGCCGAAGGTGTCGCCGAGGCGGCCATAGACCGGCGCGGCGATGGTATTGGCGATCAGGTAGGCGACCACCACCCACGACGCGCGCTCGATTTCTCCGAGACTGGAGGCAATCGCCGGCAGTGCGGTGGCGACGATCGTCTGATCGGCCACCGCCAGAAACATCGGCAGCATGATCGGCGGAAAGACGGCCAGAAACTGGGCGCCGGCGGATTGCGGCTTGAATGTCGGTTCGGCTGTCTCCGCCGGCTCGATGGCCTCCGCCGCCGGCGCGGTAACGGAGCGACCTTCGGCTGCCGATGGGTCCAGCGATTCGTTCATGTGCGGGAGTTCAGCCAGCGATTTGCGGTGAATTCGGCCTCAATGAGGGGCTGTCATTGCAGACCTGACGGCAATTTTCCACCTCTTCCGCCCCCAAGTCACGGCGAAATCAGGGCGGGTCCGCATCCGTCCGGTTTGGCGGCCTGTTTTTCGTCCAAACGCCCGCGTCAAGGCGCCGTTCCGGATGCGGCCGCCTCCCCGAAAGCGGTCATGCTTACAGCGGCGTTACAGGGGAGCGACGGCGCCTGCATCCGATAGAGCGGAGCGGAGGGAGAGAGCGGCGGGGGAGAGATTGAGCAATGCGGCTATTGCCGGCCATCGGAGCTTTGGCCGCGGCCGGATCGGTCATGCCGGTTTGTGCGAACGCAATGGTGCCGGCCGCGCTGGGGCGGCCGGCTCGTTTGTCAGCACGAGGTCAGCCGACGTAGCTGACGCGTTCCTGTTCGTGCGCCTCTTCTTCGGTTTTTGCCTGCGCCGGCAGCTGCAGAACCGTTGCCGACTGGCCTTCGCACAACAGCGTCAACAGGACGATGCGTCCATCGGGAAACTCGAGCGCGTCATGATGCGCAGCCATCTTGTCTTTATTGACTTGCCGGAAGATGGCCGTCTGGAAGTTGATCGTTTTCGTCTTCCAGCCGAGCAGGCCCGCCGGGAGACAGGCGACCTCGCCGCTGAAGGCCAACTCAGTACCGGGCCGGATGCACACCGCCAGTCCGGGGTCATCGGATGCCGAGAACCCGCGGGTCCCGGTGCCGAAATCACGTGTTACGAGCTTGTCACCGACCATGGCCGGCCGGGATCGAACGCTTTGAAGGCTAAAGTCACACATTGGCGACTCCTTTTCATCCAGGTCTTGCCTACCAGGTCTTGCGTTACCTGATCTTGCGCTAGACCAGCCCCTCAACGCCCACTCAACGACTCTAAGCAAGATTGGTGCCGTAGTTGGGCGACGGCACGGCAATTCAGAGCATTCACGACATCGTGTGTCGCAAACCGCGCTTACGCGCGCGTTGCCGCGATGCATACTGTGAAAATTGCGGGTGTCTTTCAGATGAAGTGCAAGCGCGGCGACGCCGTTCGTCGGCGTTCAGCCGGTATGTTTTTCGGCACCTTGCCTGCGATAAAGGCGGCGCAGCGGTGCGGTGGAGGAGGCGTAGCGGTGACGCTGCTATTTGACGGTGATGCCGCCGACCATGCCATCCCAATCGTGATCCGCGCAACGCAGATCGTAAGTGCCCGGTTTGCCCGGTGTCAGGAACACGTCCTTTACGTCGCCCGGCTGCATCACCACTTCGGTGTGCTCGCGGTTGAGCACGTCCGGATTGTCGATTTGAGCGGTGGCAAAGAACAGCGGCGCAGTGAATTCGTGCGTCTCCTTACCGTGATTTTCCAGATGCAGGCGATAATGCACGTCGTGCTGGAAGGTCAGATGGTCGGGTTCGAATCTGTAGTCGACCATCGTCACGGTCACCGTCACCGGCTCCGGCGCGGCCGCCGTGAAGCACAACACGACTAAGGCCAGCAGGCAAAGACTGCCAGCCTTTGCAGCCAGGGCGGACTTCTTCCGCGGGGGCATGGGCTTCCTCGCTATTAACCTGCGCAGTCGGTGCAACGCTGCGCTTTCCGTACCGGTGAACCAACGCGCCGCGGGCGGGGAAATTCGACCGCCCGCTTGCGGCCGATTGTATCAATGTCCCGCGACCATTTGCCCATGGGTCTGCACCCGCCGAACCATGAGCAGGACCAGCGGAATCATTACCGCTGCGGCAATGGCGCAGACATAGAACACGTCTATATAGGCTAAAATCGTCGCCTGGGTCTGGATTAGCTGGCCGAACAGTCCCAGGGCCCGGCTGTGCGCTTCGCCGGCCGAGGCGCCATGCTGCACGAAATATTTGGTGACCCCCCGCAGCGTCGATTGAAAGACCGGGTTAGTGGGCGACGTGTTCTCGGCCAGCCGCGATTGATGGAATTGGGTGCGTTGGGTCAGCACGACATTGGCGAGCGAAATGCCGATGCTGCCGCCGAGATTGCGCGCCACGTTCATGAGCGCCGAGGCCTGGTTGGTCTTGTTCGCCGGCAGGCCGTCATAGGCGACGGTGTTGATCGGAATAAACAAGAACGGCAGACCGATGGTCTGATAGACGCGCACCCATCCGAAATAGTCGAAACTTGCGTCCGGCGTCAGCGACGTCGAATACCACATCGACAGGGCGATTGCGGTCAGCCCCAGCACCATCAGATATTTCGGCTGGAAGCGACCGGTAACCTGCCCGGCGATCGGCATGATGATCAGCATCGCCAGGCCGCCGGGCATCATGGCGAGACCCGACAGCATCGCGGTGTAGGGAAACGTAGTCTGCAGCAGTTGCGGCATGATTTGATTGGAGCCGAACAAGATGGCGCCGATCATCAGCATGACGAAGAAGGCCATGCCGAACTGGCGATGAAACAGAAGCCGAATCTCGATGATGGGGTCTTCCTGGTTGAGCTCCCAAGGAACGAAGGCGAGAAATGAGATTGCGGCGAGGACGGAGAAAGTGACGATCGTGCCGGACCGGAACCAATCGTCGATCTGACCGCGGTCGAGCACGACTTCAAGACAGGCGAGAGTCGCTGCGATCAATGCGAAGCCCACCCAATCGATCTTCAGTCCGCGGGCAAGACGCTGTTCGCGCTCGCGTTCGAGCACTTCGGGTTCGTCGACGAACCAATGCACCAGCGCCAGCGATGCGATTCCGATCGGCACGTTGATGAAGAATATCCAATGCCAGGAGAAATTGTCGGTGATCCAGCCGCCGATCGTCGGCCCGACCGTCGGCGCTACGATGACGGCGACGCCGTACAGTGCGAAGGCCTGGCCGCGCCTTTGCGGCGGGAAGGTGTCGGCAAGGATGGCCTGCTCGCTGGTCGGCATGCCGCCGCCGCCAAGGCCTTGCAGAACGCGAAAGACAATGAGGACGGGAAGATTTGGCGCCAGGCCGCAGAACAAGGAGCTGACCGTGAACAACGCCACGCAAATCATATAGAACCGCTTGCGGCCGACGACGTTCGACAGCCAGCCGCTCGCCGGCAGCACAATGGCGTTGGCGATCAGATAGGTGGTTACGATCCAGGTACTTTCGTCGATGCTGGCGGCGAGACTGCCGGCGATGTAGCGCAGCGAGACGTTGGCGATAGCGGTGTCGAGCACCACCATGAAGGTGGCGATGGAGACGATGACGGCGACCAGCCACGGATTGCGATCGCCGGCGGCCGAACGGCTGGAGTCCCAGCCTTGCGTCCGCGGCCGTTCGCTCATCGCACCTTCACCGTCGGCACCACCGACATGCCGGGACCCAAGAGCACGTCGGGCGGCTTGTTGAAGACGATCTTGACCGGGATGCGCTGTACGATCTTGACGTAATTGCCGGTGGCGTTTTCCGCCGGCAACAGGCTGAACGCCGTGCCGCTGCCGGCTTGAATGCTGACGATGTGGCCTTCGAAAGTCCGGTCGGGATAGGCATCGATCTCGATGCTGACCGGCTGGCCGGGGCGCATGAGATCGAGTTCCGTTTCCTTGAAATTCGCCGTGACCCAGACATGGCGCGGCACGAACATCATCAGCGCCTGGCCCACCGCGGCGTAAGCGCCCTTCGCAGCGGTTAGCTGGGTCACGCGGCCGGCAACGGGTGCGGTGATAATGGTGCGCGACAGATTGGCTTGGGCCTGCTCCAGTTGAGCGCGAGCGCTCTCGAGCTGGGCCTTGAGCACGCCGATCTGCTTCTCGGTGGCGATGGCATTGGCCTGCGCCGCAGCCAGGGACGCTTGGGCCTGCAGCAGGTTGGACTGATATTGCTGCGCCTGCTCGACGGTGCCGCTGCCCTGTTGGGCAAGCCGCTCGTAACGTTTGGCCTGCTGTTGGGCAAAGGTCAGCGTGGCTTGCTCCTGGGCGACCTGTTTTTCGGCCTGATCGATTTTGGCCTGTTGTGCCGTAATCTGCGCCTGGAAATTGTCGACATTGGCCTGCGCCTGATCGCGCTGGGCGACATAATCGCGGTCGTCGAGGCGGGCAAGTTCGGCGCCGGCCTCGACCTCCTGGTTATCCGTCACCGGCACGTCGACGATAGCGGCGGCAACCTGGGCGCCGATTTGCACCGTGCGGGTATCGATGAAGGCGTCGTCGGTCGATTCGTAGTTCCTGGCATGCAGCCACCACAGCACGCTCGCCAGGATGACGATGGCGCTGGCGATCACGATGGCCAGAACCAAGCCCCGCCGTCGGCGCAGCTTGGCGACCAGCGAGGGCTTCTTTTTCGCCGGGGCGGGGGTTGCTTGGGCTCCGGGGCTGGATGGCGAATCGGCCCGGCGCTCGTCGTCGACTCGTTGATCCATGACCCACGCCCAAAACGTTTGGCCGGTAAAAGGGTTGCGGCGCGACGCTTTTTCAAACGCCCGTATGCCAACCCGGCTTTTAGCCGTTAATGGAGATGTAGGCCAGTCAGGACGGACTGCCAGCGTGCACCGCTGCCGAAATTTTCTGCACGAACTCGTCGAGTTCCGCCGGGTCCAGGTCGCTGACCGCCCAAAAATCGAGGCCGCCGGCCGACCAATGCCGGACATTGTAACCCTGGATCGTCCGATCGGTCACATTGGCGTGGGTGGCGCCCAGACGCTGGGCGACGAACAGGTTGATCACATGTTTGCGACGCTTATACACCACCGAGGCGACCGGCTCGCCGTCGATGTAATCCAGTCGGCCGCCAAGCAGCGTGAAGCCTTCGGCAGTCAGGTCGATCACCGGCGGCGCCACGTCGACCTTGCCGTCGAACCACGGCTTGACCGTATGCTGATCGCTCGTCTCCACATCCATGAGATGTCCGGGCTGCAATGAGCGGATGTGGGCGGAGACGATCTCGTCGGCGACCGTCCGATCCCGATCGCTGCGAAAGACCCCGACGACGACGGTGGCGGCAATCGCCGCCGATAGTGCGGTGCCGACCGCAAAACCGCCGAAGAACGAGTGCCGGGACGGGACCGGGAATTTTTGCGGTCCGACGATCTCTGCAGGCGCCGGCAGCGCCGCTGCGATGCGGCTGCGCAAAGCGGCCGGTGCTTTCTCCTTGAGATTCGCCGCCGCCATCGTCTCGTGCATGGCGCGGAATGTCCTGAAGCTTTCGGCGCAGCCGGGGCACGTCGCCAGATGCGCCTCGACGTCGCGGGCGTGTCCGGCGTCGAGCTCGCCGTCGACCAGCGCATGAATGAGAATTTCGCATTCCGCGCAATTCATGACGCGTTTCCCGATACGGTTTCCGCCGCGCCTTCGGTGGCGTTCCAGGCCGAACGCAGCATCGAACGGGCGCGCGCCAGCCGCGACATCACTGTGCCCACCGGCACGCCAGCAACATCGGCGATCTCCTGATACGACAATTCGTTGACCTCGCGCAGCACGATGGCTTCGCGGAAAGCCAGCGGCAGCGCCGCGATCAGGCGGCGGATCGTGGCGTCGTCCTGACGGCGCAGCAGTTTGGCTTCGGGCGAAGCCGGCGGCTCCTGCCAGATCGGCGTCACGTCTGCGGCCGGTCCGTCGTCGGCGCAATCGGTCGGCACGTCTTGGCGGCCGCGCCGGACAAATTCCGCGTTGCAGATGTTGCGCACTATCGCCAACAGCCAGGGTTTCATCGCCGGTCCGCGATAGCTGTCAAAATGGCGCAATGCGCGCAGATAACATTCCTGCGCCGCGTCCTCGGCGTCGGCGGCATTGCGCAGCAGATAACGCGCCAGCGCGAAGACGTCGTCGAGATAAGGCAGCGCGGCGTCGCGAAAGCGCCGCGCTCGGTCTTGTTCGGCATTCGCGTCGGCAGTCATCGTATCGCAGCTCGGCTGCCTGTGGCGCTTGGCTCCGCGGTCGAACGAGCATCGCCGCGCGGCATCGTTAGCCGTTTGGTTCTACCACGATCGTGCCGGTCATGTGTGGGTGAACGTAGCAGAAATATTTGTAGGTGCCCGGCGTGGCGAACGTGAACGAATAGCTGTCATCGGTATCCAGCGCCTTCGACTTGGCGAACGCATTGTTGTCCGATGCGATTCCGTGCGGGATGTCATCCCTGTTGGTCCAGGTGACTTTGGTTCCGGCCTTTACCGTCAGTGTCTGCGGCGTGAAAATGAAGTTGTCGATCGCTATGGCGCCGGCGCCTGCCTGCGGCGCGGTTTGCGCCCAGCCGGGCAATATCACCGCCGCCGTTATGCCGGCGGTTGCGCCGCCAAGCGCCGTCGCGACCAGGACGCTGCGTAGCGTGTTCGATAAAGTCATGATGTGCTCCCGTCAGCTCTTGAGCGGGCTGTCGATGATGGCGAGGCGCTGCTCATTCTGTTTGAAAGCGACGTTGGCGATGCCGAGCATTTTGCGCAGTTGATCGTCCGGGACTTTCATCGGGCCGGGCGAGGGGCTCTGGCCGGGCGCCGGTTGCGGGAAGGCCGTTGACCGCGCGGTATGGAACGTGACGTTGCCCTCCACCTTCTGCATAACCTGGTGGATATGGCCGTTGAGGACGGTCACCGAGCCGAAGCGCTTGAGATGGGAAAGCGCTTGCGCCGAATCGTCGGTGCCCCAACCCCAGTCCGGGTAGATGGTCCACAGCGGGATGTGGGCGAACACCACGATCGGCGTTGAGGCGGAACGGTCTTTCAGATCGTCCTCGAGCCATTCGAGCTGCTCGGCGCCGAGGTCGCCCATGCCGCCGCCCTTGAGGTTGAAGACATTCACTAAGGCGACGAAGTGCACGCCGTTTGCGTCGAACGCGTACCAGCCGGCGCCCTTGGTGCCGCGGCCGTAACGCTGCAAATAAAGCTTCTGATCCGGATCGAGAAAATCGTGCTCGCCGGGTACGTAATGAACGTCGAGCCGTGACTGCGAGATAATGCGGTCGGCATCGTCGAATTGGGCTTCCCGCGACAAGTGGCTGATGTCGCCGGTGTGAATCATGAACGCCGGCTTTTGCGGCTGCGCGTTGATCTTGGCGATGGTCTCTTCGAGCGTGCCGAGTGCGTTCGGATTGGCCGGCTTGTCGAAGCCGACATGGCTGTCGCTGATCTGGAGGAAAGTCAGCCCCTTGGCTTCCGCCGCCGCGGCTTCACCCATGATGCCGAGCGAATGGGGCACGCCGCCGGAAACCGTCCACAGGACGCCGGTGCCGACCCAAGTCATGCATTCCAGGACTTTGCGGCGGTTAACGCCGTCGTCACGCGTGGATTCGCTCATTATCGGTCTCCTTTGAAATCCTGTCGGCCCGCAACCGCATGGCGGCGGCGGCTTTCTTCGACTTCCGAGGGAGAGGACTGGGCAGGGCCGCGTTTTATTCCCGCTTGGCCTGCGAAAATCGATGGGCGGGGAATCCGGCCGGCTGCTATAGGGTCGCCGGCAACGACTTGCGCCGGGCGCGCAAAAGCGCGGAGTTCATGCTGGACGCGACAGTCTCATCGGTTGAGACCAAATCGTCATGGTTTGTCGCCAGCATGACCCTGGTGGTCATGGCCGTGGCCTTTGGCGCGCCGTGGATAACGATCGTGGCACTTAAGGACATCGCCGCCGAAGTCGGCGGTGAGCGCTCCGTCCCCGCCTTTGCCAGCGCGCTGATGTGGATCGGCTCCGGCGTCGGCGGCATCCTGATGGGCCGCATCGCCGAACGGATCGGCATCCGCTGGACGGTGATGTTCGGGGCCGCGATGATCGCGGTCGGGCTGGTGGTGTCGACGCTGGGTCCGTCTTGGCCGCTTTATATCGGCCACGGCCTGTTCATCGGCCTGATCGGCATCGGCGGCATCAACGCACCGTCCTACGTTTATGTCAGCCGTTGGTTCGACCGCCGGCGCGGCTCGGCGCTGGCTTTGATTTCGAGCGGTTCGTATCTTGCCGGCGCAATCTGGCCGCCGATATTCGCTCGCGCGATCGACTACGCCGGGTGGCGGCACACCATGCTGTACTACGCGGCCTTTGAGCTTTTGATCATCGCGCCTGCCGCCGCCGTCTTTCTGGTTCAGCCGCCCGAGGTGACGCATCGTACGGTGCACGCGGCGACGGCGCGGCCTCAGAAATCGGTGCTGGGCTGGCCGCCGAATCTTATTTTTGGCTTGCAGATGGCCGCGATCTTCACCTGTTGCATTCCGATGTCGATGCCGCAGTCGCATCTCGTGGCGCTGTGCACCGATCACGGCATCAGCGCCGCCAGCGGTGCGGCGATGATTTCGGTCCTGCTCGGCGCCGCGTTTATCACCCGCCAGGTGTGGGGCGTGGTCTCGGACAAGATCGGCGGCCTCTATACCATGCTGGCCGGTTCGGCGTGCCAGGCACTGGGCATGCTGGCGTTTCTCTTGACGCAAAGTGAAGTCGGATTGTTCACGGTCGCGGCGCTGTTCGGCATGGGCTTTTCCGGTCTGGTGCCGGCCAATGTGCTGGCCTCGCGTGAAATGTTTCCGGTCGGCGATGCCTATTGGCGCATGCCGACGCTGTTGTTGTGCAGCGGCTTTGGCATGGCGCTCGGCGGCTGGCTGGCCGGCGTGTTGTACGACTATTTCGGATTTTACGCGCCGGCCTTTGCCGCGGGTCTCGGCGTCAATATCATCAACCTTACGATCATCGGCACTCTGGCGTTTCGCAGACGTCAAACCGCGCTGGCGTAGCTCTAGCGGGGTTTGGTCTTGGCTCTGGCCTTGGCCGCCGCTGTTGACGCGGCGCAAAAATCCTCGACCGCGGCTGTGATGGCGGCGCTGGTCAGCGACCGGCGTTCGGGGCTCGCCAACTGCAATTCCTCATCGCGGTTGACGATGGACCCGGCCTCCAGCAGCACCGCCGGCATTCGCGTTTCGCGCAATACGATCAGCTGGTCGTAACGGTAGACGCCCGCCTTGGCATCGACGAGTTCGCGGCGGCGATGTCCCATCAAGGGGAGCGTGTAGTGCGGGGTATAATGCAGGCCGCGCGCTTGCAATTCCTTGCCCAGCAGACTGCCGAACTTAAGGCTGCCGGCGCGGTCGGCATTGTCGTTGGAAATGAAAATGGCGTAGCCCGGATAGTCATCGTTGTAATGCTGATCCTGGCCGGCATATTGCCAGGTCTTCAACAGGTTGTCCGGAACGGAATCGTGATGGATGGCGATGAACAGGTTGGCATGCATGGCGTTGGCGCGCGCCGCGCGTTCGACCAGCCCCCGCCAGGGCGCCGTCGCGGTGATGAGCAGCGTCGTCTCGGTGAAGCCGGCGGCAACGAGCGCGTCCTTGACCGCCGTGCCCAGTTGCAAATTGAAGGCATATTCGGGCACGCCGCGCGCGCTGATGGCGCCTGGCACGTCGACGGTATGGCCGACATCAACGACGACGCGGAAATCGCCGCGCGGACAGGCTGCCTGCTCGGGTGCGGCCGCTGCAGGCGCTTGGCTTTGCGCGGGCGCAATCGGCGCGATCGCCAGCAGCGCACAGGCCATCAAGCAGGCGTATCGCGGACTGATCATCGGGCGTTCCGCCGATCTGCGGCCGGCATCATTCGGCCAATTGCCATATCGCGAAATCCAGCTTGACGGCAACGGCGCCGCCAAGGCGCCCGGAACTTGCTTTCGCGCGCTCCGCGATACCAATATTGTCCGGTTGTTTTGTTGAGGAGACTGAAGATGGTTCGCGAACCCATTCTGACAACTGTCGACATCCTCGATCTGCGGCCGACCCAGATCACCGTTGGCATGCGCGAGGTAATGGAAAAGCGCAAGCACTGGCGTGAGACCGGTCTCAAGAAAGGCCGACGATTTCTCGGCAAGCACATGATTCCCGTGATCCTCGGCCCCAAAGGGCGCAACTACGTGATCGATCATCATCATCTGGCGCGCGCGCTGCATGACGAAGGCGTCAAGGATGTCGCCGTGACGGTGATTGCCAATCTGAGCCGGCTGGAGCCGGATGCGTTTTGGGTCGTCATGGACAACCGGTCATGGATGCATCCGTTTGATGATGAAGGCAAACGGCGGCATTACCAGAATATTCCCACCGCGGTGACCGGGCTGGTCGACGATCCGTTCCGCTCGCTGGCCGGCGAGTTGCGCCGGGCCGGCGGCTTCGCCAAGGACACCACGCCGTTTTCCGAATTTCTATGGGCCGATTTCCTGCGCCGGCGCATCAAGCTCAAATTGATCGAGCGCGATTTCGATCGGGCGCTGGAGAAGGCCCTGGCGCTGTCGAAGAGCAAGGATGCCGATTATCTGCCCGGCTGGTGCGGCCCGTCTCCGGAGGATTAATCCCCGGTGGCATCGCGCGACGCGCGGCATCGGACCTGCGATAATGTTGCGCATGAGCCGCCGGCGCGGCTCTGCTATATATTGTCGGCGGCAACGAAAGGGGGTGTAAGCATGAGCAACGGCTGGCTAAATTCCCGCGCCATCGCGCCGGTGGCATTAATGGCAATTGCGCTTGCCGGCTGTAGCGGTTTGGGCGGAGCGAAAAAAGACGCCGCGCCGGCCGATCCCAATGCTTACCCGACGAATTATCGCAAGCAGATCGCCGATTTTCTGCGACAATCGCTGACCAATCGGCCGAATTTTCGCGGCGCTCTCATTTCGCAACCGATCCTGATGCCGATTGGCGACAATCAGCGCTACATGGTTTGCGTACAATTCCACGGCAACGGCCAGGTCAAGACCAAGGTGGCGATCTATTTTGCCGATATGATTGCGCAGTTCATCGACGCCACGCCCGAACAATGCGGCAGCGTGGCCTACATGCCGTTCACCGAGCTTGCCGCGGCGCTGCCGCCAGCGTAATTCGGTGTGATCGCCAATAATCTTTAGAGATGCAAGTGAATACCGACGTTTTGATCGTGGGCGGTGGCCCGACCGGGCTGACGCTGGCCATCGACCTCGGCCGCCGCGGCCTGCGCTGCATGCTGGTCGAGCAGAAGGAGCGTCCGGCCTTTCTGCCGAAGATGGAGCGCATCAACGCGCGCTCCATGGAAATCTATCGCCGCATGGGACTGGCGCAAAAGCTCCGCGCCGCCGGCCTGCCGCCGGATTGTCCGATGGACGTCTATATCATTCAGACGCTGACGCAGCCGCCGCTGCTGCATCTGCCCTATCCGTCGGTGGCGCAGGCGCAGGCGAATATCCGCGCCGTCAATGACGGCACCTCGCCGCTCGAACCCTACCAGCTGATTTCGCAATATACGCTCGAGCCGCTGTTGAAATCGGTGGCGGAAACCTTGCCGTCGGTAACGGTGCGCTATGGCTGCGAGTTTTTATCGCTGCGCCAGGACGGCGAAGGCGTCACCGCGCGCGTTCAGCCGGCCGGCGGTGAGCCGCAAGACATCCGCGCCGCCTATCTGGTCGGCTGCGACGGCGGCGCGAGCGCTGTGCGCAAAGAGCTCGCTATCGAGCTCTCCGGCGAAGGCAATCTGTTGGGGCTGCGCCAGGCGCTCTACCGTTGCGACGAATTGTTCGACCGAATGCCGATCGGCAATGGTCCGGGGCACGGCCGACACTATCACGTGGCCGATAATAAATCGACGTTCCTGATCATGCAGGACTCGACCCGGCACTGGACGCTGCATTCCGTCGTCGACACCGACGACGAAATGCGCGGCGCATTCGAGCGGACCGTCGGCGTGCCGGTCAAATACGAGATGCTGTCGTGCGCACCGTGGCGGCAGAATTTGCTGCTCGCCGACGCTTACGGCAAGGGCCGCGTCTTTCTCGCCGGCGATGCCGTGCATCTGGTCATTCCGACCGGAGGCCTCGGCATGAATTCGGGCGTCGGCGACGCTGTCGATCTGGCCTGGAAGCTTGCGGCGACGCTGGCCGGCTGGGGCGGACCCGATCTGTTGCGCTCCTATGAAATCGAACGCCGCCAGATCGGCGAGCGCAATGTCGGCGCGTCGCGTTACGCCACCATCGGCCGGCGCAAGTGGCGGTCGATGTGGCGGCCGGACATCGCCGAAGACTCACCTGCCGGCGCCGCCACCCGCAACAATCTCGCTGCCGTCGCCGATGTCGAGCAGCGCAAGAGCAATGAGATGATCGGCGCCGAACTCGGCTATCGCTATGTCGACTCGCCCGTCATTTGCAACATACCGGGGGGGCCGGAACATTTGTTTCGCGAATATCACCCGACCACCTGGCCCGGCGCGCGGCTGCCGCATGTCTGGCTCGACGACGGTAAGCCGCTGCAGGACCGCTGCGGCGAGGGCTACACCATCCTGAAACTCGGCAACGGCAAGGCCGACGCCGGCGGCCTTGAGCGCGCGCTCGCCGCACGCGGTGCGCCGGTCAAGGTGCTCGACGTGCCGGAGGCGGCCGCGCGCGAGGTCTACGGTTACGATCTCATCCTTGTCCGTCCTGACATGCATGTGGTCTGGCGCGGCAATGCGGCGCCGGAAGACCCGGCGCGCGTCGCGGCCATCTCGACCGGGAATTAATCCTGCCGAGTATTCTTGCGGCGGATCAGGGCAGCAAGCCGAGCGCGGCGCCACCGAGCGCGCAAAAGCCGACGACCAGCCATGGCGGCGTCTTCCACATGAACAACAACAAGAAGGCGATGACGCCGAGCGCGAAGTCGTCGGCGTTGGTGATGCCGGAGGTCCACACCGGGTGATAGAGCGCGGCGAGCAGAATACCGACCACCGCGGCATTGACGCCGCGTAGCGCGGCTTGCGCCTCGACGCGGTGCCGCAGCGCGTTCCAGAACGGCAGTGGCCCGATGACCAGAAGAAACGCCGGCAGGAACATGGCGACAAGGCATAGGATCGCGCCCTGCCAGCCGTTCGGCGCTGGGTTCATCACCGTGCCGAGATAGGCCGAGAACGTGAACAGCGGTCCGGGCACCGCTTGCGCGGCGCCATAGCCGGCGAGGAACGCATCGTTGGACACCCAGCCGGGCGGCACGACCGAAGCCTGCAACAGCGGCAGCACGACGTGACCGCCGCCGAACACCAGCGAGCAGGCGCGATAGAACACGTCGAATAATTGCAGCGCATGGCTCGGCACCGCCGCGCTGACGAGCGGCAGCCCGAACAGGATGGCAAAGAAAACGGCGATGGCGCCGACGGCCACGACGCGATTGACCGGATGCGGCAGGTCGGCATGGTCGGCCGCCGGCGCATTGCGGAACAGCACGAGACCGACCGCGGCGCCGACCAGGATGGCGCCGATCTGGCCGACCGAAGTCGGCAGCGCCGACGCCAGAAGCGCGGCGGCGACGGCGAGCGTGGCGCGCGCACGGTCGGGAGCGAGCGTGCGCATCATCGCCAGCACCGCATTGGCCACCACCGCGACCGCGGCGACTTTGAGTCCGTGCAGCCAGCCGCTGCCCAGCGTGTTGCCGAAAAACGTGACGCCATAGCCGAACAGCACCAGAGCGACCGCCGAGGGCGTGGTGAAACCCGCCCACGCCGCCAGCGAGCCGACATAGCCCGCGCGCGACAAGCCGATGGCGATGCCGACCTTGCTCGACGCCGGTCCCGGCAGAAATTGGCTGAGCGCGACCAGATCGATGTAGGTCTTGGCGTCGAGCCATTTGCGGCGGACGACGAACTCGTCGTGGAAATAGCCGAGATGCGCCACCGGGCCGCCGAACGAGGTCAGGCCGAGCTTAAGGAACGCAACGAAAACTTCACCGGCCGTGCCGCGCGGCGCCGCGGCAACAGGCGTCGCGGTTGTCCCATCAGCACTCATCGCTTCCCCGGAACTCGGCTGGCGCGCATTGTGGCAGCGCTGCGGAGATGGGCAAGCGCGTTCCGTTTCGACGCAGCCGCGAATTGCTATAATAGCGTCCCATGTTCAATTGAGGTCGCCAATGACACCTGTCGTCGCCATCATCGCCCCCGGCGCCATGGGCGCAGCCGTCGGACAGCGGCTCGTCGAGAACGGGGTGAAAGTGCTGACTTCGCTCCTCGGCCGCAGCGGCGAAACCGCGGCGCGGGCGAAGGCCGCCGGCATGACCGCCGCGACCGACGCCGAGATCGCGGCCGCCGACTTTATCCTGTCAATTCTGCCGCCCGGCGATGCGCTGGCGCTGGCCACGCGCTTTTCGCCGGCGCTGCAAGCCAGCAATGCCGAGCCGGTGTATGTCGATTGCAACGCGATCAATCCGAAGACGGTCGCACGCGTCGCCGCGGTCATCGCGCCGAGCGAATGCCTCTTCGTCGATGCCGGCATCATCGGGTCGCCGCCGAAGCCGGGCGATGCCGGGCCGCGCATTTACGCCTCCGGACCGGCCGCGCCGCAGGTTGCAAGGCTACGCGACTATGGTCTCGATATCCGCGTGCTCGACGGTGCGTTGAGCGCGGCCTCGGCGCTGAAAATGTCCTATGCCGGCATCACCAAGGGCACGCAGGCGATCGGCGCGGCGATGATGCTCGCCGCCATGCGCGCAGGCTCCGCCGACGCTCTGTTTGCCGAGCTGGAGGCAAGCCAGAAGCAGTTGTTTCCCTGGCTCAAGCGCAGCCTGTCGCAAATGCCGCCGAAAGCCTATCGCTGGGTGGCCGAAATGCAGGAGATCGCCGGCTTCGTCGAGGAAGATCCTGGCGCCGGCGAGCTTTACCGCGGCGCGGCGGAATTCTACCAGCGCTTCGCGCAAGACTTCGAGAGCGGCGAGAAGAAAGCGGCCGCGTCGCTGGCGGAGTTTTTGGATAAAAACTAGCGCCTCGCAAATGAACCTCTCCCTTCGGGGGAAAACAAGCAACGCTTGCTAATGAGTACAGAACGGCTCTCCTTTGTGATGATAAGGCGGAGCGGTCGACCTTTCGGGAGAGTGCGATGAGACGGCGCGAGTTCATCACCCTCATCGCGGGCGTCGCAGCGACTTTGCCTTCTACGGCGAGCGCGCAGCAGCCCTCTGCGACACCTGTGATTGGGTACCTTCATTTCGGATCGCCCGGACCGTTTGCGTATCAGGTCGCCGCATTCGACCAGGGACTGAATGAAACCGGCTACGTTGTGGGAAAAAATGTGGCGATCGAATATCGCTGGGCGGAGGGTCATTATGATCGGCTGCCCGCATTGGCCTCAGACCTTGTCGACCGAAAGGTCGACCTGATCGCCGCCATCGGGTCTCCTTCCGCACTCGCGGCCAAAAACGCAACCCAGACGATCCCAATTGTCTTCACAACCGGCATCGACCCGGTCGCGGATGGACTGGTCGCCAGTTTCGCTCGGCCGGGCGGCAACCTCACAGGCATCAGTTTCCTCATCGGCGAGCTGATACCCAAGCGGCTTGAATTGCTTTCCGAGCTGGTTCCCCAGGCTCGGGCATTTGCTCTGCTCGTGAACCCGAACGATGCGAATCAGTGGATCGGAGACGTGCAGAAAGCGGCGCGCGCGAAGGGAGTTCAGCTCACGATTCTCAACGCCAGTACCGAAAGCGAGATCAATACGGCCTTCACCACCCTCGCCAGCTTGCATGTCGACGCGCTCGTCGTCGGCGACGATCCGTTCTTCATCGTACAGGGCAAACAGTTGGTCGCGCTGGCATCACGCCACGCCGTTCCGACCGCGTATCAGTTGCGTGAGTTGGTCGTGGCCGGTGGCTTGATGAGCTATGGGGCAAGCATCACAGCTGTTTTCCGTCAAGCCGGCCTATATGCCGGAAAGATTATCAAAGGTGTCAAACCTGCCGACCTGCCAGTCCAGCAACCAACCAAATTCGAGTTGGTCATCAATCGCAAAACCGCCAAGGCGCTCGGTATCAGTGTGCCTCAGTTCCTGCTCGCCACCGCCGATGAGGTGATCGAATGAAGTCGGCGACTTCGGTTATGGCGCTTCGCGGACATTGTACGAAGCCGACCTTACTTCGGCTCTCACGTCAAGCTGATCTGATGGTCAGTTTCAGGAGTGCGCGCGCTAGCGATTGAGCCACCTTCGCGCAAAACCCAAAATGCCCTGCGGCAGGAAAATGATGATGGCGACGAAGAGGATGCCGAGCGGCGATAAGAAAGACGCGGCCGCGCTGGCGAAGTCTTTGGATAAAAACTAGCGACTCGCAAATAGCCTGCCCGGGGGAAGAAGCAACGCTTGCTAAGACGAAGACATCGTAAAACGGACAGGCCATCATTTGCTTTGGGGAGACGAAGCCGACATTGCGCGGACGCGGCTCGACGTCCGCAATTGGCCCAAGGCAGACATGATTTGCGCGAGCAATTCGCCGACGAAGATGATGCGGCTCGTGTCAGGTCAAATGTAATTCTAATTTTATACAATATTATGCGTCATTCGTCTCATCTTTAAGCTATGTTCTCCTCAAGCTTGTCCTTGTGATTTAGCAGCGACACAAAACTTTTATGCGACGAGTGATCCCAACAAAATGGGTGGGGTCATTCATGGTCCAGTTGCCTCGCAAGACGATTGCGGTGCGTCATGCTGCAATTTTAGCGCTGCCTATTTTTCTAGGCTTCTTCGTCGGGAATAGCCCTGCGGGCGCTGCGGCCATTTATGAGCCAGTTGGCCAACACACGTCGGCGCCGCCAATCGGTTGGGTTCAGTTCTGTCAGACCTATTCTCAGGTGTGCGATACTAAGCCCCTGCCGGCCGTCGACGTCCTTCTTGATAAGACCGCGCTTAGTGAACTCAAGCGCGTCAATGATTGGGTCAATCACACCATCCGGCCGGAGACCGACATGGATCATTACGGCACGATCCAGTGGTGGCGTTACCCCGACGACGGCGCGGGCGCGTGCCACAGTTATGCACTGCTAAAACGCCGCATCCTTATGCAGGCCGGCTGGCCGCGGCAAGCCTTATTGATGACGATCGTGCACGAAGCCGACGGCGAAGGTCACGCGGTGCTGACAGTTGCGACCGATAGAGGAGAATTTATCCTCGATAATTTGAGCGACAACATACTGCTATGGTCGCAAACACCATACCGTTACTATAAACGACAATCGCAAGACGATCCGAACGTGTGGGTCTGGCTTGACGACACCCGCGAGAACGTCGCGACGTCGTCAAAAGCCGCGCCCTAGCCAGAGAGTCTGTCGTCAGAAAATGGGATTGATCGCAGTCGCAGAGCGGCAAACGCCGGTTCGGATTGACTTAATGGTGGCGTTAGGCTGACCGCTTGTGTTTGCGCCGTCGTATACCTGCGTTTCGAGCAGTAAGTGCATCTCACCGGTGGTGCGGCTGATCGTGACCGTGCGATGTTCTTTGTGATTGGAAATCGTCGTGTCTAGCTCGCATCGTATAATGCCGCCTGCAAGGGCGCAATTTTCACCTTCGAGGAAGTTTCCATCCACGTTGTTTAAAGA
>JBAQHW010000384.1:0-2021 GCA_049288525.1 Xanthobacteraceae bacterium
AGGAGGCGCGGCGCATCGCCGCTTATGTGCCGCGCTGGGGCATGCAGCTCACGGCGAATTGGTCGGAGAGCAGAGCTTGGGCGATCTACCGGATGATCGCGAAGAAATACGCGAATCTCATTGGCGATCGCGAGCCGATTGTGATCAGGAGCCGCGGCGTCGGGCTCGGCTCGGCATTGCGTTACAACATTCGCATCGCCGACGACAATCGCCGCTATCTGGAAGGCTTCTGCAACAAGCTGATCGCCGCCGGCGGCGCCTGCGTGGTGCTGCGGAATGACCGGGGGTGACGTGAACGTCATCCTGAGGCGCGAGCGAAAGCGAGCCTCGAAGGATGCATGGCCCGGGCCGTCGCCCTTCAAGGGCCGCTTCGCGGCCGCCTCAGGGTGGAAGTGTTATTCCCCCTTGCCGCCGAGCTGCTTGAGCTTGGCGAAGACGGCATTGACGTCGAGCTCGTCGGCCTTCTTGACCTCCGCGGACGTCGGCTCCGGCTCTTCCTTCGGCGCGGTGGTGACGGCGGCCGGCAACAGCGTGGCGCCCTGTGCCTCGACCGGTACCGGCTTCTCCTTCGCCGCCCGCTGCACTTCGAGGTCGAGATCGATCTGCGAGCACAGGCCGAGCGTCACTGGATCGAGCGGCGTCAGATTGGCCGAATTCCAGTGGGTGCGCTCGCGGATCGCGGCGATGGTCGATTTGGTGGTGCCCACGAGCCGCATGACCTGGGCATCCTTGAGTTCGGAGTGGTTACGCACCAGCCACAGGATCGCGTTCGGCCGGTCCTGGCGGCGCGACACCGGGGTGTAGCGCGGTCCCTTTTTCGGCTTGGCTTCCGGCAGGCGGGTCTTGGGTTCGGCGAGGTGCAGTTTGTGATTGGGATCGGCCTCGGCGAGTTGGATTTCCTGGCGCGTCAACTGGCCGGTGAGGATCGGATCGAGTCCCTTGATGCCTTGCGCGGCGTCGCCATCGGCGATCGCCTTCACTTCCAGCGGATGCAGATTGCACAGATGCGCGATCTGGTCGAACGACAGCGAGGTATTCTCGACCAGCCACACGGCTGTCGCTTTAGGCATGAGCGGCCCGGTCGTCATAAGCTAAATCTCCTCTGCGCTCCGCCCGCCCGTCCGGGCGAAGCCACTCAACGTCATCGAAGATGACTGGAAAGTCAGTCGAATATAGGCGCGGCGGCGTCTCGGCGCAACCGCCGGAAACGGCGGCGCGGCCATGGCGGCTTCATAAATATGCCGGTAAAATCGGGCAAAGTCGACCGAAACGTCGCAATCGCAATGAGGGAACTTAAGGCATGGCCGGAACACTGGACGGCAAAGTCGCGATCGTGACCGGCGCCGGCCGCGGGCTCGGCCGGGTGATGACGCTCGGCCTCCTTGGGGCCGGCGTCCGTGTCGCGGCGGTCGATCTCGATGGGCCGCCGCTCGACGAAATCCAGGAGGCCGCCGAAGACCGCGGCGCCGGCAATCGCTTCAACGGCATCGTCGCCGACGTCACCTGGAACGACAGCGGACCGAAAATCCTGCGCGCCACCGCCGAGCGGTTCGGCCACGTCGATATTCTCGTCAACAATGCCGGCACCAATATCGGCTTGTTGCGGCGCGAGGGGCAGCCGCGCGGCAAGCTGTGGGAGACGACGCCGGAAGAATTTCGCCGCATCGTCGACGTCAATGTCGTCGGCACCTTCCTGATGACGCGCGCCGTGGTGCCGGCCTTGCTGGCGCAGCGCGCCGGCCGCATCGTCAACGTGACGACGAGCCTCGACGTGATGTGGCGCGGTATGATGCAGCCCTACGGCGCCTCCAAAGCCGCCAACGAGGCAATGCTCGCCGCATTGGCAGAAGAGCTCGCAGGCACCGGCGTCACCGCCAATGTTCTGGTGCCGGGTGGCGCCGCCGACACGCGCATGGTGCCGCGCGCGGCGGTGCCCGACCGCGCCTTGCTGATTGCGCCCGAGGTGATGGTCAAGCCGCTCATCTGGCTGTGCTCGAATGCGTCCGAGGCCGTCAACGGCC
>JBAQHW010000385.1:0-1674 GCA_049288525.1 Xanthobacteraceae bacterium
TCGTGAATGAGCGCTTGTTGTTCTTTTGCTTTCGTGGAGTCCGAGGAGCCCGTCATGGAAACCCATAACATCGTAACCCACGACGAATGGACCGCCGCACGCAGGGCTTACCTGGAGGCCGGCGGGCCGGTGTTCCACACCTATTCGACTTACGGCCGCGGGCTCGACATTCTGATCGGTGCCTATAACCTCATCGATCTCGTGCCCAAGGGTCGCGACGAAGACGGCTTGAAATTCAGCATGGCCTGGGTTCGCCACCACGATCGTTATGGAGGCGCACAAGTCGATCAAAAGCATCATATACGCAACCGAGATCCGCCTCATGCTGCGATTAGCGCCGCGTTAAAATCACCAAGCAATCAACGGGGGGAAGCACAGTGTCGACAGATCTCAAATATCTGGCTTTCACGGCCATGCTGACGGCGGCCTTATGGATTCCTTATGTCGTCGCCCAGGTAACGACAAACGGATTTCTGGCGCCGGAGAATTACGTCGATCCGGCACCGCGGCCGGTGCCGCTGTGGGGCAAACGCGCCGACCGCGTCTATATCAACGCAGTCGAGACGTTTGCACCCTTTGCGGTCATGGTGATTTTGATTCAGCTGACTGGCAAGTCTAATTCGACGACAGCCTTGTTGACGGCATCTTTCTTCTGGTTGCGGGTTGTCCACGCCATCGTCTTCTGGGCGGCTATTCCTTTCATCCGCACCTTCGTCTTTACCCTCGGCTTCGCCGCCGTCGTCGGACTGTTTGTCGAACTGATGATGTAGTTGATGCGGAGTGGTCAGCGCGCCGCCGTCGATACAAAAGCGTCATACCGGCAACCCAAATCCGCCTCACGCTACGAGTAGGCGCACGTGGTCCAATCAACCGTAGGAGTCGGTTATGAAGGTTTATGGCTTTCCGGGGTCACCGAACACTTGGAAGGTGCGTGCGCTTGCCTCGTACCTGAAAATGCCGCTCGAATTCGAATTCGTCGATCTGCTCCAGGGCGCGCAGCATACGCCCGCCTATCTGGCGCTTAATCCGACCGGACGCACGCCAGTCCTGGCGGACGGCGATTTCAAGCTGTGGGAATCGAACGCCATCCTGCAATATCTCGCCAGCAAGAGCGCGACGCCGCTTTATCCGAGCGACGCGAAAAGCCGTGCCGATGTGACCCGGTGGCTCTGTTGGGACCTCGCGCATTGGGGCGCGCAGGCGTGCCAGCCGCTGATCTTCGAGAACCTGGTGAAGAAATTCGTCAATCTGGGCCCGCCCGATGCTGCTGTGGTCGCCAAAGCCAGCGAGGCCTTCGACAAAGAGGCCAAGATTCTCGACGGGTGGCTCGCCAAGCACAATTACCTGGTCAACGATAGGCTAAGCGTCGCCGACTTCGCCGTTGCAGCGCCGCTGTTTCACGCCCAAGGCGCGGCCCTGCCGATCGCGCCCTACGCCAATGTGCGGGCCTGGTTCGAGCGCGTCTCGTCGCTGCCGTGCTGGAGCGAAACCGCACCGCAGATGCGCGCGGCGGCGTGACTACGTCATCGCGTGGAGCGACAGCGACGAAGTAGCCCAGACAATCCCTGGATTGCTTCGTCGGCTGACGCGGATTTATCGCGTCGGGACCGGTTTTTCGCCGCGATAGTCGTAGAAGCCGCGCTGCGTCTTGCGCCCGAGCCAGCCGGCCTCGAC
>JBAQHW010000386.1:0-2690 GCA_049288525.1 Xanthobacteraceae bacterium
AAGGCAATTCGATCGTGCAGGCCAAACCCCTAGCGTGAAACACGCGCCTAACCTGCGCCCCGGGAATTGCGTTTTCGATGAGCGTGCTTCCAAAACCCCCTGCCACCGGCTCCCCTACGGGAGGGCCTGCAGTTTCCCTCCAATCAACGCTCAGCAAACGCTCGTTGTTCCCACGGGTGGCGGTCCATGTCACCGAAACTTTGCCGCTCTCATTCGATAGCGCGCCGTACTTGGCCGCATTGGTCGCCAGTTCGTGCAGCACGAGGCCGAAGGGGGTCGCCAGGTCGGCGGGGAGCGAGATCGCCTCCCCCGCGATGCGCAAGCGATGGGGATTGTCGGTGGAATAGGCGTCGAGCTGTTGGTGCGCCAATTCAGCAAGGTCGGCGCCGGCCCAATCCGATTCGACCAGCAACGTGTGGGCGCTGGCGAGCGCTGCCAGCCGGCCCTCAAACCGCTTGAGCAGATCCTCTTTCGGTTGGTCGCCGCGCAAGGTGTGCCGCGCAATGGCCTGGATGACCGCGAGGATGTTGCGAACGCGGTGCGTCAATTCGCTCATGAGGAGGCGTTGACGATCTTCGCCCGCCAGCACCGCCTGCTCGGCCGTGTACCGATCGGAAACATCGACGAAGGTAATCACCACGCCCTCGATCCTATCCTCCGTGGTGCGATAAGGGCGCATTCGCGCGTCGTACCAACGGCCGTCGCGGCTGCGGATTTCTCGGCGCAGCGGGGTCAGGTCGGCCAGGACGGCACGCACATCCTTGATGAAATCGTCGTATTGGAGACGATGGGCGAAATCGGTGATCGGTCGCCCCTCGTCGGCCTGCGTGAGGCTGAACAGCTCGGTGACCCGACGGGTGAAGCGCTTGATGTGGAGCGTAGAATCCAGGAACAGTGTGCCGACGTCGGTCGCCGCGATCAGATTTTGCAAATCGTTGTGTGCGCGCGAGACTGCATCCAGTTTCAGCTTTAGTTCCGCGTTGACCGTCTGCAGCTCCTCATTGATCGACTGCAACTCCTCCCGCGACGTCTCCAGTTCCTCTGAGGTCGAGCGATATTCCTCGTTGATCGACTGCAGCTCTTCATTGGCGGCGCGCAGTTCCTGGTTGGCGGCATCGGATTCCTCGCGCACGGAGCGCAACCGCGCCTGGACCAGCTCCAGTTCCTGGGTGAGGCGCCGCACGGTTTCGGCGCTGGTCTGGCTGTCGACTTCGACCACGCTTTCGTCGACGGGCTCGCCTTCGATGAAAATGACGATCGCATTGTGGGATTCGGTCTCCCCCGCGTCCGCCACCGGCTTGACCAGAAGATGGACGCGGTGCGTCGATCCGTCGAACCGCACCATGATAGGCAGGCTGAGCGTACTTTCGTGCAGCTCAAGCGCACGATCGAGCGCCGAGCGAAGCTCGAAGCGCAGTTCCGGCCGCACCAGGTCGCCGGCCTCGCCCGAGAGCGGGCCGCCCGAGGGCAGCAGGAATCGGCCGGCATGCTCGGACAAATGAATGAGCCGGTGCGATTCATCGACCAGAATACTGGGCGGTGCGATCTGTTCGATGGCGCGCCGGTGCATCGCCGCCTCGCCCAGCGCGACCGTGGGGCTCACCGCGCGTAGCGGCACACGGGCGGGTTCGCGAATGCGCACCGGGCCGAGGAGACGCGGCAACAGCGGCGGCTTATCGCCGGCCGAAGCGGTGGATTGAAAGATGCGGGCGGTGCGATCGAGGCAGCGAAACAGACCGGGCGGGTGGTCGAGCGATTCGGAGACGCCGAGAAAGACGTAGCCGCCCGGCTTGAGCGAATAGTGAAACGTGCTGCTCACCTGCTCCTGCAAGTCGCGGTCGAGATAGATCATGACATTGCGGCAGGAAACCAGATCGACGTGGGAGAACGGCGGATCTGTGAGAAGGTCGTGCAGGGCGAACAGGACCATGTCGCGCACCTCCGGGCGCACGTGATAATGATCGCCTTCACGGGTAAAAAACCGGCGCAGCCGCTCCTCGCCGACGTCGGCTTCGATGGCGAGCGGAAAGCGTCCCTCCCGTCCCAGCGCCAGCGCGCGGGCATCGAGGTCCGAGCCGAACACCTGCATCGACCGCCGTATCGGATGGCGCGCCGCCTCCTCCAGCAACAGAATGGCAAAACTATAGGCCTCTTCCCCGGTGGCGCAGCCCGCGACCCAGATGCGGATGGTTTGGTCCGCCTCCTTGTTCTTGAACAATTCGGGCAAAGCTTGCGTGGCAAGCGCCTCGAATGCCTCACCGTCGCGGAAAAACGTCGTCACGGAAATAAGCAGATCGCTTAACAGCGCCTGCGTTTCTTCCGACTTATCCCGCAGCGCCTGGTAATATTCCTTGAGATCGACGGTGCGCGTCACCTGCATGCGCCGTGCGATCCGCCGCAGCACCGTCGAACGCTTGTATTTGGTAAAGTCATGGCCGGTGCGCACGCGCAGATACGCCAAAATACTGCGCAGCAGTTCCTCGTCGAAATCGCGGTCGCCGGTGGCCGATACGCTCGATTTGATGTCGATGAGGGCGACCAGCTGGTTCGCCAAATCCCGGACCGGCAGGATGAAATCGGCGACGCCGGTGGCGATGGCGCTGCGCGGCATCGAGGAATATTCGGCCTCGTTGGGATCCTGCACCAGGATGATGCCGCCGGCTCCTTTCACCGCGCGCACCCCGATAGTG
>JBAQHW010000387.1:0-2487 GCA_049288525.1 Xanthobacteraceae bacterium
TGCGCAATTGCTGCGCAGCATGAATGGCCGGGCCAATTAAATCCTCCGGCACATCAGCCTCGTCGGAAAAGTCGATCCGCGCTTCAATCAGCGCCAGCGCTTCGATCAATCGCTGCCGCCAGGCCTCAGCGCGCCCGCCCGTTAAGCCCTTGAGCTGCCGAAAGGCTTGCCGACGCTGCGTCGGCGTCTCGGCCGCGATCAGATCGGCCAAGCCTTCGACGGCCGTAAGATCCATGTGGCCGTTCTCAAAGGCGCGGCGGGTAAACTCCCCCGGCTCGGCCAATCGGCAACCGTCGATCCTGCCCAGCGCCTCCAACACGGCGGCAACCACCGCGGGGCCGCCGTGCAATTGCAGCTCGGCGACATCTTCCCCGGTCTCGCTATGCGGTGTCGGAAACCACAGCGCCAAAGCCTCATCGATGGTGTCGCCGTCCGCCGCGTCGCGCACGCGCACCAGCGCTGCCTTGCGCGGCTCAGGCACGCGGCCGGTCAGCTTCTCAAGCGCCACGCCTGCCTGCGGTCCCGACAACCGCACCACTGCGATCGCCGCCGGCGGCCGGCCGGAGGACAGAGCGAAAATGGTGGAACGATCACCCATGATGTGTCGTCGGGGGTTGTTTGCAGGGCAAGTGGCCTTCGCGACCTGCGGGCTACTTGCTACGGTGCGATCATGTCAACGTCAGCCCCGACAGCGCACCACAATCGCCTCGCCCACGAGACGAGCCCTTATCTCCTCCAGCACCAGAGCAACCCGGTCGACTGGTGGGCCTGGGGACCCGACGCCTTAGCCGAAGCCAAACGCGCCAATAAGCCGATCCTGCTGTCGGTCGGCTATGCCGCCTGCCACTGGTGCCATGTGATGGCGCACGAGAGTTTTGAGGATGAAGCCACCGCGCAAGTGATGAACGAGCTGTTCGTCAACATCAAAGTCGATCGCGAGGAACGGCCGGATATCGATCAAATCTATATGGCGGCGCTGCATCATCTCGGCGAACAAGGCGGCTGGCCGCTGACCATGTTCCTCACCTCGGCGGGCGAGCCGATCTGGGGCGGCACTTATTTCCCCAACTCCTCGCGTTACGGCAAGCCAGCCTTCGTCGACGTGCTGCGCGAGATCGCGCGTCTGTTCCGCGAGGAGCCGGAGAAGATCGAGCAGAACCGCTCAGCGCTGATGGAGCGGCTGGCCGCCGCCGCGCGGCCCGCCGGCGTCGCGACCATCGGCGTAGCCGAGCTCGACAACGCCGCACGCCAGCTCGGCGGCATCATCGATCCGGTCAATGGCGGCACCCGCGGCGCTCCGAAATTCCCGCAAGCAGCTTTGTTCGAACTGCTTTGGCGGGCCGGACTACGCAGCGGGGAGCAACGCTACTTTGCCGCCGTCGACATTTCGCTGCATCACATCTGCGAAGGCGGCATCTACGACCACCTCGGCGGCGGCTTTGCCCGCTATTCGGTCGATGAACGCTGGCTCGTGCCACATTTTGAAAAAATGCTCTATGACAACGCCCAGCTCCTCGAGCTTCTGGCGATCGCTTATCAGCGCACCGGCAACCCGCTTTATCGCCAGCGCGCTGTTGAAACCGTGGTCTGGCTCAAGCGCGAGATGACGACGGGCGAGGGCACATTCTCGGCCTCGCTCGATGCCGACTCCGAAGGCGAGGAAGGCAAATTCTACGTCTGGTCTTATGACGAGGTCATTCGCCAGCTCGGGATCGAAGACGGCGAATTCCTGGCCCGCCATTATGACGTCACGCCGGCAGGCAATTTCGAAGGCCATAACATCCTCAACCGTCTCAAACCGCAGCCGCGCAGCGAGCCCGAAGAAGCACGGCTTTCAGCACTTCGCGAAAAGCTCCTCGCCGCGCGGGCAAGCCGCGTGCGCCCGGGCCTCGACGACAAGGTGCTCGCCGACTGGAACGGCCTGATGATTGCGGCCCTGGTCAACGCCGGGCTGCTGTTCGGCGAGGCATCGTGGATCGACTTAGCCCAACGAGCTTTCGCTTTTATCGCGACCGGGATGACGCAAGGTGACCGGCTTGGTCATTCATACCGCGAGGGCAAGCTGAAATTTCCCGGGCTTGCTTCGGACTTCGCGGCCATGATCCGGGCCGCGCTTGCGCTATACGAGGCAACCGGCCGGCGCGCCTTCCTCGATCAGGCGCTCGCCTGGCAAAACGCGCTCGACCGCGACTACGCCGATCCCGCGACCGGAACTTATTATCTCACCGCGGCCGATGCCGAAGGCCTCGTCATCCGCCCGGCCGCCACGACCGATGAAGCGACGCCCAATCACAATGCCGTTGCGGCGCAAAATCTCATCCGGCTTGCCGCGCTCGCCGGCGACGACGCCTGGCGCGCCAAGGCCGATCGCCTGATTGCGGCTATCGCGCCGGCGGCAACGGAAAATCTCTACATGCATATGGCGCTGTTCAACGCCATCGATCTGCGGCTGCGCGCCATGCAGATTGTGGTCACCGGGGAGGGGCC
>JBAQHW010000388.1:0-4716 GCA_049288525.1 Xanthobacteraceae bacterium
GCGTCCTTGAGCCGATCGACGTAGCGGCGCTCGTCGCGGAATTTCAAGGGATCGGTGGGCGCTTCCGGCGCAGCAATGTCGAACCAGGTCTGGTTGTCGAACATCGATTTCAGCCGTGCCGCGGCGCCCATGCGCATGTGGTAGTTCGAGCCGGGAATGACGAACAGGTTGGACTCGACGTCCTTGTAGAACACGAGTTGCCCGGTCTCCGGACATTTGATCCAGAGATTTTCCGGCACTTCGCGTCGCAGGATGTTGCGGATTTTCGGCCGCAACGTATTCGAGATCCAGTTCATTGCACGCGCGACCCGCTGACAAGCCCGATGTTCTCTACCTTGCCGCCACTATAGCATCCAGCGGCGCGGAAACGAATCTATTGCGCTGGAAACGGCATTGCCAGGCCGGCGCCGTCGGCGAAATGGCTTTGCGGCCGGCAATCGCCGCATGTCGGCGGGGGCGGATTGGCGCAATGTACGTTGAACGGCGTTCCGCTATCTCATTTCAGATTCTTGCGCATCACGGCAAAGATCAGCAGGCCGAAACCCAACAGACGAAAAACGAACGCCCAATCGACAGCCGACCCCGGCGCTCCTCCCACGGCATGGAAAAATTGATCGAGCGCGAACAGCACAAACGCCAAGCCGAAGGCGATAAACAGCGAATCGGATGTTTTCTGCCAAAATCGCCAGAAGAACAGACCGGCGGTCAGGAAGCCCATGGTGTTCATGCCGTATAGAAATTGAGTCATGGCTTGCTCCTACACGAACTCCCAAATGAAGCCGACGAGCAGGGTGGCTACGGCGAAAAACGTGGCAATGAGCCGGGGCAAAGAGAGGTCTACCGTCGGCAGCGCGATAAGGTCGAGAACGACGAGCAGGTTGTCGATGGCGAGCAGGACGAAGCAAGCCGCGGTCCAAAGTAGAACCGGGCTTTTGGTCCTGCGGTAGCTTCTTATCAGCAACAGGCAGCACGCCAGGCTGGTGAAGAAACACAACAGATAGATCGTATTGATCCAGGTGCTCATTTGGTCTTTCCTGATAAGCGAAACGCCTCGGCGAAGCTTCGCAGCTTCTCATCCGGAGCGCTGAGAATGGCGTTGATGATCTTCAAGGGTTTATGCGCGTAAAGCGATTGCAGACGCTCGCAAATGGCGTCGAGTTGCGCCGAGCTCTGCTGATAGCGATAGGCTCCGTCCCCACTATCTTCAATGAGGCCCGATTGCTTCAGGCGATCCAGCGCCTGCGTCACTGCAAGCTCGCTGCTGCGCAATTCGCGGACCACTTCCTCCACCAGAAACGTCCGTTGGCGGTGGCCGCGCAGCAGCAACAGCAATTCCAGCGCGCATAGCGAACTGATCGCTCCCTGCACGAACGTAACAATTTCGTCCTCGGCCTCGACTTCCGGCGCCACCTCGCACTCCAGCAAGCGGGCGCTTCGGAGTGTCGGCAAAATCCCGCGCGGACGCTGTCGCCACGACGCTTCGATGACTGAAAACTCTCGAACCCTCCGAAGCCTACCCGCAACGGCCAAACGTGGGCTGGCAAACATCGTTCCTCCTGACCGTCGCGACATGGCGCCGCAGCGGTGGGCAATTGGAGCAAGCTGTCGCGTCTGGGGAACCGCTCGCGCAGCGCAAAGTTAGCATTTACGCGGAGGTTCCGGGTGCCCCGAAGCAGGCCCGACTGCGGCGCAATTTAGCCTTTGTCCTCAACCAAATAGGCGCCGGGGCCGACGCATAACCGACCGATCCTAGCGGTAAGAGGCGGGTAACTTAGTTATGCGCAGAGTAAGCAGAGTAATCAGGCGAACGGCGGCTGCAAAAGGCGCCGATGCCAGTGAGGCCGGAAATTCAATGATGAAAAAGCTGATCGCCGGATGCTTCGCCCTTGGTGGGCTGTTGGCGGCACAAAGTGCCGTGGCTGCCGATTTGTCGCTGGCGCCGCTATACAAGGCGCCGCCCGCGCCGGTGACGCAAGTCTATAACTGGACAGGCTTTTATCTCGGCGCCAATGGCGGCGGCGGCTGGGGCCGTTCGTGGTGGAGCGGCAATGCCGCACCGGTCAATCTCTCCGGCGCACTGGCCGGCGGCACTGCCGGCTACAATTGGCAATTCAGCAACGTGGTGCTCGGCGTCGAAGGCGACATGGACTGGGCGAACCTCAAAGGCACCAATTCTTCGGCCGCCTGTCCGGGCGGCTGCAGCACCAACGATAATTGGCTGTCGACCGTGCGCGGCCGCGCCGGCTATGCCTTTGGCTCCATCATGCCCTACCTGACCGGCGGTCTCGCGGTGGGCGATGTCGATGCCTCGGCGGCCGGTTTTCCGGGCGCCAGCACGACCAAGGCCGGCTGGACTGTCGGCGGCGGCCTCGAAGTGGCGCTGCCCGGCAATTGGAGCGTCAAGGCGGAATACCTGCACGTCGATCTCGGCAGCTTCAATTGCGGCACAAGCTGCGGCCTGACCGCGACCAATAATGTGTCGATGCACGACAACGTCGTGCGCGCCGGCCTGAATTATCACTTCGGCCTGGGCCAGTAACCAGACCCGGCAGGCGGGCCTTCGCGCCCGCTAGCCCCAACGCCGTTGACTTAAGGTCTCGGCGCTGCTGTGATTCAATCTGCTCATCGTCGTTCTTTATACGGGCAATCCAGCGTCGTCGGTCGATCCGGCGTACGGTCCGGATTCCCGCTGGCGCGGAAATGAGCTGAGGAATCTTCAGCGCAGCATTGGAGCCGGCGATGCCCCAATCGACCCATAATCTCGACTTCGACAAGTATCGTCTTCGCAATTTCGTCGACCGCCTGATCGATCTGGGCGAGGTCGAAGTGCATGAGCGGCCGGTGCCGTTGACCGAGCTCAGCACCATTATCGAAGGCTCCGACAAGGCGGTGCTGTTCAAAAAGGCCGGCCCGGAACAGGTCGAGCTCGTCGCCAAGACCGCCGGCAATCGCAAGCGCATTGCGGCGGCCTTCGAGACCAGCGTGGACAAGCTTTACGACGAATATTTCAAGCGGCTCGCCAATCCGCAGCCGGTGGTCGAGATTCCGTCCGCCGAGGCGCCGGTGCATGCGATCAAGATCACCGGCAACGACGTCGATCTCACCAGGCTGCCGTTTCATCCGCAGCATGCGCTCGACGGCTCGTGCTATCTGAGCTCGGCGATCGATTATACCATCGATCCGTCGAACGGGCGGCGCAACGTCGGCTGCCGGCGGTTGAGCCTGCGCAATCGCACCGAATGTGGCATCAATGTCACCGCCCCGTCCGATCTCAAGCGCATCTACACCGCATGCGTGGCGCGCGGCGAAAAATTACCGGTGACCTTTACCGCCGGCGCGCATCCGCTCGACTTTTTCGCCGCCACCACGCGGCTCGGCGGCGATGAGCTTAAGCTCGTCGCGCAATTTCGCGCCGAGCCGGCGCCGGTGGTGAAGAGCTTGACCAACGACATTCTGGTGCCGGCGGACGCCGAAGTGACGCTTGAAGGTTACCTCGACCAGCGCGGCTACGTCGAACCGGAAGGGCCGTTTGGCGAATATATGGGCTATTACGGCTCCATCCACATGGATCCGGTGTTTCACTGCACCGCCATCACCATGCGCACCGACGTGCTGCATCACACGCTGTTGCATGGCTCGGCTTTCAAGCTCGACGAGACCGACAGTGCGGTGATTTCGGCGGTGCGTGCCGAAGCCGAAGCCATGCGCATTCTCAAAAGCTGCACGCGCGAGCCGATCGCGGTGTCGTTACGCGAAATGTCGGGCGGCTCGAACACGCTGCGCGTCTCGATCCGGCAGCGGGTCTATGGCGAGGCGCGCAATGCGATCGCGGCCTTGCTCGGCGGCATCCGGGTGCTCAAGCACGTCTATGTCTTCGACGAAGACATCGATATCCACGACGACCGCCAGGTCGAATGGGCGATGGGCACCCGCTTCCAGGCCGACGAGGATCTCGTGGTGCTGCACGGCATGATGGGCATGACCATGGACCCGTCGCTCCAGGGCCGGCGCACCGGCGCCAAAGCCGGCTTCGACTGCACGCGGCCGTTCGGTCATGACGGCGAGATTCCGCTGATGCGCTGCGCCGCCAAGGTGTTCAAGGGCCCGGCGCGTTATCAGACCGCCGAGCAGGCGCTCGACTCCGGTCCGATGTTTTACTCCGACATCGTCGAATCGCTGGGCAGTCAGGACGGCCGCGAGGTCGCGCTCGCGCTCGACGAGTTGCGCAAGGCCGGGCGGATCGGCCGCGATCGCGACGGCCGCTATTACCTGACCGAGTCGCAAGCCGGCATCACCCGCATCATCGGCGAGATGTATCACGACCCCAACGCCGGGACGTGATTGCATTCTCGCCGCGTGGCGGGCGGATGGTCTTCCCGATTCACTTGTCAAACAGCGAACGGACTCTCCTCGTCACCGCCGGGCTTGACCCGGCGGTCCATGCTGAGATGAAGCGATCTCAGCCAACCCGAATTTTGTTTCACGCCCCTTCAAATCGTAGCCCGGATTGAGCGGAGCGAAATCCGGGTACGATCGAGAGGCCTTTATGCCGCTCCCGGGTTTCGTTGCACTCAACCCGGGCTACGAAGAAATAAAAAGAAGGAAATGGATCGCCGGCAGACGCGGTATTCCACGAACCTGTACGCAAGCGGCGCACAGGGCGCGCCGCGGATATGGCGGCTTGCGCCGCCCCTCCGCTTCGGGCGCGCTCGCCTG
>JBAQHW010000389.1:0-3412 GCA_049288525.1 Xanthobacteraceae bacterium
GTCTACGCCAGCTTAACGCCCGGGGGCTCGCCTCGCGCGGCTATACCGTGCTTGAAGCGGCCAACGGCGTCGAAGCCATCGAGGTCTTGGAACGGCATCAAGGCGGCATCGATCTGGTGGTCTCCGATGTGGTCATGCCGGAAATGGACGGGCCGACGCTGTTGCGCGAGTTGCGCAGCCGCGACCCCGGCCTGAAGATTATCTTCGTGTCGGGTTACGCCGAGGACGCTTTCCAGAAGCACTTGCCCGCTGACGGCAGCCAATTTGCTTTCCTGGCCAAGCCGTTCACGCTCAAGCAGCTGGTCAACGAAGTGAAAGAGACGCTGGCGGCGTAACGCCGCCCATGGCCGTCCGGCATTACGGCCGCCCGAGGCCTCAATACCGGGATTCGGCGGTATTATTTTCCGACAAATCGATGTTTCTTGATAAATTTACATTGCAGCTAGCCCCACGACGCAGCTCTACTCTGCGACATGCGCGTGTGCGACGCTTTGCGCAGGCCGAACTCCATGCCCTTGAGCGTAGATAATCGGTAGCGCGCCGCCGCAAACCGGCGGGAGCCTCTCGTCGTTGATTGAGCGGCGCGTATTGGTGAGCAGGTTCCATTGAACCGATTTTTCCTCGGTAGGGCGCAGATGCCGGCACGATGGCTGCCATCGCTGGCCACGCTTATCGCGCTGACACTGGGGCTGTTGCTCTGGACGGAGGACGCCGACGCTCGCCTCGGCGCGGGTCTGAGCTTTGCCGGCGCCCGAGCCACCGCGGCCCTCGCCATCGATAATCTGGTCGGTGACGGTCTTGTCGGTTTTGACCGACCGTTTGTTCCTGTCGCCGCCGTCCAGCCGAGTTATCCGGGTGGTACGCTTGGCGAATTGTTCAACCGCGGTGACCTGATCGGCGCGTTTGCCGCGGGGTTCCTTGGCGCGGGCCTCATCGGCCTCCTGTTCGGCCATGGCGTTATCATGGAACTGAACAGCGTTGCGTCGGTGCTCGGGGTTCTCTTCCAGCTTGCCCTTATCGTCATGCTCGGCCGGCTGATCTGGACTTGGTGGCGCGATGATAAAGCCGGCCCGGGCGCCGAGATGTCGCCGCGGGAGCTGGCCGACGCCTACGGCCGGCCGCGCCATGAGACGCTGCCCGATTTCGATAATGCGCCAAGCTTAGAGATGACGATCGACGAGCCCGCCGACGATGGGCTTGGCCGTCCGAAATAACGCCAGTCTTAAATCCGATTTTGCACTATGCTTGGACGATGGCCGCGACCTGGCGTGGGCGCGGTCCACGCTATATTCTTGCGGATATAGCGCAAACACTCTTTGCCGACTGTTCGAACGCAGAACGAGGCCCGTCGTGACCCGGTATCCCGATCTCGAACTCTATATCGCCGGCCAATGGAAGAAGGCGGACGGCCAGCCGGTGCTCAATCCCGCCGACGAGAGCGTGCTCGGCACCGTGCCGACGGCGACGCAATCCGATCTCGACGCCGCACTCGCCGCCGCCGCGGACGGCTTTAGGACATGGAGCAAGACTTCGCCCGCCAAGCGGGCCGAGGTCATCCTCAAGGCCGTGGCGCTGATGCGCGAGCGCGTCGAGGAGATGGCGATTGCCATGACGCTCGAGCAGGGCAAGCCGATCGCCCAATCCCGTCTCGAAATTCTGCGCGGCTGCGAAATCATCGAATGGGACGCAGGCGAAGGCCGTCGCACCTACGGGCGCATCATTCCAAGCGAGCCGGGCATGAAGCACATGGTGCTGCGGCAGCCGATCGGCGTGGTCGCGGCCTTTTCGCCGTGGAATTTCCCGATGAGTTCGCCGGCGCGCAAGGTCGGCGGCGCTTTGTCGGCCGGCTGCTCGATCATTCTCAAGGCGTCGGAGGAGACGCCGGCCGGTGCGGTGCAGCTGGTGCGCGCCTTTCACGACGCCGGCCTGCCGCCGGGCGTGCTCAATCTGGTCTTCGGCAAGCCCGCCGAAATATCCGAATACCTTATTCCCCAGGACTTGATCCGGCTTATCACCTTCACCGGCTCTATTCCGGTCGGCAAGCGGCTCGCGGAAATGGCGGGGCGCTACATGAAGCCCGCCATCATGGAACTCGGCGGCCACGCGCCCGTGATCGTCTGCGACGATGTCGATCCGGTCGCGACCGCCGGCACCTCGGTGACCGGCAAGACGCGCAATGCCGGTCAGGTTTGCGTGTCGCCGACGCGGTTCTTCGTGCAGGAAGGTATCTACGAGAAATTCACCGAGGCCTTCGCCGAGAAGGCCCGTGCCGTAAAGGTCGGCGACGGTCTCGATCCGGCAAACCAGATGGGTCCCTTGGCCAATCATCGCCGTATCGAGGCGATGGAAATGTTTGTCGCCGATGCCAAGGCGAAGGGGGCCCGCGTCCTCGCCGGCGGCGAGCGGCTCGGCAACCGCGGCTACTACTTTCCGCTCACCGTGCTTGCCGACGTGCCGGACGAGGCGCGCGCCATGCATGAAGAGCCGTTCGGGCCGCTGGCGCTGATCAATCCGGTGTCCTCGCTCGACGATGCCATCGCCAGGGCGAACGAACTGCCCTACGGCCTAGCCGCCTATGCCTTCACCAGATCGGCGCGCAACGCCGACCGGCTGGCAGAAGGCGTCGAGGTCGGCAATCTGTCGATCAATAATCTGGTCGCTTCGACCGCCGAGACGCCGTTTGGCGGCGTCAAGGATTCCGGTTACGGCCGCGAAGGCGGCAGCGAAGGGTTGTCCTATTACACCGTCGTGAAAAACGTCTCGCACCTCATGATGTGAGATCGCTCGGCGTGCATCGCCGCTCCAGGATCGGCGGTCGGGCGGCCTATTGCGGGTCGGGGCCGCTGTGGCAGGACTGCGGCCCCGCCGGATGCGGCAGGAAATTCGGCACATCGCATTTGGTGCAGGCGCCGAGCGCGAAGGCCAAGCCGGATGCCGCTATAAATGAGAGGACACGACGCATTCCGCGCCGGTGCGCGTGAGGCGCGACTCGCAAAACGAAATATGACAGGCTACGCGACATAGGGGGCGCTCCGCTCGACGGGAACAATAGTACCACCCGGCCGCAGGACAATGAAGCAACGAGGTTACAAATGAGCAAATTGCTGGCAATATTCGCGGCGCTGGCCGGAATTTTCTATTCCGCAGCTGATGCCAGTCCGCAAGCCACCTCGCCTGCCTATAGTGCCGGCTTTTATCTTTCCGGCTGCAAGGACTTCCTGGCCGGGAAGTCCGATTTTTTCAGCGGGCGATGCGTGGGCGCGGTCGAAGTTCTCGATGCGCTTAATCTCGATACCAAAATGTATTGTCCGCCGGAGGCTACCAGCAACCTGCAGCGGGTGCAGGCGATCGTCACCTATATCGAGGCGCGGCCGCAGCGCCAGGAAGAGGACTTCAGGCTGCTCGCCAACGA
>JBAQHW010000390.1:0-16622 GCA_049288525.1 Xanthobacteraceae bacterium
GTATCAGCGTCTTCGCACTTGTCACACGGGGCGACGAAAGCCACGGACACCTTGGCCCAGCCGGCACCTTAACCGCCAAAATATAGCCCTGACCCTTTGAATCTAAACGGGAAACATCCTTGCTCTGCAATTCGCCAGCCGCTACTAAGAGTGGCTGAGGCGCAAGCGGCCGCATCTGGATCGGGCGCAAGAGGGCCGGACGGTCGCGAATTCGGCGCAAAGCCCGGTAGGTAGTCATCCCGGGGTCTTAATCGTGGCGCGAACGGCGCCGGCCGCCGGTCTCGGAGGGGTTTCTTGGCATTTCTGCGCGCCACCGGCTCAGGTCCGCGAACTTGCGGCGCGACGGTGTCGTATGCGGGTCCGATTTGCGCGAAAACCGTTGCCATTCTGGTCTGCGGCCTTTTGGCGCTCGCCTGTGTCACGTTTTTTGACATATCGGCGGCGCATGCCCTGGAAGCGGTTAACGTCCGCACCGACGCCGCCGCCATCGATCTGACCGACGCGGTTCAGTTCGAGCATACCGACGGCGACCGCATCCAAGTCTCAACCCCGCCCGGCGACGACGGCATCATCCGGCGCATCGAAGTGCGCGCGCGCGAAGCCGGAAAAAACTGGGCGGTGTTTGCGCTCGCCAACAACGGCGACGAGCAGATCGACCGGCTGATCGTTGCGCCGCATTACCGCATGGTCGGCTCCGGGCTGTTTTGGCCCGACCTCGGGGAGTCGCGCATCGTCTACATCACGCCATCCTCGGGCGACCCACCCGAGCGGCAGGACAGCGCCGACGCCGACGTCTACCGCGTCACGCTCGACCCCGGCACGGTGATCACTTTTGTTGCCGAACTGCGCACCGAAAAGCTGCCGCAGCTTTATCTATGGGAGCCGGATGCCTACAAAGACAAGCTCAATTCGCTCACGCTTTACCAAGGCATCGTAATCGGCATTGCCGGCCTGTTGGCGCTGTTCCTGACCATCCTGTTCGTGGTCAAGGGCAGCGTCATGTTTCCGGCAGCTGCCGCGCTCGGCTGGGCGGTGCTGATCTATATCGGCATCGATTTCGGATTTTGGCCGAAAGTGTTCGACATGTCGGCGTCCGCCGAGCGGATATGGCGGGCCTCAGGCGAAGCGATCCTTGCCGCCACCCTATTGGTGTTTCTGTTCGCCTACCTCAATCTCAACCGCTGGCACGTGCGTTATGCGCATATCACCGTGGCCTGGCTCGCCTTTCTCGGCGCGTTAGTGGCGGTCGCGCTGTTCTCGCCGGCCGTCGCCTCCGGGATCGCGCGCATCTCGCTGTTCCTGGTCGCGGTGCTCGGCTTCATGCTCGTCATCTATCTCGCGACGCATGACTACGACCGGGCGGTGATGCTGATTCCGACATGGCTCTTGCTCGTGGTCTGGGTTATCGGCGCAGCGGCAACCGTGCTTGGCTTTGTCACCAACGACATCGTCGGTCCGGCTCTGCTTGGCGGTCTCGTTCTCATCGTCATGCTGATCGGCTTTACCGTCATGCAGCACGCTTTTGCCGGCGGCATGGCCAGCGGCATTGTTTCCGACGTCGAGCGGCGCGCGCTGGCGCTGACTGGCGCGGGCGACATGATCTGGGACTGGGACGTGTCGTCCGACAAGGTTTTCACCAGCCCGGAGACCGAAACCGCGCTTGGGCTCAAGCACGGATCGCTCGAAGGCTCGGCGGCAAAATGGCTGGAAAATCTACATCAGCTTGATCGCGACCGCTTCCGCGCCACGCTCGACAGCGTGCTTGAACAGCGGCGCGGCCGGGTGGCGCAGGACTTCCGCATGCGCACCGCTGACGGGCATTATCTTTGGTTCGCGCTGCGCGCCCGGCCGGTCGTCGGCTCGGATGGCGAAGTGGTGCGCCTCGTCGGCACGCTCACCGACGTCACCGAGTCCAAAACCGCGGAGGAACGGCTGCTGCACGACGCCGTGCACGACAATCTTACCGGCCTGCCCAACCGCGAACTGTTCCTCGATCGCCTGCAGGCCGTGCTCGGCCTCGGCCATGCCGATCCCGGGATACGCCCGACCGTCATGATCATCGACCTCGACCGCTTTAAGCAGGTCAACGACTCGGTCGGGCTGGCGGTCGGCGACTCCATTCTGCTGACATTGGCGCGCCGTCTCGGGCGGCTGATCAAGCCGCAAGACACTTTGGCGCGTTTATCGGGCGATGAGTTCGGGCTGATCGTATTATCCGAAAAGGAGGCGGCGCGCATCACCGGGCTGGCCGAGACCATTCGCAAGACGTTGCGCGCGCCGATCAACTTCCGTGATCGCGAAATATTCATCACGGCGTCGATCGGGTTGGCGCTCGCCGACAGCGAGGCACAGCGGGCAGACGAAATTCTCAAGGATGCCGAACTCGCGATGTATCACGCCAAGCGCGGCGGCGGCGATCGCATCGATGTTTTCAAGGTCGCCATGCGCGCGCGCAAATCCGATCGGCTGTCGATCGAATCCGACCTGCGCCGCGCGCTCGAGCGCGATGAAATCTCCATCCTGTATCAGCCGATCGTGCGGCTCGAGGATCGCGCCATCGCCGGCTTCGAAGCCTTGGCCCGATGGAACCATCCCAAACTCGGCCGCGTATCACCCATCGAGTTCATCGCCATTGCCGAGGAGACCGGACTGATCGTCGAACTCGGCCTGTTCGTCCTCGACCGCACGGCGCGGCAGCTGTCCAACTGGCAGCGCTCGCTGCGCCAGCGCGAGCCGATATTCGCCAGCGTCAACGTCTCGTCGCGGCAATTACTGCGTCACGATCTGATCCAGGACCTGCGTACGGTACTGGCCCGCGCGCCATTGGCCCGCGGCTCGCTCAAGCTCGAACTCACCGAGTCCGTCGTCATGGAGAACCCGGAACACGCCGCGCAGATGCTGCACCGAATCCGCGAACTCGGCGCCGGCCTGGCGCTTGACGATTTCGGCACCGGCTATTCGTCACTGTCCTATCTGCAACGCTTCCCGTTCGACACTATCAAGATCGATCAGTCGTTCGTGCGGACCACCCCAAAAGGTACGCGTCCGGTCATTCTGCGCTCGATCATCACGCTGGCCCATGATCTCGGCATGGACGTGGTAGCCGAAGGCGCCGAGAGCGATTCCGATGCGGTCGAGCTATTCCAGCTCGGCTGCGAATACGCGCAGGGCTTCGTGTTCGGCGAACCGATGACCGCCGAGCAGGCGCGTAGCCTCCTGGAGCCTGACGCGCCGAGAATCCGAAAAGAAGAAACCGGCATCAGGGCTAAAGTCTTCGGCTCCTGAGCTACGCCGGCGATCGGATGCGGGTGCTAAGCGTGTCCGGCTTCGCTCGATAGCATGCCGAGATCGATGCCGATCTTCTTCATCGCCATTTGGTACTTGCCGCCGATGTCGGCGCCGAAGATCAACTCCGGATCGGCCGCACAATGCAGCCAGCCGTTGCCCTGGATTTCATTCTCGAGCTGACCGGGAGCCCAGCCCGCATAACCGAGCGCCAGGATGGCGCTGGCCGGTCCGTCGCCGCGCGCGATCGCCTTGAGGATGTCGATGGTCGCGGTGAGGCTAATTCCGTCATCGATCGGCAGCGTCGAATTCTCGATGTGGAAATCCGCCGAGTGCAGCACGAAACCGCGCTCGGTTTCGACCGGGCCGCCGCGCATGACTTTGACCGCGCCGCTGCGCTGCGGCAATTGAATCGCGTCGGCGGTCGCAATGACGTTGAGCTTCACCAAGAGATCGGGGAAGTCGATATTCGGCGCCGGATGATTGACGGTGATGCCCATGGCGCCTTCGGCCGAATGGGCGCAGATATAAATGAGCGAGCGTGAGAAGCGTTCGTCGCCCATCGTCGGCATTGCAATCAGCATCTGGCCGTCGAGGTAGCCTCGTCGCCTCGATTTCCCGGATGTGCCGCGCGGCAATTTCATGTGGAAAGGTTAGCCCATCGATCCGAATTTGCAAACGAACGAGCGGGCGAAAAGTTCATAATGTGTCCTAATAGCCGCAACTGCCTACCCGCAATTACGGCAAGCGAGCGCGGAGGATTTGAAGTTCCTGTTATCAAGCCGCCACCGCGGTGAAGAACATGAAATCCAAAAACCGCACTGGCATCATATATTTGCCAGCGGCACGCATTTCCGCCTTCGGCGCACCACTTTGACCCGCCAGTCACGATCATGTCAGTGGCGCGTGCGGATCGTTCGCCCTACACAGCGCGCAATGACACAATTACGATTAACACTTGCGGCAGCCCTGCTGGTCGGCTTTGCCGCGATGCCGCTTGCCGCGGTGGCCATGTCTTCTGCCGCCCGGGCGCAAGACGCCTCGGACTGGACGACACAGCTGCATACCGCCGCACGTCTGATCGCCGGCGACGCCGCAAAGACGTCGGCGGCGCCGATCATTCGCGCCGGAATCGAGATCAAGCTCGACCCCGGCTGGCATACTTATTGGCACGATCCCGGCGATACCGGAGTACCACCGACTTTCGATTTTTCCGGCTCGACCAATGTGAAGTCGACCGCGGTGGAGTGGCCGGCGCCAGAGTCCTTCCCGGACGGCGCCGGCGGCACGTCGATCGGCTATGTCGACCATGTCATCTTGCCGCTGCGGGTCACGCCGCAACATCCTGAAAAACAGTCCGTCCTGCATTTGAAGCTCGGTTATGCGGTGTGCGGCAATTTGTGCATTCCCGTCGAAGCGAATTTGCAACTTGCGCTCGACGGCAACGGCGCCGAGAACGCGGCGATCCGTAAGGCGGAAATCCGGGTGCCGCGGCACGCGGCGGTCGGTCTCAATAGCCGGCCGGCGAATGGCCTGGCGATCACCGCCGTCCATCTTGAGCCGGGTCAGCCGCATGACCGCGTCGTCGTCGACCTCACCGCGCCGACGCAGACCCCGGTGCAACTGTTCGTCGAGGGACCGACCCCGGATTGGTCGCTGCCGCAGCCGCAATCGGCGGGCGGCGACGGCACGACCCGGCATTTCAGCTTCGATCTCGACGGGCTGCCGCCCGACGCGCAGGCCAAGGGCGCAACGCTCACCTTCACTGCGGTTTCGGCTGACGACGCCATTGAGGTTCCCGCCCGTCTCGACTAATTCGCCCGGGACGCTAGGTTATGACGCCGCTGCACCAATATAGAGCGGCGGAGGCGTTTTCATTTTTCATCGAGAGGACAAATCATGACGATTAAGGTTGGCGACCGCGTACCGAACGGCACTTTCATGGTTATGACGGCCGAAGGACCCAAGCCGAAAACCACGGACGAATTGTTCAAGGGCAAGAAAGTGGTGCTGTTCGCGGTGCCCGGCGCCTTCACGCCGACCTGCCACAAGAACCATTTACCGGGATTTGTGAAGAACGCCGGCTCGATCAAGGGCAAAGGCATCGACACCATCGCGGTCACCGGCGTCAACGACGTGTTCGTGATGGACGCGTGGAAGAAGGCTTCGGGCGGCGAAGCGATCGAATTTCTGGCCGACGGCAGCGGCAACTGGGCCAAGGCGCTCGGTCTGACCGCCGACCTGACCGAGCGCGGTCTCGGCGTACGGTCACAGCGCTATGCCATGGTGGTCGAAGACGGCGTGGTGAAAACGCTCAACGTCGAGGAGACGCCCGGCAAGGCCGACGTCTCCAGTGCCGACAATCTGATGAAGATGTTGTGATCTGGTCATTCCGGGGCGCGGACGAAAGTCCGCGAACCTGCAATCTATAATTTCGAACGGGCAATTACTGCTCGACCTGCGGTTAGTGGATTCAGGGCTGCCGCTGCGCGGTAGCCGGAATGACGGTTAGGTCTTCCCTGCCCTTATTTCTGCAATCGCCTGGCGAGCGAGCACGTCGGCGCGTTCGTTCATGTCGTGACCGGCGTGGCCTTTAACCCAATGCCACCGGATCTGATGCTGGCCGAGCGCTGCCTCAAGCCGTGTCCACAGATCGACATTCTTGACTGGCTTCTTGTCCGCCGTGCGCCAGCCGTTCTGTTTCCACTTTGCGATCCAGGACATGATGCCGTTGCGCAGATACTGGCTGTCGGTATGCAAATCCACCCGGCACGGCCGCTTGAGCGCTTCCAGCGCGGCAATCGCCGCCATCAGCTCCATGCGATTGTTGGTGGTGTCGGCCTCGCCGCCCTTTAGCTCCCTTTCGCGATCGCCGAAGCCGAGGATCGCACCCCAGCCTCCGGGGCCCGGGTTGCCGGAGCAGGCGCCGTCAGTGTGAACGACCACATGCGGCAGCGCCGGCGACGGTTCGCCACTCACAGGCCATCCACTCCGTAATCGCCGACGCTTCTGACCTTCTGATGGAAGCGCAGCTTGCGGGCGTATTCGCGCGGATCCTTTGGCCGCACCAGCGCACCGGGCGGCACGTCGAGCCAGTCGACCAGCCGGGTCAGGAGAAAACGCACCGCGGCGCCGCGGGCCAAGAGCGGCAGCATTTGCCATTCCGCATCGGCTGGCGCGCGCGTCTTGGCATAGCCGGCGAGAAGCGCGCGGCCCTTGGTGACGTTGTAGGAATGATCCGGCTCAAAGCACCAAGCGTTGAGGCAGATAGCGACATCATACATCAGCGTGTCGGTGCAGGCGAAGTAGAAATCGATCAGCCCCGAAAGCTTGTCGCCGAGAAAGAAGACATTGTCCGGAAAAAGATCGGCATGAATGACGCCCTGCGGCAGCCCTCGCGGCCAGTCGCGCTCCAGCCCGTCGAGCTCGGCGGCGACCAGGGACTCGATATTGCCTTCCACTTTGTGGGCGCTGGCCCGGCAGGTTTCGTAGAGTTGCCGCCAGCCGCCGACCGACAGCGCGTTATCGCGCCGCATCGGAAAATCGGCGCCGGCCAGGTGCAATCGCGCCAGCGCTTCGCCCAACGCCGAGCAATGTGCCGCGCTCGGGCGGCGAATCCACATGCCGTCAAGGAAGGTGACAATGGCCGCGGGACGGCCGGCAAGTTTACCGAGCACCTCGCCGCCGCGATTTTTCACCGGCTGCGGACAGGTGATGCCGCGGCTCGCCAGATGCTCCATCAGGCCCAGAAAAAACGGCAAATCGCGCTCGGCGACGCGCCGTTCGTAGAGCGTGAGGATGAAGTGGCCGCCGCCGGTGTACACCAGAAAATTGGAATTCTCGACCCCTTCGGCGATTCCCTTATAGGACAACAGCTCGCCGACGTCGTAGCCGGCCAAAAAGCGGCCGAGGTCCTCTGCCGAGACATCGGTGTAAACGGCCATGAAGGGCTCCAAACTCCATCGCCGCTACCGGCCGCGCGCGGGCGCGTCAAGCACCGCCGCCATCGAGCCAAGCCGAAAAGCGCGCGTAAAGCTCGGCGGTTTCGGGACCACCATCGCGATAGACAATGGCGGCAAGCGCGCGGCCTTCGGAATGGGCTAGGCGAAACGCCATATAGCGATATTGCTCGGGAAACCGCGCCGCGCCGCCGGCCAGGAACAGCTTCTCGAATTCCCCCGATGGCTCGACCGGATCGAGCCGGTCGCGCTCATAGATCGCCGCCCGCTCCGCGATCCGCCAGCCTTCGGCACGGCGCTCAAGGCGATCGAGAAAGCGCGAGCACGAGGTGAGATCGACCGGCACGTCCTTGAATTTCTGGCGCACGCGGATGATCACCGGCGTCTCCGCCACCGCGCGGTCGCCGTTGAGCCTCACGGTCGGCGCGAATAAGTGATGGCGGGACCAGGCATGGCCGGCGGCGAAATTCGCCGTGCAGCGCTCGACGAACTGCTCGAAAGGCCCGCGGAACCAGGAGATCGAAATAAGGCCGTCAGGCGCGAAGGTCGAACGCAATTCGTCCCACCTGCCCTGATCGCGATAGACGCCCCAAGACTGAATCAATTCGGCAATAGCAAGCTTGTCGTCGATTTCCATTGACGGCTGACCCCGGAAACGTCATCTCGGACCACCGCCCGAAACCAACATCATAATCGAAGCCGAGCAGTCGCGAGAATGAAAGCCATTGTTATCCACGAGTTCGGTCCGCCCGGTGTTTTACGCTACCAAGACGTGCCCGATCCGGTGCCACTTCAAGGCGAAATCCGCATCGCCGTGCACGCGGCGACCGTCAATCGCGTCCTCGACGTCAGCCTGCGCGCCGGCAAGGAAACGGCGCGCGGCGTTGCGCTGCCGCTCATTCCCGGCGTCGATTGCGCTGGTATTGTCGACGCCGTCGGGCCGCAGGTCACGCGCTGGCGCGTCGGCGACCGCGTCGCCGCGGCGGGCTTCATGCCGCTCGAAATCTGCGCCGAAGACGGTTCCGGCTATGACGGCCCGCGCGGCATGATGGGCGTCAAGCGCCCCGGCGGCTTTGCCGAAAAAGTCGCCGTGCCGGCGTGTGCCGCGGTTGCGCTGCCCGCGGATCTCGATTTCCACCGCGCCGCCGTCGTGTTGCGTCATGTACCGACGGCCTGGAATCTTCTGGTCCATGTCGCCGATCTCAAATTCGACGAGACGGTATTGATCATGGGCGCCGGCGGCAATCTCGGCAGCATCGGCATTCAAATCGCGAAAAACGTGATCGGGGCGCGGGTGATCGCCGCGGCCGGCTCGGACGCCCGTGCGACGTTAGGCAAGAAGCTCGGCGCCGACCACGCGGTCAATTATTCGACCCACAATATCCGCGACGAGGTGATGAAGATCACCGGCGGCAAGGGCGTCGACGTCCTTTACGACAATATCGCCAACCCGGCCGTGCTGCCGTCAGCGTTCCACGCTATCGGCATGAATGGCCGCCTCGTCACCGCCGGCGCGCACGCCGGGCCCAATGTGGCGATCGACTTCTCGCACCTCTATCACAAGCGCATCACCATCAAGGGCATGCCCGGCTACACACCGTCCGATCTGCCGCACTGCCTCGCCGCCGCGGCGCAAGGCAAAGTCGTCCCGCAAATCGAACGGGTGCTGCCGCTGGCGCGGGCCGCCGAAGCCCACCGCCTGGTCGAACGGCATGAAGGTCAGGGCAAGATCGTGCTCGATCCGACGCTGCAGTGAGCGGCATACCGAATTGCCTAGTGGCCTTCAGGAATCGTCAACCGGCTGCGTGGCGCGCACCGACGGTCGTGCCGCGAACGCGGCATGCCAATTGGCGAGCCGCAGGTGGCCCTTGCGCCAATGATCGTCGGCAAACCGGAAGTCGAGATAGGACAAGGCGCAGCCGATCGCGATATGGCCGATGCCGAACGGCGTCGTCGTCAGCGACTCCGCCTCGCGCTCCAGACTTGCCAGCACGGCCGACTTGCGCGCCGCCGTGCTTGCGATGTGCTGTTCGGAAGGATGCGCGCGCATGCGCTCGTCGCGCAACAGCACCATCATGTCCAGAAAGCCGTCGCCCAGCGCCTGACGGCGCAGGGCGGTGATCCGCGCCTTGGGCTCGCGCGGAAACAGCTTCGGCGTGCCGTCGAGCGCATCGAGATACTCGCTGATGACCCGCGAGTCGTAGAGCACCGTGCCGTCGTCTAGAACGAGCGTCGGAATTTTGGACAGCGGATTGTCGGCCATCAGTTCGGCGTGCGGCTTGGCCGTCGCCGCCACGGTGCGCACGCAGGTGATGCGGCCGGCAATGCCGCGTTCATGCGCGACGATCATGACCTTGCGAACGAACGGCGAGCGCGGCGACCAATGCAGCTTCATGGCCTAAGCCTGTAATCCCAGCTTTGACACTGTCTCGACGGCGTCTTCCAGTCCCTTGGCGACCAGGCAACCAGCGGCGGCGAGCGCGTCGAGTTTCGATTGCGCCCCCTCGCGCGCGCTGCCGATCAGCGCACCGGCATGGCCCATCTGTTTCTCGGCCGGAGCGTGACGGCCGACCACCATGGCGACGATGGGTTTGGCATAACCGCGTGCGACCTCGGCGAAGGCATATTCCTTGTCGCCGCCGATCTCGCCACAGAACAGCACGGCGGCGGTTGCCTCGTCGTCCGCCAGGGCCTGCAAATATTCGTGCGGATTGCGCCCGATTACACTGTCACCGCCGATGTGGGCGACCAGACGCTGGCCGATGCCGGCAAGGGTCAATTGCCGCGCCAGGGTCAGCGCCACCGTGCCGCTGCGGACAATCACCGCAAGCCGGCCGGGCGCGCAGAAGCTCGGCGCGATGGAGCCAAGGAGCCCGCGCCCGGGCACGAAAATGCCAAGCGTGTTCGGGCCAATGAGCCAGCTTCCCGCCGCCCGCGCGAGTTTCGCCGCCGCCAGCGCGTCGTGCACCGGCACGTATTCGGCCGCGGCCACGATGGTCGCAACGCCTGCGCTTGCGCACTGCGCGATCGCGTTGCGCACGCCTTCGGCCGGGGTATAGATCAGCGCGATGTTCGGCCGCTCCGGCAACTCCGCGACGCGGTCGTAAAGCGGCACGCCGTCGATTAGGCCTTCCGCCGCGCCCTTCATGACGCCGCCGCCGCGGCCGAGCGCGACCCCGCCGATAACCCGCGTGCCGGCGGCAAGCATGCCGGCAACCTGGTGACGCGCGTAGCGCCCGGTCGGACTCAGCACCGCGACCCGCCAGGGCTCCGGATCGAGAAATGGAAGATGCAACAGGGCGGTCATGCGGTAGACTTTTGAAATAGACTTGCGAAGGCTGCGCCGGGCGGCGCGGGATCATACTCATTATGCGTCTTGCCGAGGTCGACGGAAAAGCCTTGTTGCGCCGCCATGGTATCGCGGTGCCGCGCGGCGTCCTGCTGGGCCCCGGCGACACCCCGCCCGGCGAGGTAGACAGCTGGCCGGGATTTGTGTTGAAGGCGCAAATTCTCGAAGGCGGCCGCGGCAAGCGCGGGCTCGTCCGGCGCTTCGACGCCCTCGCCGGCTTCCGGGAAGCGCGCCGGCTGATCCTCGCCACGCTGGACGATGCCAATACGCCGCTTCTCCTCGAAGAAGCGGTGCCGATCGCGCGCGAGATTTTCGTTGCCGTGCGAATCGACGGCACGCAGCAGCGGCTCGAATTGCTGGTCGCACCGCAGGGCGGCGAAAACGTCGAACAGTCGGCCAAGCTCGCGCGCATCGCGGTCGACGACGGCACGACGCCGGAAACGATCTATCCGGCCATCGCCCGATTTCTGCCGCGCCAACTGGCGGCGCGGCTGGCGCGCTACGCCGCGCGGCTGCCGCAGATCGCGCGCCAGGAGGATCTGGAGCTGTTGGAGATCAACCCGCTGGCGCTGACCGAGCATGGCGGCTTCATGGCCTGCGACGCCAAGCTCGTCCGCGATGACGCCGCGAGCTTCCGCCACGATCCGGACGAATTCGCGGTGAGCCGCGGCCTTGCCGCGCGCGCCATGACCGCGCTTGAGCGCTCCGCGCGCGAACTCGGTTTTCAGCTCCTGGAGACCGGCGGCGACGTCGTCCTCGTCACCTCGGGCGCGGGACTGGCGATGATGATGATGGACCTTTTGGCGGACCACGGGCTCTCGGCCGCGAGCTTCATGGACAATCTGCGCGGCGCGCCCGACGAGACGATGACCCAGCGGCTGCAAATCGCCCGCGCGCTGGCGGAGCGCAAGACCATCAAGGCGATCGTGTTTCAGACCGTCATCGCGTCGCGCTCGCTCGCCGAACGCGTCGACGCACTCATCGCCTGGATGACTGCCGAGCCGCTGCCGAAGCCTCTGTTCGTCGGGCTGGCCGCAGGCCACGAGGCAACCCGCAAGATGAGCGTCGAGGAGGCGATCGCAAAACTGCGCGCCTTCGGCGTCGCCGCTTTCACCGATCCGGTCGAACTCGTCAAAGCGGCCGCGGCGGCCGCGCAAGCGGGGAAATGACGCCGCTAGCGCGCCTTCTGTCCACGCACTGCATAAAACGCGGCATAGAAGCGTCGGCAGGCCTCGACAAATCCCTTGCCGAAATCCGCGCGCCGGTTCGGCGCCAGATCGAAGAGATAATCGCACTCCTCGCCGCTGCAGTAGAACGTGCCCATGCCGCGCAGGGTGTCGGCGAATTCGGAATTCTCATGACCGCAATCCGGGCAGATCAGCAGAATCCGCGCCGTCGTCGATTGATCTTGCGGGATGCCATAGTTGCGCATAGCGGTTCGCCGAGAGCGCTCTTGCCGATTCGTGGCTCGAATCAAGCATAGTCTAGCAAAGGTTTCGAATTGAGCATTGCCGTGACGCCGTTGATTCAGGCAATTATCCTCAAGTCTTAGGCTTGTCGCCCCAGGGCCGAGTACGATCAGCCAAGTCTATCCCGCCGGGCTTCGCAAACGAGCGCAGCATGATTTTCTTTCTCACCAGTCACTCGCTCTGGCTTTCGGGCACGATCCTTATCGGCCTGGGTACGGCGCTCTCCATGCTCGGCCCGATTGTGGTCCGCCGCCATGTCACGCTCGAACGGCTGACCGCCAACAACGAGATCGCCGGGTTCAAATATGCCGTGCTCGGGGTGCTCTACGCGGTGCTGTTGGCCTTTGCCATAATCGTGGTCTGGCAAAAATTCAGCGACGCCGAAGCCAGCGTCGTGCAGGAGGCCGGCGCCGCGACCACGATCTACCGGTTGTCGCAGGGCATGGGGGACAAGGCCGGCGCAGACCTGCGCGCGGCGGTCACGGCCTATCTGGAGGCCGCGATCAAGGATGACTGGCCCGCCATGGGTCGCGGCACCCCGCAGCAAAGCCCTGCCGGGCGCAAGGCGCTCAACGCCATCTACGCGACGCTGCTGAAGTCCGACGTCTCGCAAAGCGCCGGAAATCCCGTCATAGCCGAGGTGCTGCATCAGCTCGACCAGATGACCCAGGCGCGCCGGACCCGGCTGATCGCCTCGGAAGGCGCTGTCCCCGGGGTCATCTGGCTGGTTCTGTTCGGCGGCGCCATCATCACCATCGGTTTCACCTTCTTTTTCGGCACGCGTAACCTGCGCGTGCAGGTGCTCATGACCGGACTTTTGTCCCTGATCATATTCGCCGAGCTCCTCACCATCGTCGCCATCGACCGGCCATTTACCGGCCCGGTCAAAGTCGAGCCCAGGGCGCTCATGGATGTCCTCGCCGACTTCCAGGGCGAGAACGAACTTCACTGACGAAAAGCCGCTGTTAGAAGTCTTGTCCGCCGCACGCCGGCGCGGCAGTATGGCCGGTAATCCAAGACCCCGCTCAGGGGCGCCTTCCGCAGGGGAAAACGACCACGGTTGTGCCGACATTGTCTGGGGCGCGCGCATGAAAACCATTCTTGTTCCGACCGAGCACGGTTCCACCATGGTCTCGGCGCTGGATACCGCGCTCCTCTTGGCGCAAAAATTCGACGGCTGCATCGAGGGCTTTCCGCTGCGGCCGGCCGTCGCCGATCTGGTCGCCATGGACCCGGACAGCGGCCTGACCATGGTCGCGGTGAAGGAAAACGACGCCGAGATGATCCGGCAGGCGGAAACGCTGTTCCGCTCGTTCATGGACAATCATCAGCTCGCGGAGCGGACCGGCGAGGCGCGCGCCGCGCTGTCGTGGTCGTGGCTCAAGGACGCCCCAAGCGGCCACGATTTCGTCGGCAGCTACGGCCGCGTCTTCGACATCATCGTGCTGGCGCGCCCGGGCGACGAGTGGCAGAGCCCGTCGATGATCACGCTGGAATCGGCGCTTTTCGAGAGCGGACGGCCGGTTCTCATCGCGCCGCCGGCTTCGCCGCGATCACTGGGCACCAATATCCTGGTCGCCTGGAACAATAGCACCGAGCAGGCGCGCACCATGGCCGACGCCATGCCGCTACTGCGGCTTGCCGGGCGCGTCACCATTCTCACCGTCGAGGGAGCGACCGTCGCCGGACCAAGCGGGGAGCAGATGGCCCATTCGCTGCAGCTGAACGGTATCGCCGCCGAGCCTATCACGCTGAAGCCTCCGGCAAAGCGCAATGCCGGCGAAATCATCCTCGCCAAGGCCGAAGAGCTTGGCTGCGATCTCATCGTCAAGGGCGCCTACACGCAAAGCCGCTTGCGCCAGATGATTTTCGGCGGCACCACCCGGCACATTCTCGCCAATGCCAAGCTGCCGGTGCTGATGGCGCATTGAGGTCGCGTTGCAATCGCAGGCCATCTCGCACTTCCCGGCGTTGCTGCCGTTCGCCTTCGCGCTGTTGCGCGCCTGGGTCGGGCTGGCGCTCGTGCCACATGGATTGCGCAACACATTCGGCTTTTTTCCCAACACCGGCGTGCGTGCGCTCAATCTTGGCGAACTGGCGAAACAACTCGATCAAAGCGGCTATCGGCCTGGCCGCTTTTGGGCGGCGGCGATCTCCACCACCCAGCTTGTCGGCGGTCCGCTTTTGGCACTCGGGCTGTTCACCCGGCCGGTGGCTGCCGTCGTCCTGGTCTTTCTCCTGGTCGCCAATGTCGAGCGCTGGCGCGTCGGCAAATATTTTTGGAATAAGCTCGGTTTGGAATATACGCTGATGTGGACCATCGCCATGTTCTATGTGTTGGTGCACGGTGGCGGCGCTTATTCGCTCGATCGCCTCATCGGCTGGTAGTTTTAGGAGGCGGCGTTGCCTTTCATCGACGTCAATGGCGTGAGTCTGCATTACGCGCTGGCCGGCGAATCCGGGCGGTCCGTCGTGCTGCTGCATGAGCTCGGCGGCACGCTCAAGTCGTGGGACGGCGTCGTGCCGCGCTTGGCGAGCCGCTTTCGCGTCCTGCGCTACGATCAGCGCGGCGCCGGGCTTTCGGAGAAAGTGCGCCAGGATTTTTCCAACGACGTGCTGGTCGAGGATTTCGAGGCGTTGGCGACCAAGACTGGCCTCGAGCCGCCTTATGCTTTTGTCACCGTCGCCGCGGCGGCCACTCAGGCGCTGCGCTTTCTGGAAAAATATCCAGACCGGGTCGGAGCGTTAGTCCTCTGCAATCCGGCGCCCGGCGTCGATGCGAGCCGCGCGGCGGCGCTCGACGAGCGCGCCGCCTTCGCCGCGCGCGAAGGCATGCGTGCCTCGCTGCCGACAACGCTGGCGCAGTCTTATCCGCAATATCTCGGCGAACGCGCCGCCTACGAGGCCTATCTCGGCCGCTACCTCGCCAACGATCCGGTCTGCTTCGGCCTCGCCTTTCGCTGTCTCGCGCGCACCAACATGCTGCACATGCTACCGCAGATCCACTGCCCGGCCATGGTCGTCGCCGGCCGCCACGACACGGTGCGGCCGCATGCCGGCACCGCGGAACTGGCAAAGAAAATCCCCGGTGTACGCTTCGAGCTGCTCGACGAGGCCGGCCATTTCATGCCGACACAGGTGCCGCAGCCGTTGGCCGCGCTGCTCGAAGATTTCTTGCCACACTAAAACAAACCAGCCAGGGACCCGAAATGAAGATCAAAGCCAACGGCCTCACCGTGAATTATCAGATCGACGGCGCGGACGACGCACCGTGCCTCGTGTTCTCCAATTCGCTCGCCACCAGTCTGGCAATGTGGGACGAGCAGGCGGCGGCGCTGAAGGATTCCTATCGCGTTCTGCGCTACGACCAGCGCGGCCACGGCGAAACCGACGCGCCGGCCGGCCGCTACAGCTACGACACGCTCTTGGCCGACGTGCTCGGCCTGCTCGATGCACTGTCGATCAAGAAAGCGCATTTTGCCGGGCTATCGATGGGCGGCGCCGCCGCGCTCGGATTGGCCGAGCGCCATCCCGAGCGGTTCGATCGGATCATCGTCTGCGACTCGCCGTGCCAGTCGACGCCGCAGTCGAGCCAGCAATGGGAAGAGCGCATCGCAATCGCGCAAAAACAGGGAATCGAGGCGCTGGTCGAGCCTACTGTTTCACGCTGGGTGCCGCCGGAAATCCTGGCGAAGAATCCGCCGCATGTCGACAAAATCCGCGCCATGATCCGGGCCACGCCGGTCAACGGCTTCATCGGCTGCGCCGCCGCACTGGCCGAACACGATTTCGCATCCGCGGTCGCCGGCGTGACGCGCCCGGTGCTGTTCCTGGTCGGCGAGAAGGACGCACCGGCGCCCGCCATGCGCAAGCTCAACGAGAAGCTTCCAGGCTCGCGCTACGTCGAAATTCCCGGCGCCGGTCATATCTGCAACATGGATCGGCCGGGCGACTTCACCAAAGCTGTCCGCGACTTCCTCAGCGCCGGCTGAGTTCACGACCGCAACCGAAAAATTCGGCTCCGTGCCTCCTGGCACGCATGACCACCTCGCGCTACACGACGGCCCGCGGCCTTTGCAAAGGCCGGCCGAGCCACTATACCTGCCGTAACGGACGAAAACGGGCGCAACAGGCCCGAAGCGGCGCTATAGCAGGGCTGTAGCTGCCCCGTTATGGAGAAAACGCCATGGCAACGGTAACGATGAAGACCCCCGCCCCGGCCGGGCTTTCCAACAAGGCGCGCGAATTGATGGAGGCCATCAATACCGACGCCGGCAAGCACAATATCTGGGTCCGCACCCAAGCCAACTCCCCGGCGCAACGGCCCTGGTTCAGCGAAACGAGCGGCGAAGGTTCCGGCCAGCTCGCCAGCGGCCGCGTCGCCGTCAACCAGATGAAAACCGCTCCGTATATGTGGAAGTGGAACGAGTACAACGGCTACCTCAAGCAAATCTCGGAGATTGCCAGCAAGGCCGACGTTTCGCCGATCGAATTCGCCGACCGCCAGAGCATTCTTTTGCTTAATCCGGGCCTCAACGGCCGCCTGCAGGTCACCAACAC
>JBAQHW010000391.1:0-3167 GCA_049288525.1 Xanthobacteraceae bacterium
TTGCCGGCTCCGGCGATCGCGACACGCTCGCCGCGCATCAGCGCCCGATAGCCGATCCGCGCCACCTCCGAGGCCGGCAGCTCGAGGAGCTTGGAGGCGCTTGGCAAGCGCATGCCCGAACGCTCCTGGAATTCGGTCGGCACCGGGCCGGGACACAGTGCGGTCACCCGGATGCTCCGGGGGCCGAGTTCGCGATGCAGCGCCTGGCTGAACGACAGCACATAGGCCTTGCTGGCATAATACACCGCCATGCCAGGGCCGGGCAGGAAGGCGGCGATCGAAGCGACATTGAGAATGCCACCGCGATGACGCGCCAGACTGTCGACAAAGCAAAGCGACAATTCTGTGAGCGTGCGCACATTGAGGTCGATCATGGCGAATTGCTCGTCGCGGCTCAGTTCGGCGGCGCGGCCGCTTAAGCCAAAACCGGCCTTGTTGACGACATAGGCGGGCTCAAGTCCACGCGCCGACAGTTCAGTGGCCAGCGTCGCGGCGGCATCGCGCCGTTCAAGGTCGAGCGCCAGCACGGTCGGCCGCGGCCGGCCGGACGCGGTGATCTCCGCGGCCAAGGTCTCGAGCCGGTCTTGGCGCCGCGCCACCAGCACCAGCTCGTGACTATTTTCAGCAAAGACGCGCGCCAGATCGGCGCCGATACCAGATGACGCGCCGGTGATCAGCGCGACCGGCTTCATGCCGGGCTGCCCTGCCCGCTGGCGCCGTCCGGCAGGGCTGTATCGCCCGGCGCGCCCGGTTCGGCATCGTCACCGCCGACGCGGCGGCGCAACGCGATCCGCTCCTGCGGGGAAACGCCCAGGAGATCGGCGGCCCGCCATAGCAGATTGTCCTCGAGCTCGTCGCGGCGGCCGTCGGCATAGACGATCTGCCACATCATCTCGATGATGCGGGCGCGGCCATCCTCGTTGAGCGCGCGGTTAAGCGAATGGGTGAAATGATAAAGGTCGACCGATTCCTGCTCCGCCGCCGTCGCCTTGGCGATCAGTTCATCGGTCGCGGCATCGTCAAGCTGGAAGCCTTGCTTAAGCACCGTATGTAGCTTTGAGCGCTCGCTGTCGGTCATGGCGCCGTCGATGGTGGCGGCATGCACCAGGAGCGCCGCGGCGGCGAGGCGGTAATCGTCCTCGCCGAACGCGCTCGGATGCTTGCCGCCGTCGACAAAGTCGGAAATGAAGCTTTTAAAGGCATCGAACATAGAATCTTCCCAGGACCCGGTTGCCGACACCCCGGCCTCATATCGCGATGCCGGCCGCGCCGGTCAAGCGGCGTTCACGCCGCAGCGCCGGACTTGGGATCGAGACCCTCCAGCGGGCGCCGGGCGGGCTCGACGCCCCAGACCAGCACGGCGGCGATCTGCACGATCAAGAGGCCGATCATCAGCCAGACGACGCCCGGCAAGCCGTAATTCACCATCAGAAAGCCGACGATAAACGGCGATACCACGGTGGCGCCGCGGCCCAGCGTGTTGCAAATGCCGTTGGCACGCAGCCTGATCTCGGTGGGGAACAATTCCGGCGTGTAAACGCCGAACAACAGCGCCGTCTGGATATAGATGGCAATGATCAGGATCGCGCCGATGCTCAGCACCAGGACCGGATCGGACGCCGCGTTGAAATGCGCGTAAATCCAGCCGAACACGATGGTGCCGACCGAGCCCAGGATGATGCTCGGGCGCCGGCCGATGCTGTCGGACAGGACCGCGCCGGCGGCGCAGCCGACCAGCGAAGCCGCCGCAAGCACGACCGTGTAGCCGAGCGAGTTGGTGATGGTGAATCCCTGGCGCAGGAAGAACTGCGGCAGGAAAATCACGAAACCGAAGATCAGCGTATTGATCGTGATCAACACCCAGCAGCCCAACAAGAGGCGCTGCAGGATCGGCGGCTTGAACATGTCTGCGGCCGACAGTTGCGGCACGGGCGCAGCGATGGCCGGCGCCGGCAGCGCGCCCGCGGTCGACGCCACGTCCTTCTCGATCGCCTCCAGCAACGCCTCGGCTTCCGCGGTGCGACCCTCTGCCTCAAGCCAGCGCGGCGATTCCGGCAGGTTCTTGCGCAGATACCAGACCACCAGCGAGCCAAGTCCGGCGATCACGAACATCGGCCGCCAGCCCCAGGTCGGAATGATGAGATAAGACAGGATGGCGGTGACCGGGAATCCGCACACGGTCAGAAAGGCCATGAACGACAGCCAGCGGCCGCGGCTCGCCGGCGGAACGAACTCGGTCAGCGTCGAATAACCGACCACGATCTCGGCGCCGAGCCCGAGACCCTGCACGAAGCGGCAGATGATGAGCTGCGGCATGTCCTGTGCAAAGGCGGCGGCGAGCGAGGCGAGGCCGAAGATCAACAGATTGATCTGATAGGTGAAGCGCCGGCCGTATTTGTCGCCGACAAAGCCGGTGACCAGAGAGCCGATCGTCATGCCGACGAAGGTCAACGACAGGAATTGCAGATTCTGCGGCAGCGTCGAGAACTTGGTGTGGATGGTCGCCGCCAAGACGCCGCCGGCGACGTAGAGATCGTAGCCGTCGAAAAACATGCCGGCGCCGATCAGCCAGAAGATGCGGTAATGAAACGACGAGACCGGCAACCGATCGAGCCGCCCTCCGGCATTGACAGACGTGACGCTGGCAGATGCTGCATTGACAGATGTGGTCATGTGTTCCCCCCGGGATATTATCTCTCGGCTTGGCTGGCCGGTTCGCGGCGCATGCTAGTCAAGGGAACGCGCCGGCGCCACTGTGACATCTCCGCCTCCGCTCTTCACGTTTTTCCGCGCGTCGGTTCCGATCCACAATTCCAACAGCGCACGCACTCTCCTCGTCACCGCCGGACTTGATCCGGCGGTCCATGCTGAGATCAAGCGATCTCAGCCAACCCGAACTTTTGTTTCAACGGCTTCGCCGCATGGATTGCCGGATCAAGTCCGGCAATGACGAAGGTAAGGTCGTAGCCCGGATTGAGCGGAGCGAAATCCGGGTACGATCGCGAAGCGTTTATGCCGCTCCCGGGTTTCGCTTCGCTCAACCCGGGCTACGAAAGATAAAAGAAGGAGATGGACCGCCGGCAAGCGCACTGCGGTCAAGTGCGGACCGCAGAGAGACCCGTACGCAAGCGGCGCACAGGGCGCGCCGCGGATATGGCGGCTTGCGC
>JBAQHW010000392.1:0-2329 GCA_049288525.1 Xanthobacteraceae bacterium
GGCGCATACCTTCTTTACCGACGGCGCGCGCGAATTGTTCGACTGCGCCGGCCAGGGCCGCATCGATGTAGTCTTTCTCTCCGGCGGCCAGATCGACGGGCAAGGCAATATCAATCTGGTCAGTGTCGGCGATTACGATCACCCAAAAGCGCGCTTTCCCGGCTCGTTCGGCTCGGCCTATCTCTATTACGTCGTGCCCAAGGTGATCTTGTTCCGCGTCGAGCACTCGCGTCGCACGCTGGTGCCGAAAGTCGATTTCGTCAGCGCACCGGGCGGCAGCGAAGCGAATGTCTTTCGTCCGGGCGGCCCGATCGCGCTCGTCACCAACCGCTGCCTGTTCGACTTCGACCGCGACCGCCGCCGCTTCCGCCTGGCAAGCGTCCATCCCGGCCACAGCGTCGAGGAAGTGCTCGACAACACCGGCTTCGATTTCGACCGCCCGGCCGAGGTGCCGGTGACACTGGCGCCCTCGGCCGAGACGCTGCATCTGCTGCGCGCGACCGTCGCGCCGATGCTGGCCGAGGTCTATCCCCAATTTGCGGAGAGAGTTTTCAACGTTGTCATGCCCCGCGAAGGCGGAGCATCCAGTATGCGTCAGCCTGGGTAATCGTTCTCGATGCCTCGCGAATATTGGATCGTCCGCCTGCGCGGACGATGACACCGCCTGTCACCTCTCTATTGACTTAAGTCCCCAATAATGCTACATACGTCACCGAATCATCCCGCCCGGTAAAGGACGGCGTCGCGAAGGCAAATCGCGGCGGCGGGGCGAGAGGCGGAGCCCGCGGGCAGGTTTGCAACCTGCTCCCGGGCGGTCCGGGCATCATGCCCGCCGGCATTACGACCGGCGTGCGAGGTGCGTCGCTGGAAGTGGGGGCAAAGCCGGCGGTCATATCCGCCGCATTGGCAAAGCCGCCACGAAGCCTGGCCCGGATCGCACCAAGGGACAACAACACCCCTTGGGAAGAGCCGTGGTGGAACGCCGGAAGGCGAGCTGCCTCCTCCCCGGCCCTCACGCGCTGAGGGTCGCGGTGGAGGCAGCGCCGCACCAACCAAGGTGCGGAGGTTACGGCCCTGCGTCTTCCGGCGTTCCATATTCCTTTTTTTCCTTTTTTGGCGAAACCGAAAAAGCGAAGAGAAACACCGAAGCCACCACCGCTCGGCATCTTCTTTGCTCCGGTTTCGCGCTTCACGTCACTGAAATCGGACGGCCCGTGGGCGAAGGCGCGCGCGGGGACGATGAACGCTTGCATCCTGCCCCGCGATAGCGGGGAAGGGGACCATCCTGCGGAGCAGGGTGGTGGAAGGGGCGCGAGCCGTGAGGAGTCCACTTGCGAGGAAAGCGAGGCGACGAGTCAGACGCCCCTCCCACCGCGCTTCGCGCGGTCCCCCCTCCCGCTTTCGCGGGGCGGGATATACGCCCGTTGCGCCGGTCGTTCCGGCATGGCTTTATCCGGCCGCAAAAACATGAGGAAAGCCCAAGGTGAAAACGGTTGAAGCAGGCGTGATCGGGGTGGGATGGATCGGCGGCTTGCGCGCCGATACGCTGTCGCGCACGGCGCTGGTCGACAAATTGCACCTCTGCGACATCAAGCCGGACCGACTTACCGAGGTCACGAAGCTCTACCAGCCGGCGACGTCCACGCTCGACTACAACGACATCATCAAGAACGACGCCATCCGCGTCGTCTATGTCTCGACCACGCCCGAAGCCAACCATTATCCGATCGCGCGCGATTGCCTGCGCTCCGGCAAGAACGTGATGCTGGAAAAGCCAATTGCCTTGGAACTGTGGGAAGCCGATGAGCTGATCCAGCTCGCCAAGCGCAACAATCTCAAATTCACCATCGGCTATTCGCAGCGCTTCAACCCGAAAATCGCCTACGCCAAGAAAAAGATCACCGACGGCACGCTCGGCAAAGTCGTCTCGGTGCTGGTCAGCCGCCATCTGTCGCGCGAGCTCGGCAAGAAGATCGCGAGCCGGGTGCGGCTGTCGCCGGTGGTGATGGAATCGACCCACGATCTCGATTTCGTATTCTGGCTGCTGGAGCCCGCGAAGCCGGTGCGCGTCTACAGCCAGGGCGCCTATGGCTATATGCAGCCGGTCAACGGCTCGCACGACATCATGTTCACCACCGTGACCATGGACAACGGCATTGCGGTGATGATCGGCGGCGGCTGGAACCTGCCGCCGAGCTTTCCGAATTATTGCGCCACCTGGATCGAGATCACCGGCACCGACGGCTCGCTGTTTCTCGACGACACCCAGCGCGACAACTGGCTCAACACCGAAAAGCGCCATCAGGAATTCCCGATGTCGACGATGCCC
>JBAQHW010000393.1:0-19846 GCA_049288525.1 Xanthobacteraceae bacterium
CCGCTGGCGCGCGCGCGCCGCGTGCGACACCGCCGCGCGAGGAGCCCAATCGGCCAAACCAGAACACGCCGCGGACATCGTGAGGCGGCTGATCCACGCCACCGTATTGTCCTGGGGCTGGCGGCGCCGGGGCATCGCGTTTGCGGCCGGCGCGCTTTCGGCGCTGGCAATGGCGCCGTTCAATGCGTGGCCGATCTTGTTTTTGACGTTCCCGACGCTGGTCTGGCTGATCGATGGCGCCGGCGTCGGCCGCTGGGGCGGGGTCGTCGCCGCGGCGATGACCGGCTGGTGGTTCGGTTTCGGTTATTTCGTCGTCGGCCTCTATTGGATCGGTTACGCGTTCCTCGTCGATGCTCCGACCTTTGGGTGGCTGTTGCCGTTTGCAGTCATCGGCTTACCGGCGGTATGTGCGGTCTATACCGCCGCCGGCGTTGCAGCCGCACGCATAATTTGGACACGCGGCGCGGCGCGGATCCTGGCCTTGGGCGTGGGGCTGACGGCATCGGAATGGCTGCGCGGGCATTTGCTGACCGGATTTCCCTGGAACGCCTTCGGCTATGCGCTGACTTCGCCGTTGGCTCTGGCGCAAGCCGCTTCGGTCTTCGGGATTTGGGGACTGACCTTCATCACCATCGTCGTGTGCGCCAGTCCCGCGACGCTGGGCGACGACCCATCGGAGACCAAGCTGCCATGGGGACCGCTATCGCTAGGGCTGGTGAGCCTCGCGGCGCTCGGCGCCTTCGGGGCGTGGCGACTCGATCGAACCCCGACGCAACTCGTCAACGGCGTGCACCTGCGCATCATGCAGCCGAATTTGCAGCAGGATGCCCGCTTCAATTATTCGGCCAAGCAACAGGTCATGGACCGTTATATCGCCTTGTCCAGCCGGAGCGCCGACCAGCAGCCGCGCGGCATGGGCGATACGACACAACTGATCTGGCCGGAATCGTCTTTTCCGTTTTTTCTCACCCGCGAAGCGGATGCGCTGGCGCAGATCACGCATTTGCTGCCGCCAAACGCCGTGCTGATCACCGGCGCCGTCCGGCTCGCCGATCCGGACAATCCGGCGCAATCGGGCGTCTATAATTCGATCTATGTGATCGATCACAGCGGCTCGATTGATGCGGTCTATGACAAAGTCCACCTCGTGCCGTTCGGCGAATATCTGCCGCCTCTGCTCGCGCGGCTCGGCCTGCAAGACGTGACGGAAGAGCGCGGCGGATTCCTCGCCGGCGACCGCCATCGCCTGATCGCCGTTCCCGGCGCGCCGATGGCGTTGCCGCTGATCTGCTATGAAGCAACCTTCCCAGACGAAGTGATGCCGCCGGGCAAGCGGCCGGGCTGGATCGTCAATGTCACCAACGACGGCTGGTTCGGCAATTCCACCGGCCCCTACCAGCATCTTCAACAGGTACGCGTCACTGCCATCGAACTCGGCCTGCCGGTCGCGCGCGCCGCCAACACCGGCATCTCTGCCGTCATCGATCCGCTAGGCCGGGTGATCGACTCGTTGCCGCTGGGCACCGAGGGCGTGTTGGATGCGCCATTGCCACGAGCGATCGGTGCGCCGATCTATGTGCGGCTCGGCGACCTGCCGGCTTACATCATGCTGGTAATCGCTTTTGTCGTCGTCCTGCGTCGCCGGGTAGCGAATAGGACTAAAAACTGATTTGGGACCCAAACTCCCGAACCCAAGCTACGCGGCCAAAACAGCGTTAACAGGTTGTAGACTTCGCGTAAAAATAGTTCTCTACCGACTTGAGGCTGTTTAGGCTCCCCCGGACGCAACTGACACGCGTGGCGGGCGGTGAATGCGCCGCTGTTCGTCTGATCAGCTATGCGTTTTGCTTTCCCGAACAATAAGAATGAACCGTTCCAAATAAATTCGTGCGTGACGATGCTTGTAAAAAGTGGTTTCAAGTGTGACAGATTTACTATCTACTGCATCGGCAGAAACCTACGGGAGTTGAGATGGCTATGTTGGCTAAGAAGGCGCCCAACCCGACCGACAAGCATGTCGGCGCGCGCGTGCGCATGCGCCGGATGATGCTCGGCATGAGCCAAGAGAAACTCGGTGACGCGCTCAGTCTTACTTTTCAGCAAGTGCAAAAATACGAGAAGGGCACCAATCGCATTGGCGCGAGCCGGCTGCAGCAGATCGCCCAGATCCTTCAGGTGCCGGTTTCATTCTTTTTCGAGGGCGCCCCAAGCGCAATCACCGTCGGCCGGCACGAAGGAATGGGTGAAGCGCCGTCGCCGGCCTATGTGTCGGACTTCCTCGCCACCTCGGACGGTCTGGCCTTGACCAAGGCATTCATGCGCATCGAGGATTCCAAGCTGCGGCGACGAATCGTCGACCTCGTGGAGCAGATCGCCGGACGCGACAAGCGCTGAACGATCCTCCCGACTGTCCTGCGCCGTAGGTGTTTTCCACGGCGCCGCGCCGGCGGGCGCCCACCTTTGGCCCACATCTTGACCGCGCAGGAGTACACTGCAACAACCGCTCGGCTCCGCGCGGCAGCCGCCGCGCAGCCAAAACCGAGACCGATGCTTGAGGCCGCCTAGAGCATGTCCCGCAAAAGTGGAAACCGGTTTTGCGAAAAGGACATGCTGAAACAAACAGCTAATAGCGTATGCCGATTCTGTTAAATCGGGATACGCTATAGAGCATGATCCGGAAAAATGGCTACCAGTTTTCCGCAAAGATCATGCTCAATCGAATAATTCTAGACCCTGATCCGATTCAACCTGAGCGGACCATGATCTAAGAGGGGCCTGATCTAAGAGGGGAGTGTTACTGTGCGACGCGCCAATTATCTGTTCACGAGCGAGTCCGTGTCGGAGGGCCATCCCGACAAAGTCTGCGACCAAATTTCCGATGCGGTGCTCGACGCGTTCATCGAGAACGACATCAAACTGGGCATTGCCGATGAAAGCGCGGTGAATACGCGGCTCGGCTGCGAAACGCTGTGCACCACCAACAAGATCATCGTCGCCGGCGAAGGCCGCGGCCAGGCGCCGTTGTTCCACAAGCACGGTGAAAAAGCCGTGGTCAATCGGGAGATGATTACCGAGATCGCGCGCGGGGTGGTCAAGGATATCGGCTACGATCAGGACGGCTTTTCCTACTACGGCGCCGACGTCGAGGTACTGTTGCACGGCCAATCTCCCGACATTGCCATGGGCGTGAACGCCAAGAAGACGAAGAGCGGCGAGCAGGAGGGCGCCGGCGACCAAGGCATGATGTTCGGCTTTGCCTGCACCGAGAGCGAAGTCTATGAGAAGGGCTCATTCATGCCGGCGCCGATCTATTTCGCTCACAAAATTCTGAAAGTGCTTTCCGAGAAGCGCCGCAACAAGCAGTTGTTCGATCTGCAGCCCGACGCCAAAAGCCAGGTGACGGTGCAGTATGTCGAGGGCGAGCCGGTCGGCTGCACCAAAGTGGTGGTCTCGACCCAGCACAATGCCCAGACCCGCAACGGCAAGAAATATTCGCCGGGCATGGTCCGGGAATTGATCGCCGATGCGGTCGAATCGGCGCTGCCCAAAGGCTGGATGCCGAAGCGGCCCGGCGATTTCCTGGTCAATCCCACCGGGAATTTCGTCGTCGGCGGCCCCGACGGCGATTGCGGCCTCACCGGGCGAAAGATCATCGTCGACACCTATGGCGGCTATGCGCCGCATGGCGGCGGCGCGTTTTCCGGCAAGGACCCGACGAAAGTCGATCGGTCGGCGGCTTACGCCGCGCGCTATCTCGCCAAGAATGTCGTGGCGGCGGGCCTCGCCGAGCAATGCACCATACAGGTCGCCTATGCGATCGGCGTCGCCGATCCGATGTCGCTCTTGGTCGACACCCATGGGACCGGCAAGGAAGACGAGAAGAAGCTCGCCAAGACGCTGCAGGAGATTTTCCCGCTGCGGCCGACGCATATTCGGCGCACGCTGCGGCTGAACCGCCCGATCTATCAGCGCACTGCGGCCTACGGCCATTTCGGGCGCGCTCCCGAAAAAGACGGCGGCTTCTCCTGGGAGCGAACCGATCTTGCGGACGCGCTCAAGCGCGCGTTTCGCTAAAACTTCGCGCCTTGCGGCGCCGTTGTGCCGGTGGTCCGCATCTTTGATAGCGTGCGAGCGGAAGACGTGGACGGCCGCAACCGACGCGGCCTGGACGGCCGATGACACCGGAACCTAATCCGACGCGGGCGTTTTTTGGCCGCCGCAAGGGCCACAAGCTGCGCCCCAATCAAACGCGGCTCGTTGAGACCGTATTGCCGCAGCTTGCGCTCGATCTGTCCCATCCCGCACCGCCCGCGCTCGACGATCTGTTTCCAGTTGCCGTCAACGACGTCGAACTGGAAATCGGCTTCGGCGGCGGCGAGTTTTTGATCGGGCGGGCGCAGCGGCAGCCGCACACCGGATTTATCGGCGTCGAACCTTACATCAACGGTATGGCCAAAGCGCTCGCCGGCATCGAGAGCAACGGACTGCGCAATATTCGTCTTCACTCTGACGACGCCGCCTCGCTGATCGCCTGGCTGCCCGACGCCGCATTGGCGCGGATCGATCTTATTCATCCCGACCCATGGCCGAAGCGCCGGCATTGGAAGCGTCGGTTCGTCCAAGAGGCGCTCATTGCACAGCTTGGCCGCATCCTGCGGCACGGCGGCGAATTCCGCTTCGTCACCGATATCGCCGATTACACCAGTTGGACCTTGCAGCGATTTATCAGGTCCGGACTTTTCGAATGGACTGCCGAACGCGCCGACGATTGGCGCAAGCCATGGCCCGAGTTTGGCGGAACGCGCTACAACAGCAAAGCAGTCCGCGAGGATCGCGCGTCATGTTTCCTGCTGTTCCGGCGGGTTTGACACCCATTCCGGAACGGATCGCTTCGATCCTGTTGTTCGATCGCGATTACGCGCTGCGCTGCACTTGCCAGAACCGCACGACGCGTTGCGCGGTGGACGCCGAAAGCCGCTCGTAATTGGCAAATGCGGAATCGATGGCGAGCATCGACGACGGCTTGCCGTCGGGGCGCGCCGTGATCACGGATTTCACCGTCGGCCAACTCATGCCGGCCGCCTTGCACAGGATCAATACCGGATCGGGCCGTTCGCCGGCCATCAGCCGGTCGGCCACCGCGATCGGCACCTTGGAAAGCGCCGCCAGCGAAACGACAGTCTCGTCGTATTTGCCGTCGCCGGCGAAGGCCGCCAACGCCGCCTCGTTCATGCCGCCAGCCCGGTGCAGCCGCAGGACGAGGCGTTGCGCCTCCCGGTAATCACGCGGGCCGATCCGGGCGCCCACGTCATGGGCTGCTTTTTCCAAAATACCGTGAATTTCCGCCTTCAAATCCGGCGGCGCCGCGGCAAGCAAACGGCGATGCACAATTGCGGTCGCGCACATCAGCAGCTGGCGAAAAATATGCGGCGGAATGTCGGGCCGCAGTCCGACTTTCTCGGCGAGCACCCCGTCGCTCTCCGCCCGCTTCACCAGATGGGCGAAGCCGTTTTCCGAAATGCGCGCGCCGCGATTTGCAGCGACGCTACGGGCAACTTCGCGGTCGCCACGCCGCACCAGAATGTCGGTGACCGCTTCGCCCAGCGCCCCTCGCGCGGAAATCGCCTGCAAATGCGCCTGACTCTTGGTTTTTGCTAGATTGACGAGATCGGCCTCGTTCAGGCGTGGCGCCAGGCACAGCACCGGGCCGGCCACGGCGATATCATCATCGTTGGCGAGAATGTGCAGCACTTTGGGCGGCGCATTGCCGACCGGAGCGAGACGCCGGGCCAATTCGGCGCGCGCGTGATTCTCGATTTCATCGATGAGCAGGGCGAAGACGTCGTCAAACAGCGCGACTTGGTCGTCGCCGTAGCGCGACGCCGCCCCTAAAAACAGCGCCGTAATGCGCCGCAGGGTCTCGGCGCGCTTATGCCGCGAGCCGCGCTGGAGAGCGTCTTCGAGTTCTGAAATCAGCGAGGTTGCGGCACCCATCCGGGCATCAAAAAAGAGGGGTCAGAAGCTGCATTCAACGGTTCGTCGCCTCAGCCGTCGTTTCCTTAAGTAACGCCGACTGATTACCGATCCCTGAACTACCCTTGCAACTGCATGGAAAACCGCTATATTCGGCCTATCCGTCATGGATACCTCATAGCGGTCGGATGATCCGAGCGGTTTTGAGAGTGGGTTCCCCCGGGACCCGCTCTTTTTTATTACCCGAGGCCAGTGCCGCCGATTTGAAGTTCCTACAGCGGTCGCGGCAGAGCTCGTTTTAGGAACTTCAAATCGAAAGCGGCACTGGAAGCTACTGCACTGGAAGCTACATAGTGGCGGCGCCGCTTTGCTTTCGAAGTTCGTGTCAGAGGATGCCGCATCGGTGCACGAACTTCGAAAACGGCGCATTAAAAAATGGCGTACTCCTTGGCGTTTGCAGTCGACGTTTGCGAAACCTGATGGCCGAACAGCATGGACGACAGGCCGGCGAGTGTTACGAGCTTCAGCGATGAACCGCGGCTTATCAGTGAGCCGGGGCGCGCGGCGCGCGTTGCGGCGGCGGCCGAACCGGTGCTGGCTTCGCTCGGCTATCGGCTGGTGCGCGTACGCATCTCCGCCTTTGCCGGCTGCACCGTGCAGATCATGGCCGAACGTCCGGACGGCACCATGGCGATCGAGGATTGCGAGGCGGCGTCGCGGGCGCTGTCGCCGGTCTTCGATGTCGCCGATCTCATCGACGGCGCTTATCGGCTGGAAATTTCGTCACCGGGCATCGATCGGCCGCTGGTCCGGCATTCGGATTTCGACCGCTATGCCGGCCATGTCGCGCAAGTGGAAATGCGAGCGCCGATCGACGGCCGCCGGCGTTTCCGCGGCGAACTGGCCGGGACAAAAGGCGAATGCGCGCGCCTGCGCTGCGCGGCGAACCAGGATGCCGAAGCTCTTCTACCGATCGAGGACATGATCGAAGCCAAGCTCGTACTGACCGATGCGCTCATTGCCGAATCGCTGCGCAAGAGCAAACAGAAGCAACGCAAGGGAGACTGACCGATGGCGACCGTAAGCGCCAACAGACTTGAACTCTTACAGATCGCCGACGCGGTTGCCCGCGAAAAGGCGATCGACCGCAAGATCGTGCTCGGCGCCATGGAGGACGCGATCGCCAAGGCCGCCCGCTCCCGCTACGGCAGCGAGACCGAGGTCCGCGCCGAGATCGATCCGAAGAGTGGCGAACTTCACCTGTCGCGCCACATGCTGGTCATCGATACCGTCGAAAACCCGGCAACCCAGATCAGCCTCGACGAGGCCCGCCGGCGCCATCCCGCCGCGCAGATCGGCGACACCATTGCCGATCCGTTGCCGCCGCTCGAATACGGCCGCATCGCCGCTCAATCGGCCAAGCAGGTGATCGTGCAGAAAGTGCGTGAGGCCGAGCGCGACCGGCAATACGATGAATACAAGGACCGCATCGGCGACATCGTCAACGGCATCGTCAAGCGCGTCGAATACGGCAATGTAGTCGTGGATCTTGGCCGCGGCGAAGCCATCGTCCGCCGCGACGAAATGCTGCCGCGCGAAGTGTTCCGCAACGGCGACCGCATCCGCGCCTATATCTACGACGTGCGGCGCGAGCAGCGCGGGCCGCAGATTTTCCTCTCCCGCACCCACCCGCAATTCATGTCGAAACTGTTCACGCAGGAAGTGCCTGAGATCTACGACAGCATCGTCGAGGTCAAGGCAGTGGCGCGCGACCCGGGCTCGCGCGCCAAGATCGCGGTGGTATCGCGCGATTCTTCGGTCGATCCGGTCGGTGCCTGCGTCGGCATGCGCGGTTCGCGCGTGCAGGCCGTCGTCAACGAGTTGCAGGGCGAGAAGATCGACATCATTCCGTGGTCGCAGGACATCGCCACCTTCGTCGTCAATGCGCTGGCGCCGGCGGAAGTCGCCAAGGTGGTGCTCGACGAAGAGCGCGAACGCATCGAAGTCGTCGTACCCGACCAGCAGCTGTCGCTCGCCATCGGTCGGCGCGGCCAGAACGTCCGCTTGGCGTCGCAGCTGACCGGCTGGGATATCGACATTCTGACCGAGCAGGAAGAATCCGAGCGCCGCCAGGCGGAATTCGAAAACCGCACCCGGATTTTCATCGACACGCTCAACGTCGACGAGGTGATCGGACAGCTCTTGGCGTCGGAAGGCTTCAATTCGGTCGAAGAGCTGGCGATGGTCGACACCAAGGAAATCGCCAATATCGAGGGTTTCGACGAAGATACCGCCGGCGAATTGCAGACCCGCGCCCGCGATTATCTGGCCAAGATCGAGGCCGAGCTCGATGCCAAGCGGATGGAGCTCGGCGTGGACGAGGCGCTCAAAGAAATCGAGGGCATCACCACGGCGATGCTGGTGCGGTTCGGCGAGAACGGAATCAAGACCGTCGAGGATCTTGCCGGCTGCGCCACCGACGACCTGGCTGGCTGGACCGAGCGCAAAGACGGCGAGGCGGTTCGCCAAGCAGGCATTCTCGACGGCTTCGAGATCTCGCGCGAAGAAGCGGAAGCCATCATCATGCTTGCGCGCGTCAAGGCGGGCTGGATCAGCGAGGCCGATCTCGCGCCGCCACCCGCTACCGACGAGACGGCGGTCGCCGCCGTCCAGCCGTGACCGGAGCCGCTCATCGATATGACCGCTGCACCGACCGCGCTCGAACTCGACAACGGCCCGGGAGCTCGTAGCCCCGAGCGGTTGTGCGTGGTGACGCGCACGGTGCGTCCGGTTAAGGATTTGATCCGCTTCGTCGTCGGGCCCGACGGCGAAGCCGTGCCGGATCTGAAGTGCAAGCTGCCGGGACGCGGCGTATGGGTCACCGGGACGCAAGACGCCCTCGCCGAGGCGGTTAAGCGCAAGGCCTTGCCGCGGGGCTTCAAGCGGGAGGTTCGGGTGCCGCCCGATCTCGTCGGCCGCACCGATCGCCTGCTTGAGCGTTCGGCACTCGACGCGCTGGCAATTGCCGGCAAAGCCGGTCTGGCGGTTGCCGGGTTTATGAAGGTGGAGAACGCGCTGGCGCGGGAGAAAGTTGTCGGCGTTCTGCACGCGGCCGAGGCGGCCCCCGATGGGGTACGAAAACTAGAGGGCGCCGCGCGCCGGGGCCCCCGGCCGGTGGCGGTAATCCGTGGCTTGAGCCTGGCGCAATTGGATTTGGCATTGGGACGTCCAAATGTGGTACATGCAGCCCTGCTTGCCGGGCCCGCAAGCGACACGTTTTTGGCGCGTTTTGGGCGCTTGGAGCGCTTTCGAAACGGCCGCGACGGTCATGACGACCTAAATGGCGAGCCAAAGCCGGGCGGCAGCCTTGCGAATTGAGTGAAGCCGAATACGAAATAACGGCGTGTATGGAACTGGATACGAATGACTGAGACGACGAAAACGAGCGGTGAGAAGCTGAGCGTAGCCCCGAGCAAGACGCTGACGCTAAAGCGGAGCGGCGTGGAACAGGGTGTCGTGCGCCAAAGCTTCAGCCATGGGCGCAGCAAAGCGGTCGTTGTCGAGAAGGTAAAGCGCCGCATCGGTCCGGGCGAAGCCAAGGTCGAAACCGCCGCTCCAGCCGAGCGTCCCGCCGCACGCGCCCCGTCGAGGGCGCCGACGCCTGTGGCCGCACCGGCGGCACCACCGAAATCGTCCGGCGTCGTTCTGCGGACCCTCACCGACGATGAGCGCAACGCCCGCGCCCATGCCCTCGCCGACGCGCGCCTGCGGGAAACCGAAGAGCGCGGGCGCGCCGAGGAGGAGGCCCGCGTCCGCCGGACCCGCGAAGAATCCGAGCGCACCGAACGTGCCGCCGCGGACGCCCGCAAGCGCGACGAAGAAGTCCGTCGCAAGCACGACGAGGAAACCAAGCGGAAAGCCGACGAAGTCGCCAAAAAGCGCTTCGGCGCCGATGTGGCAACCGCGACGAAGTCCGGCGCGCGGCCGGTGCTCGAAGCCGAGGAGGAGGAGGGTCCGCGCACCGCCCGCCGTGGAGGAAGCGCAGCGCCACGACCGGCACCGGCGCCCAAGCCGGCTCGCCCCGGCGCCGAAAAACGCCGTGGCCGTCTCACTGTGGTGACCGCGCTTTCCGCCGACGAAGTGCGAGAGCGCTCGGTCGCTTCATTCCGCCGTCGCGTGCAGCGAATGACCGGGCACCGCGATGAGCCCAAGGAAAAAATTGCCCGCGAAGTGATCATTCCTGAGACGATCACGATTCAGGAACTGGCCAACCGCATGGCCGAGCGCGCCGTCGATGTCATCCGCATCCTCATGCAGCAAGGCCATATGGCGAAGATCACCGACACGATCGACGCCGACACCGCCCAGCTCATCGCCGAAGAGCTCGGCCACAGCGTGCGGCGCGTCGCCGAGTCGGACGTCGAAGAGGGAATGTTCGACGTCGCCGATATTCCGGAAAGCCTGCAGCCGCGCGCCCCGGTCGTGACCATCATGGGCCACGTCGACCACGGCAAGACCTCGCTGCTTGACGCCATTCGCTCGACCGAAGTCGCAGCCGGCGAGGCCGGCGGCATTACCCAGCACATCGGCGCTTATCAGGTCACCTCGCCATCGGGCGGCCGCATCACGTTTATCGACACCCCCGGCCATGCCGCGTTCACCGCCATGCGCGCCCGCGGCGCCAAGATCACCGACATCGTCATTTTGGTGGTTGCCGCCGACGATGGCGTCATGCCGCAGACGGTCGAAGCGATCCATCACGCCAAGGCGGCGAAGGTGCCGATTATCGTCGCCATCAACAAAATCGACAAGCCCGACGCCCGGCCCGAGCGCGTGCGCACCGAATTGCTGCAGCATGAGATCCAGGTGGAATCGCTGGGCGGCGACGTGCTCGAACTCGAAGTGTCCGCCAAAGAGAGGACCAATCTCGACAAGCTGCTCGACATGATCGCGCTGCAGGCCGAAGTTCTCGAACTGCAGGCCAATCCAAACCGTGCCGCCGAAGGCACGGTGATCGAAGCGCGGCTTGATCGCGGCCGCGGCCCGGTTGCCACCGTGCTGATCCAGCGTGGCACGCTGAAACCCGGCGATATTGTGGTCGCCGGCAGCGAATGGGGCCGGGTGCGGGCGCTGATGTCGGACACCGGCCATTCCGTCGTAGCGGCCGGGCCATCGATGCCGGTCGAGGTTTTGGGATTCAACGGCACGCCGGAGGCCAGCGACCGGCTTGCCGTCGTTGATACTGAAGCGCGCGCGCGCGAGGTCACCGATTACCGCGCTCGCCAGAAGCGCGATAAAATAGCGGCGCGGCAGACCGGTATGCGCGGCTCTCTCGAGCAGATGATGAATCAGCTCAAGACCACCGGCCGCAAGGAATTCACGCTGCTGATCAAGGGCGACGTGCAGGGCTCGATCGAAGCGATCCTCGGCGCGCTGGAAAAACTGGGCACCGATGAAGTCGCTGCGCGCGTGATCTTTGCCGGCGCCGGCGGCATCACCGAGTCCGACGTCACGCTGGCGGAAGCCTCCGGCGCGGCGGTGATCGCCTTCAACGTACGTGCCCACAAGGAAGCGCGCGAAGCCGCCGAGCAAGCGGGTATCGAAATCCGCTATTACGACATCATCTACAATCTCGTCGACGACGTGAAAAAGGCGATGTCGGGATTGCTGCCGCCGACTTTGCGCGAAACCATGCTCGGCAATGCCACAATCCTGGAGGTCTTCAAGGTCTCCAAGGTTGGCAATGTCGCCGGCTGCCGCGTCACCGACGGCACCGTCGAGCGCGGCGCCAATGTGCGGCTCATTCGCGACAACGTGGTCGTTCACCAGGGCAAGCTGTCGCAGCTTAAGCGTTTCAAGGATGACGCCCGCGAGGTCGTCGCCGGCCAGGAATGCGGTATGGCATTCGAAAACTATCACGATATGAGAGCCGGCGACGTTATCGAGTGCTATCGGGTGGAGAGCGTGCAGCGAACACTGTGAGTTCGATACTCACGTTCGCGGTTCTTCGATTGCTTCTCCAACATTTGTCATCGTCCGTGAAGGCGGACGATCCGGTAATTCCAGTCGTTCGGTGATTACTGGATGCCCCGCCTGCGCGGGGCATGACACAAAGTAAAATGTGATAAAAGTACAATGCCACGTCAACACCATCGCGACCAATCTGCAGGCGGCTCGCAGCGCCAGCTTCGCGTTGGCGAACTGATCCGGCATGAGCTCGCCGCCATGCTGTCGCGCGGCGACATCCATGACCCGGTGATCGAGGGACATATGATCACGGTTCCGGAAGTGCGCATGACCCCGGATCTGAGGCTCGCCACCATTTACATCATGCCGCTCGGCGGCCGCGATGAGAAAGAAGTTCTCGATGCGCTCGAGCGCACCAAACGCTATGTGCGTGGCGAGATCGCCCATCGCGTCAACCTGAAATTCGCACCCGAGATTCGATTCCGTCTCGACGAGCGATTCGCCGAAGCGGAACGGATCGAAAAGCTTTTGCGAACACCCGTAGTCCAGCGCAGTCTCGATAGCCAAGAAGACGACGAATGAGCGCACAGGACACCGCCGCGCGGCCGGACGCTCCCGCCCAAGGTGGAACGAATCCGGAGCAGGTAAGGCAAAAGAGACCAAAACGCGACATTCACGGCTGGATAGTGCTCGACAAGCCGATCGGCATGACGTCGACGCATGCCGTTTCGGTCATCAAGCGGCTATATGCGGCGAAGCGCGTCGGCCACGCCGGGACCCTCGATCCGCTGGCGTCCGGCTGCCTGCCGATCGCGCTCGGTGAAGCAACCAAGACCGTGCCGTTCGTGGTCGATAGCCGCAAAATCTACCAGTTCACCATCCGCTGGGGCGAGGAGCGCGATACCGACGACGCCGAAGGCCGCGTCGTGGCGACAAGCGAGTTCCGGCCGGACGCGGCCGGCATTAATGCGCTCCTGCCGCGTTTCATCGGCAACATCCAGCAGGTTCCACCCCGCTTTTCGGCGGTCAAAGTCGATGGCGAACGGGCTTATGACCTCGCCCGCGACGGCGAGGCCGTCGAACTGGCCTCCCGCCAGGTGACCATTCACCGGCTGGAATTGACGGATATGCCCGATCCCGACCACGCCATGTTGTCGGCTGAGTGCGGGAAAGGCACCTATGTTCGCTCGTTGGCCCGGGATCTGGGCCGTGCGTTGGGGGCGCTGGGGCACGTTTCAGCCCTGCGCAGGAGCCAGGTCGGCCCGTTCGCCGAAGCCGACATGATCCCCCTGGAACAGGTCGAGGCTTTGTGCCATAGAGCGGCCGCTGGCGAGGGTCACCTTGCCGATACGCTTCTGCCGATCGAGACCGCGCTGGACGACATCCCGGCGCTGGCCGTGAGCCCGGCAGACGCGGCAAGGCTCGCCAGGGGCCAAGCCGCATTGTTGCGCGGACGGGACGCCTCCATCTTCCGCGGCATGGTCCAGGTCGCTTCGGGCGGCCAGCTTTTGGCCATTGCCGAGGTCGAACGCGGTGAGATCGTTCCCCGGCGCGTGTTTAATTTAACCGGCATCGCTGGTCGAGCCGGCAGACAAAGAGGTTAATGACGATGTCGACAGCGACCGCGCGTAAGGCGGAATTAATCAAGACCTATGCCGTCAAATCCGGCGACACAGGTTCACCTGAGGTCCAGGTTGCGCTTCTTTCGGAGCGGATCAACGGCCTGACCGACCACTTCAAGACGCATGTGAAAGACAATCATTCGCGACGCGGCTTGCTCAAGCTCGTGTCGCAGCGGCGTCAGATTCTCGATTACCTCCGGCGTACGGACGATCGCCGTTACAAGGAGTTGATCGAGCGGCTGGGTATTCGCCGCTAATAGATTCCGCGCGAGAAGGTCCCGCGCGTTTGTGGCGGAGCGCATGCAGCGCCCGCTTTTGCCCGGCAGCAGAGCTGCCGATTTCATGGAATGGGCCATTGTCCGTTCCTATCTGGAGAAGGTCCGAAGGCCATGGCAGGATCGCCGGACGCTGGGGCGGCAATGCAGCACGCTGCGCCGACAGCGCCTCGCCGTCTTGCTTATGGCTTTCGCGCCTTCGCGATAACCATGAGAGACAATCGCAATGTTCAATATTCATCGTGTGCAACTTGACTGGGGCGGCCGCAACCTAACTCTGGAAACCGGTAGAATAGCGCGTCAAGCCGACGGAGCCGTGCTCGCCACCTATGGCGAAACCACCGTGCTCGCCGCTGTCGTCGCGGCGAAGCAGCCCAAGGAAGGCATCGATTTCCTTCCGCTTACCGTCAACTACACTGAAAAATACTACGCGGCCGGCCGAATTCCCGGCGGCTACTTCAAGCGTGAGCGTGGCCCGACCGAAAAGGACACGCTGACCTCACGGCTGATCGACCGCCCGATCCGCCCGCTGTTCGCGGACGGCTGGCGCTGCGACACGCAGGTAACCGTCACCGTGCTCTCGCACGATCAAGAGAACGATCCCGACATCGTCGCCATGGTCGCAGCGTCGGCCGCGCTTACGCTGTCCGGCGCGCCGTTCATGGGTCCGATCGGCGGCGCCCGCGTCGGCTTCACTAATGGCGAATACGTACTCAATCCGACGATCGATGAAATGAAGGAGAGCCAGCTCGACCTCGTCATCGCCGGCACGCGGGACGCAGTGATGATGGTCGAGTCGGAGGCCAAGGAACTTACCGAAGAAATCATGCTCGGTGCCGTAATGTTCGGCCATCGGCATATCCAGCCGGTGATCGACGCGATCATCAAGCTGGCCGAGAAGGCGGCGAAAGAGCCGCGCGACCTCGCCGTCGCCGACAACAAGGCGCTGGAAAAGGAAATTCTCGGACTCGCCGAGAAGGATCTGCGCGCTGCCTATGCGATCGTGAAGAAACAGGATCGCCAGGACGCCGTCGCTGCCGTCAAGGAACGGGTGATGGCGCATTTCTTACCGGAAGGCGCCGAGCCGAAATACAACAAGCTCCAGGTCGCCGGCGTCTTCAAGGAGCTCGAGGCCAAGATCGTCCGCTGGAACATCCTCGACACCGGCCAGCGGATCGACGGGCGCGATGTCAAAACCGTTCGTCCAATCGTAGCCGAAGTCGGCGTATTGCCGCGCACCCACGGCTCGGCGCTGTTCACCCGCGGTGAGACGCAAGCGCTGGTGGTGGCGACGCTCGGCACCGGTGAGGACGAGCAGTTCATCGACGCGCTGCAGGGCACGTATAAGGAGACGTTCCTGCTGCATTATAACTTCCCGCCCTATTCGGTGGGCGAGACCGGCCGCATGGGTGCGCCGGGCCGCCGCGAAATCGGCCATGGCAAGCTCGCCTGGCGCGCCATCCATCCGATGCTGCCGTCGAAAGACGAATTTCCCTACACCATCCGTCTCGTCTCCGAGATCACGGAGTCGAACGGCTCGTCCTCGATGGCGACGGTTTGCGGCAGCTCGCTGGCGCTGATGGATGCCGGCGTGCCGCTGAAGCGGCCGACTGCCGGTATCGCCATGGGGCTGATCCTCGAGGACAAGCGCTATGCCGTGCTCTCGGACATCCTCGGCGACGAGGATCATCTCGGCGACATGGATTTCAAGGTCGCCGGCACCGAGGGCGGCGTGACTTCGTTGCAAATGGACATCAAGATCGCCGGGATTACCGAAGAGATCATGAAAGTCGCTTTGGCCCAGGCCAAAGATGGCCGGCTTCACATCCTTGGTGAAATGGCGAAAGCATTGACCGCCGCGCGCGCCGAGCTCGGCGAATACGCACCGCGCATCGAGTCGTTCAAGATTCCCGTCGACAAGATCCGCGAAGTCATCGGCTCCGGCGGCAAGGTCATCCGCGAGATCGTGGAGAAGACCGGCGCCAAGATCGACATCCAGGATGACGGCACGGTCAAGGTCGCCTCGGCCAATAGCGAGGCAATCGACGCCGCGATCAATTGGATCAAGTCGATCGCCTCCGAGCCGGAACTGGGCCACATCTACGAGGGCACGGTGGTCAAGGTCATGGACTTCGGCGCCTTCGTGAATTTCTTCGGCGCCAAGGACGGCCTGGTGCACATCAGCCAGCTGGCGCAACGCCGCGTGCAAAAGACCGGCGACGTCGTCAAGGAAGGCGACAAGGTCAAGGTCAAGCTCTTGGGTTTCGACGAGCGCGGCAAGGTGCGGCTGTCGATGAAAGTGGTCGATCAGCAGACCGGCGAGGATCTCGAGGCCAAGCAAAAGGCCGAAGGCGAGCCGCCGCGCGAAGCGGCAGCGGGCGAATAGTCCGGGGGCGATTTGGACGGCAAAAAGGCGGCCCACCGGCCGCCTTTTTTGTTGTTTTGTCGGCTTTGCCGCAATACCGGTGCGGAGGGGGTCGATGCGTGACGACCCCGCGCGGCAGCGTCAAGATCACTCGACGACCGGCATATGTCCCGGTTGCGGGGCTGACGAGCTGCGGAAAACCATGAGCAATGGAAACACGACCAGCGAAGCGATCATCAGAAATTTGTAATCGTCGATATAAGCGATGACCTGCGCCTGGCTGGTGACAACGGCGTCGAGCGCGGCACGGCCGGCGGCCGTCAGCGGATCCCAGAAATGCGCCACGGCCGGAGAGTCGAAACCGGGGTTCACTGCCGTAACGTTCGCGGCGATGTCGGCATGATTGATTTGCGTATTGCGAATCAACATCGCGTTCACGACCGAAATGCCGACGCTCGAGCCGATATTGCGGAACAGGCTGTAGAGGCCGGCACCTTCGGTACGCGCTTGCGCCGGCAGCGTCGACAATGTCGCGGCGCTCAGCGGCACGAACAGAAAACCAAGGCCGAAGCCCTGGACCATCGTGACCGCAATAATCGACTCCTGCGAGATATCAGGCGTCCAGCCCGTCATTTGGTAGAATGACCACGCCGTCAGGCCGAGACCGATGCCGAGCAGAATCCGGGTGTCGACACGGCCGACCATGCGGCCGACAATCAGCATTGAGGCCATGGTGCCGACGCCGCGCGGTCCCATGATGAGGCCGGCGGTGACCACCGGATAGTTCATCAATTCCTGCAGGTATGGCGGCTGCAGCGCCATCGACGCGTAATAGGTCAGGCCGATGACGACGACGAAAAGCATTCCGGCCGAAAAATTGCGGTCGCGGAACATCGACGGTTTCACGAACGGGTTTTTGGACGTGAAGATGTGGACGATGAACAAATAGAAAGCCGAGGCGGCGACGACGGCCTCGATGATGATTTCGCCGGAACTGAACCAATCCTGTTGCTCGCCGCGGTCGATCATGAGCTGCATCGCGGCAAGCGCAACGCTCAGGGTGCCGAATCCGAACCAATCGAGTTTGCTGACTTGATCGCGCGCAGATTCCGGCAGGAACAGCATGATGCCGACGAGGTCGAGAATTCCTATCGGCAGATTGATGTAGAAAACGTAGCGCCAGCTATAGTTCTCGGTCAGCCAGCCGCCGAGCACCGGACCCAGCACGGGGCCGATCATCACGCCGACGCCGAACAGCGCCATGGCAAAGCCCTGGCGTTCTCGCGGGTAAGCGCCGAACAACACCGATTGGGAGAGCGGCACCAATGCCGCGCCAAAGGCGCCTTGCAAGACTCGAAACAGGACGATCTGATCCAGCGTCTGGGCCATGCCGCATAGCATGGACGCCAGCGTAAAGCCGCCAATGGAGACGAGAAAAAGCCGCTTGATGCCGAATTTTCCGGCAAGAAAGCCGGTCGGCGGGGTCATGATCGCGGCGGCGACGATGTAGGACGTCAGCACCCAATCGATCTGGTCCTGGCTGGCGGAGACGCTGCCCTGCATGTAGGGCAGCGCGACATTGGCGATGGTGGTGTCCAGCGCCTGCATCAGCGTGGCCAGGATCACGCAGACCGTGATCATGCCGCGATTGGGGACATCGGTCGTAGCGCCGGCCACGGCGGTCACCAGAAGTGCGGGAAGCCGCGCGCGTGGCCGGTATCGATATCGGCGACGGCGCTCATGCCGGCTCGCAGCGGCGGCTTGTTCTTGTCGCTGGTATCGACGCGAATGCGCATCGGCACGCGCTGAACAACCTTGACCCAATTGCCGCTGGTATTTTGCGCCGGCAGCAACGAGAATTCCTGCGACGCCACGGGGCTCACGCTTTCGACCGAACCCTGCCAGCTCACGTCTGGATAGGCGTCGACGGTCACCGTCGCCTTTTGCCCCGGCCGCACATAGGTCAGCTCGGTCTCCTTGGGCTGAGCATCGATCCAGACATGATCGGTGTCCACCAGATAGAACGCCGTCGTCGAAGCGGCGAGATATTTGCCGGGCGCGATTGCCGGAACGTTGGTCACGAGACCGGCAAACGGCGCGGTGACGATGGTATGATCGAGCTGGCGCTGCGCCTCCTCGACCTTGGCTTGCGCCTGCTGGTATTGCGGATGCTGTTCGACCGGAATATCGGCGTTGCCGTCGAGCTTGGCGAGCTGCACCTGCGCCTGTTGGCGCAGCGATTCGAGCTTGCTCTTATCGGTGTCGAGCGTCGACTGCGCCTGATCGTAGATCGCCTGGGACACGGTCGCGCTCCGCAGCAGCATGACGTCGCGGTTGTAATTTGTCTGATCGAGCCCGACCTGCGATTGCTCGGCGGCAACGTCGCTCAACATGCGCTTATAGTCTTGCTTCATCGCATCGATCATGAGCGCGGTTTGCGCCAGATTGGCCTTGGCGTTGTCGAGCGCAATCTGGAACTGCCGCGGATCGAGGCGATAAAGCACCTGGCCGGCTTTGACATGCTGGTTGTCGGAAACATCGACGTCTTGGACGATGCCGGACACGTCGGTGGAAATGCCGACTTTTTCGGCGTCCACGTAGGCGTCGTCCGTCGACATCACTTTGCCGCCGGTGACATACCAATAGCCGCCGATCAAAAGGACGATCGGCAGCAGGATGAAAAGACCGAAGCGCAGCCGGCGGCGGTCGACGCGGCGCACCTTTTTGTCGCGGGAGATTTCGCGAACGCCAGGCGGCGGTGCGGGCGGTGGCGCCGGCGGCGCCTCGCGCACGCCCGGGGCTTCATCCCGATCGGCGGGAATGGATCGGAGCGCCCGCTCAGCCATAGCGCTGCTCTCCTGCCGGGCCGCCAGCGGTTTTGTTTTGGATCGCGTGGCGCAGGTTCTCTTTCACGATGGCGAGCTGTGCGACCATGCGTTCGACGCTTTCGCGGTCGACACCGGCAAGGGCCGTTCCCACAAGCTCATCGCCGAGCACTCCCAGCTGCTCGATGAGCGGCCGCGCTGCGGCGGTCAGATAGAGCCGCTTGGCCCGACGGTCGTTGGGATCGGCCCGGCGCTCGATGAGCCCGTTCTCGCAAAGCCGGTCCAAAAGACGAGTCAGCGAGATAGGCTGTAAGTCGAGCATTTCCGCCAGTTCGGACTGTTTCAGTCCTTCAAAGCGGTCAAGCCGGACCAGCACGACCCATTGGGCCCGCGTGATTCCGAACTGACTCGCTTTTTGATCCGCGTAGGTCCGGAGCATTCGAGCTACGTCATTGAGGGAAAAAGCGAATTCTCTGTTTAGGGATCTGGGAAGCATGAACCTTGCCCGCATAAACTGTGCTGGCACAATATAAGGGAGCTTATTAAAAAAAGTGACCCAAAAATGATGCAAGGCAGCCCTGCGATGGGTGCATTTCCGTTGAGGAGTCCGAGGAAATGGACGGCGACGGGGTGGCCCCGCCGGAACGGCTTAGAAATCGCCCAATGCCGATTTCACGACCAAGACCCAGCTCGATCGCAAGGCGCCCTCACGCCCATTCCGCCTGCGCTTCCGCGCGCAGGTCCACCGTCGACTTCACCCCGATATCGTCGAAGTGCTCGTCAAGGAACCGCCGCGCCGCGCGGATACCGGTCACATGC
>JBAQHW010000394.1:0-14622 GCA_049288525.1 Xanthobacteraceae bacterium
ACGGCCCCGCGCCGACGACGGCCTGCGATTTCGAATTGTGGTCGTGGAGCGCCTTCGTGCACTGGATGCAGCGCGATCCCAAGACCGGGCTGCCGCTGTTTCTGTTGCTGCCGACTTTTAATGACCTCAAGCCGGATGCGGCGCTGCCGGCGACATTGCAGGCGGCGGCCTCCCTTGTGCATCAGCGGCCGCTGCGATTGTTGCCGCGCAACGCCCAGCCGCAATCGCTCGGTTCGTTCGAACAGGCCGGACCCGGCGGTGTGCTAGTCGACCAGGCCGGCCGCGCCGTTTATTACACCACCCACATGGATCCGATTTATTTCGCCTTCACGCAGAAATATTTCGGGCCGAAGAGTTATCTGAAGGCGTCGCCGACGCTGGATTACCCGATCGGCGCCACGGTGATGAAAAGCTCCTGGCGCATCGTGCGTCCGGGCGAGGATACCAGCAAGCTCTACACCACGACCGCCATCGTACCGAAGCTGGTCAATGCCGGTGACGGCAAGCTGAAGACCAGCGATCAGACGGAGACCGACACCGTGGCGCTGATCGGCGTGCACATGGTCGGCATCGTCAAGGATCATCCGGAATTCGTCTGGGGGACCTTCGAGTTGCCGGGCACCGCGCCCGACCTGCCGGCCGGCATGGACCCGCATTCGCCGAACCCGGTGAGCGCGCAGGACTTCGCGCTCTACAAGGGCGGCACGGCGGCCGACCAGTGCAACTACCTGCCGAACAAGATGAGTATCGACGAGGCCACGCAGGCGATCACGCCGATCACCAACGTGTTCCAGGAGTTCGCGGACGGCGGCGCTACGCCGCAATCCACCGCCGACGTTCTCGCCTCGTCGAATACCAACTTCCAGAGCGCCATTCCGAACCACAAGGACAAGCTCGATCCGGTATTCGCCAATTTCCGGCTCACCGGCTCGACTTGGCTTCTGGCCAATACGCTCAAGCCGGGCGACGGCCAGATGGATACTGAAGCTATTGGGTCAATCGACCTCGCCAACGCGACGATGGAGACGTTCGTCCAGGGCGCGGGCACCAACTGCTTTTCCTGCCACCGTACCTCGGGCGGCAGCACTTATCCGGGCAAGAACATCAACATCAGCCACATCATCACCAGCCAGCTGCATCTGCCGGCGGCGATATTGCAGGCGAGGTGAGGAGCGCAGCCCATGCCGGCAGACAGCGATACGGCGGATAGACCACTCCTCTTCGAGAATTTCGCCGACAAGCTCGGCGACACCTTCACCTTGTGCGAGGACGGGCTGCCCGCCATCGTGCTGACGCTGCAGAAGGCTGAAGCGTTGAACCCGGCCTGGGAAATTGACGGCATGCGTCCGCCCTTTTCGCTGACCTTTTTTTCCAAGGATCCGCGCGTGCTGCCGCAACGCCTGTACCGCCTCGCGCATGATCGATTGGGCGAGGTCATGATCTTCTTGGTGCCGTCGGCCAAAAATGCCGACGCCGTCAGTTATCATGCCACCTTCAATTGAGATCATTCCGAGCGATCGACTTGTTTCGTTCATCCGGGCGAAGCCGGGAATTGTGGCGGAACATATCGATTACGGGCGAAATCTCACTGGGCCCCCTGTTTTCGCTGGGACCGAGCGGATGCGTACCATCGGCCCAATAAAAGGAACCTGCTCCCTCCCTGAACGCCGAGGTCGTTGAACGGCGGCCCGCGCCGGTACAATATCGGCGCAATGAAACGCTCGGTTGCAATGGGAAAAGCTACGGCCGCGCTGCGGCTCGTGACCCCACCGATTGTGTGGCGCCTGACGCGCGGCTTACGTTCGCGGGGGCGGCTCGAAGGGCCGCTGGCATCGTGGGACGCCGCGGCCAAGCGTGCGACCGGCTGGAACAGCCCAGCCATCGCCGAGAAGGCGCTGGCGGCGGCGCTGAAAGTCAGAGATGGCGCCGCCGCTTTCGAGCGCGATAGCCGGCCGTACGACCGCATCGTCTATTCGCCGGGTGTTTTGGCGGCGTTGCTGCTGGCCGCGGCGCGCCACCGCACGCTCAACGTCATCGATTTCGGCGGCGGCCTCGGCAGCAATTATTATCAGCACCGCAAGCTGCTCTGTGCGCTGCCGGGTCCGCCGGTGAGCTGGAATGTGGTCGAGCGTGCAGCATTGGCGAAAGTCGGCGCCGCGCAATTCCAAACTCCGGAACTGCGGTTCCATGCCGATCTGGCCGAGGTCCGGACCGACGACGCGGTGCTGCTGTTTACCGGCTCCCTGCAATATGTCGCCGATGCATTCGGGCTGCTCGAGCGGGCCGTTCGCGATATCGACATTGTCGCGATCGATCGCCTGTATGTCTCGGCGGCATCCGATCATGCCGCCTTCGTGCAGCATCTGGATTCCCGGCGATTCGGGCTGGTGACGCTGCCGATGTGGTGTTTTGCCAAAACAGCGTTGATCGGTTGGTTCGAGGCCCGAGGTTTTGCGCTGGTGGAACAGTTCCTTATTTCCCGAGAACGACCTTTTGAATTCTGCGGCATGCTGTTCATGCGTTCGTGACCGGCCTATTATTAAACAAAGGAGAGACTGGACGTTGACCGTCGACACAAAACATAACGCCCCGCCTGAGAAAGACGACACGCTGGACGAGGACCGCATCCTGTTGATCGAAATCAGCGGCAAGACGGTTGGCGCGAATCTCGATGCCGCTATTGCCGCGGGACATGTCGTCGAGCGGCCGGACGGAAAGTTCGAACTAAGGCATCGGTCAAAGCAGCCCTATATCGGCAATCATCGTGAATTTGGGCCATGCTGCGAGTTTCTCAACGACTTCGTGTTTACACATATATACGGCAAAGGGACCGTGCCGATAGGCTGCCGCGATTGTTACAAAGTCAAAGTCACCCCCGATTCGTTACGCCAACTGATGGCCGTGAAAGAAGTTGCGGAAGGCTTTGCCTGCTCGAGCAAGAGCGGCAGCGAAGTCGACAAGAGCAACACTCAATCTCTTTACGCCAGTTATTTCTATTTGCTCGGTCTCGATAAGGCGCGGACCGTCTATAAGAGGCTACGCGGCCTGATCGACGCTCATCCCAAGCTTGGGCCAAGTGTCAAGATGGTCATCAAGCGTGGCTGCACGAATTACGAACATGCCTGCGGCCCCTCCGATCAGTATACATTTGATCCTCAGCTTGCCGACGTCGAGAGCTATTTCTGGAGGCGGTTCGTTCGCAAAAAGTCGGCAATGCAAAAGCCTCATCGAGAGGCTCTAACTCTCCTGAGCCTGGCGCGTATCGCGTACCGGATCGGCGACGATACGTATAAGGATTTCACTGGCGGCAAGGACTTGTTTCCGCCCACGGTGAGCTATGATCCGAACGATCCCGCGATCGCAGGCGACGATGCCGCGCCAGAGGGCAAGACCGCCTCGGACGACCATTCCATTTCCAGGTAGATGCCGTGATCGGCAACTTCACCAAAGCCGAGCCGGCGATAGAGTCGCAGCGCCGGATTGAATTTTTCAACGAAAGTGCTGACGGTTTTGCCGCTCACGCCAACGGCCGCTTGCAAACCCTCGAGGATCGCAGCACCGACACCGTGGCCCCGCCAAGCCGGCAATAGCGCGACGTCAACGATGTGCAGGCTCGACGGGCGCGCATCCAGATAAAGCCGGCCGGCCGGCTCGCCATTGTGCTCGATCACATCGAACGTGCAGGCTCCGATATAATTGAGGTAGTGTTGCCGCTGAGCGTCGAATTGTTGCGCCAGGAAGGCCTGCTTCTGCTCGGCGCTCCACGGCACCGCTGCCAATTCTTCTTCCCGTGTCGAGGCGTAGAGCCGTAGCAAAAATGGAATGTCGGCATCGGTCTCCGGCCGTAGCGCGAAGCCCTGCGAAAGCAAGCCCGCGGGCAAGACGAAAGTCAGCGCGATCAGTCGCGACGTCACGATGCGGGCCGCTCAACCGCGCGGCGGGAAGGCCCCGACGAGCGCGACGCAGAAATTAAGCGTCTCATAGGGTTGCATGTTCTGGTGGGGCTGCGAGCCGCCGGCGATGCCAATCGCGTTTTGCGCGAGTGTCGTATTGGGTGCGTTCGTGTTGACATATGGTTTTGATGGATTTCCTTCCGCCAGCCACAGCGACGAATTTGGCGCACTCGACGGGGTACCGCCCTCTGCCGCCTGAACCGCATGGCTGTGAAGCGGCATTTGGTTGTACGTGATTGTCTCGGTCGCGGAGCCGACGGTCTCGCCGATAAAATACTGACTGAGGCCCGCGCTATTGCCCCAATGCATGGGCGCGTTACCCCCCAGATTGGGTAGGCCGAAGCTCGACGTGCCGTTGCCGCCGAAGCTGGTACCGAGCAGCGAAAACAGCGCCGTATTCTGTTGAATAGCCATGAGCTGGCCGTTGCACTGGGCCCAGCCAACCGGCGCGAAACTAAAGCCAAAGGCGCGAATTTCGCCGAGATACTGATCAGACATCTTGTCCTCTCACCGAGCTCAGCTTTGGCTCGGATAAATTCCATAAAGCGCGATGATGAAGGTAAGGCAGAGCGAGGGCATCAGATTCGAATGCGGCTGATTCCCGCCGCTATTGGTGCATGCTTGAGCGGCGAGGTTTCCTGTCACAGGGGATCCCCCGGTGTACAAAACCGCACTTCCACTGGTCGGCACCGTGCCGGTCAGATTGCCGGTAGGCGACGTCAAAGTGGCGTTGGTCGTCGTGGCCGATAGAGTATGATTGTGCGATGGCATCGTTGCCGTGGTCAGCGTCACGTTCTCCGAACCGCCGACCTGACCGATCGTGTAAGGTGAAAGGCCGGGACCCTGTCCGACACCGACGGCCAATCGGCCCTGCAGGTTGGGCAGGTTGAAGGTATTGACACCGTCGCCGCCATAGGTCGTTCCGATCAGATTATAGAGTACGTCATTCTGAGCGATCGGCATGCTTTGGCCGTTGCAAAGCGCCCAGTTCACCGGTGCGAAATTGCTGCCCAACATCCGGATCTCGCCAACATAAGGTTGTGTCATTCGATGCTGCCTTCACATGCTTAGAGTGCGGTCAAGACGTTAGTTGCGAGACGGAAAAATGCCTTGCAGCGCGATGCAATAATTCATCGCGAGATAGGGCTGGAGGTTGCTGTGCCCCTGATTACCGCCCGTCTGCTGAATGCTCGCGGGGTTGAGCGCGGTGAGATTCGAAGTGCCCGCGGCATAGGCGGCGTTGTTGCCGGATCCGGACTGGCCGAGCAGGTGATTGATCGGTTTCTGAGTCGTTCCGGCGCTGTTCACCGCTTGGAGCATATGGTTGTGCTGCGGTATTTGACTGATGTTGAGCGCCGCCTGTTCGCTGCCGGCGGTCTGGCCGATAACGTAACTCGATCCGGTGTGGATCGGCACCCGGCTGCGCATATCCGGCAGGGCGAAATTCGTGGTCCCGTTGCCGCCGAACTGGGTGCCGAGCAGCGCGAAAAGCGCCTGATATTGATTGATGGGCAGGAGCTGGCCGCCGCATTGCGCCCAACCCTTTGGAGCAAAATTGAAAGACAGCAATCTGATTTCGCCGAGATATTGTTCCAAGGGTGATACTCCGCACTGAACTGAAAATGCGAGCAAATTCAGTCTTTTCCATAATCTCTATACGTGTATAATATTGTATTTACAACTTAAAGCAAGTGAGGTTTAGACATCGCTGCTTTTTTCCCCAGGGCTTCTTCCAAACACGAGGAAATTGTTGTAACAAGTGTAGTAAAGCTAATGCACAATGAGACGTTGTGTAATAACGGTGCCGAGATGGATCATCCTGTCGACGTATCAAACGAAGGGCCGCAAGAGGGAAACCCACGTCAGCGCCGGCCGTGGTCGGCGCCGCGTGTGATCATGTCGGAACTCCGTTCGACTCATCATCAGGTCGGCAAATTCCCGACCGACAAGATCAATTTTTCCGCGGACTCCGTAACACCTAGCGGCTCTGCAGGCAGTTAAGTAGCGGGGGCGGCCAACTTGACGGCCCCCCGCGGAAATGACCGTCCACTTCAGCGAGAATTCGAGCCGCTGAACCAGTCGATGAATCGCGCTATCAACAACGCCCGCAAAAGTGCCGCCTTGTTTTTTGCTGTCTGGTTGGAGGGGCCCTGACCGGCCAAGATAGTCCGGGCGCGCTCGAAGTCGAAATAGGCGGAGAGTTTTGGATTCTTCGCCAAGTGGCCGGCTTCCGCCAGCAATTCCTCTGTCGCCACATCATCCATGATCGCGGAATCGCCCAGTGCGCCTTCATTTGCGCGGCCGCGAGTTTGGAATTCCAGCGGATAAATGTCCGCAAGCGCCCGCCGGGCGAGATAGCGGTTGACGCCGTCTTTCACGTAAAAATCTTCGGGGATTGCCAGCCCCAGTTCCACCACCCGCTTGTCGTGAAACGGGCGAGTGAGTACGAGGCCGTGGGCGGCGGCCGAAATCGCTCCGGCGGCTGCGGGGCTGCGACGAATCTTATTTGCGTGTGCCTGGATGCATGCGCGCATCGCTGTGATCGGCACCGTTTCAGGCCCGGGCTGTGCGTCGGCGGCGTTCTGGTGCCGCAACTTCTTCAAGTAAGGCCCTTCGATGTCCCGCCTCGACGAGGTGCGCAAAGCAAACGCGCCTTTTTGCCTCAGATAGCGTTGCCAACGGACCACGGACCGCGGCAGCAGCATCAGGATGATTTCGTGCTTGAGTGTCAGCCAAGGCGACTGTCCGGTTATTAGAACGTGATTCCGAAACTCCGAGAAGAAACGGCGAAGCTGGCCGCGGAGAAGATGCCGCGCCAAGGCGCCGTGGCCGCGCGGATTGAGCGTGTAATCGCCGCCGTAGCCGTCCATGATCAGGCGGGCGCCGGCAGCGGCCGCCTCGGCGAACAGATAACCCGACGTTTTTCCGGCTCCAGTGCCGGGACCGTCGTTGTTCGCGAACACCTTTTCGATTCCCGCGAAGGGGTGCTCGCTTTTCCGCGATAGCTGCCGAATGTCGAGATGCGGCATGACCCGTCGGCAAGCCTCGATCCAAGGCCGAATATCGCCACGTGTGGTCATGACGGATTCCTCACCGAGCCAGGACAGGCTGATAAGCTTTTGCCGCTGCTCCGTCACCACTGGGCCGGCCAGTCCGGCAATCGCGGCGGTATCGAAGCCGGCGCTGTTGAGCAATGCGGCCGGGCCGCTGAGGCGCCGCAACCGGCAGGCGACCGCTTCGGAGAGGATGCCGCGGTATTTCTCCACGTAGTAAAATTCGTCGCGGCCCTCGTGTGAAGGATCGGCATGCGGCTCCCAATACCGGTGCGATCTGGCAGTGCCGTCGATTGTCGCTCCGATTATAGTTCCGCCAGGAACTGCGTAGATGCCGCCATAGCGGGTACGACCCTCGGGCCTCTGCGTGCCCATCTGATAAAAAAAGCGCGCGATCTCTCCGTCCAGCAATTGTCGCGGCACCTCGGCCAGCGCCCAAAGGCTTTTGACCTCGGTCGCAAAGGCGAGGAAATTCTCGCCCCGGTGATAAAAAATAGTGCACTGGCCCATATGGTCGCGGCCTAGCACGAGCGTGCGGCGTCGTCCGTCCCATACTGCGAAGGCAAAATCACCGATGAGATGCTTGGCGCATTCCTCGCCCCATTCCTTGTAGGCGCGCAGCACCAGCGCACTGTCGGGCATGTCGCGAAGCGTGGCGCCGCCGAGGCCAAACTGCTCCGCCAATTCCTCGCGGTTATCGATCCGGCAATCTGCCACCAGCGCGAGGTCGGCCGTGCGGTCGCGGATCGGCTGGGCTTCGAATGAATCCTCGCGGTTGACGCGCATCAGACAATGGCCGATGCCCGCGACACCGTCGATGACGAATTTACGCCCATCGGGCCCGCGGTGACGGAGCGTATTGCTCATGCGTTCCAGATCGCGCGCCGAAATTGCGCTGCCGTCATAACGCAGGATGCCGAAAATCGCACTCATGCGGTTATTTGCCTTTGACGGCCTTCCTACGATGCACCCAGCAATTGATCGCAAAGCGAGAATCGATGAACCGCTTCGACGGGCACGTCACCGTCGTGACCTCATGCGGGGCCCACGATGGAAATACCAGAAAACTGTTGCGCAGTGGTTCGATGTCGACGAAATCTTCAGCGGCCGCGTCGCCGATGGCGTAGAGCCGGAGCGCACCACCGCCGAACGACTTCGGCTCCGCGTTGAAATAGTAGACGCCGCTCAGCAGACGAATTTGATCGATGTCTTGGTATAGCGCGGTCTGCGTATCGATATGTCGCTTGTAAAATGCGCCGTCGCCATGGGCCACAATTTCCGTTTCGACCGCGGACGGATCGAACGAAGGCATTTTCAATCTCGCGGTCAGTTCCGGCACCAGGCCGAGCATCTTGCTTTTGAACATTTCCCGGTAAGTGCCGAGGTTGCGCGAACCACTCGAAATGCGGTTTGACGGTTCGAGCGAATCCCTGCGCAGTCGCGTGGGTTCGAAATCGGATTGTCGCGATAATGCAAAGTCGAGCAGGTCGGCGACGGTGCCTTCGCTGAGGAAATCCTGTAGCACGATGTAAGGCGGAATCAGGCCGCGGTGGGACGCGGTAGTTTTGCCGCTAGGCTGCAAGTTTGGCGACACCCATGTCCTCCCCGAGACCGTCTAATTAGGAGCCGAAGCCTTGGCTTCCGCCTTCCCGCCTGTGCTCAGGTCGCCGCATCAATGTCTTACGTCCGTCGAACCTCTGATCGGCATGAGGCCCTTGCCGATCGACATAGTGCAAAAAAACTTGAATCAACTGGCGTCCCGCATAGGCTTCGCGCCAATGGTATAAATCGATGCCGCGATACAGCAGGGCGTCGCCTGGCGCGAGTTGCGCGGCATAGGATGCGGCACTTCCCTCGACATAAAGCGGCCAAGGCCCTGCAGGTGCTTGACCGATATTCAAGCTGATACTGATCTCGCAGGCCGATCGATCGCGATGGCACCTCAATAGGTCGCCGTGTTTGTAGAGCCGGAAATGCGAATAAGTCGGATAAAGCGCGAGACCGGAACACTCTTCGACCCGTGGCCGGAGAAACTCGAGCAGGCCCTCGAACGTCGGATCGCTATAGTCGCCAAGACTGCCAGGCACTAAAGGGCCGCCGGAGCCGAGGAGCAAACTGGCGAATTTGGTGTGCACGTAGGACCAGAAGAAATTCGCCAGTGTCGCGTCGATCAATTGCGGAATGACGAGGTAACCGTGCCGCCGGAATGTTTCCGGAGCGGTAGTGGAGGAACGATCCGTCGTGTGAGGGTCCACGCTCATTCCACTCGCTGCAGAGTCACGCGGTCTTCGGCGGGTTCAGAAACAGCCCCAGATGAATCGATCGTTCCGGTCCATTGTCGCAGACATGCCAGAAGCCTGCCGGCAAGAACAGCAGGTCTCCCGGCCGCAAGAAGATATCGAGAACCGGCGGTGTCGTTGGTGGAATTTCGTCGGCGGACGCAGGTGCGGGGACGGGCTCAAGGACTCGCGGGCCGTAGATCCGCCACCGTTTGCTGCCTTCCACCTGCAAAATGATGAGGTCGTGCGGATCGTAATGTGTTTCGAACGCACCCCCGCCTCTCATCGTGACGATGACCCCGGCAAAGGCGATCCGAATGCCATATGTCGCGGCGTCGCGGCACGCGGCTGCCAGCGCCGGTAGATATGGCTCGATTTTCAATGCGATCAAACTCGCGTTCTGATCGAACAAACGCGCGAGCCTAGACGGATTGATTTTGCCCTCATCGGCGTAAAACAGCGGCGGCACCAGCCGCCGGCCATAGGTAATCCGGCATTCTCCGGGTGGAAAGATTCCCTCCTCGATCAAGGTCCACAATGTGTTCCAATCGAGCAATGCCGTGAAGCGGTTTTCGCCCGTACTCGGCTGCAATCTAAATGCGCGACTGAGCCACAGCGCCGAGAGGTCGGCCGGAGCAAGCGGTGCGATCAGATCGCTGAAGCCCATTTGTTGCATAGCGGACATCTGGCCTCGCAGGCCTCAAACAAAACACGCTATCTCGGCGAACATATTCCCTACCGGATAGCCAGTCACTTCGACGCCAGCGGCATCGAGCCAGGCATGCGCGTCGAGCGGCTTTTCCGTCCCTTTGGTCGCGCCGAAATGCATGACGCTGTCGATACTCCGACGCCTTAGCATGCCACGCGCGGCCATGGCTTGCGGCAGGCACACGGCTTTGAACGGCACGTAACGCGCCGCGCGCGTTACGGCCCAGCCCACTTCTTCGGCGACCTGTGCTTGCTCCCTTGCGGCTTTATTTTCGGTTCGAGCAGCACGCGGATCAGTCGGAGACACGAAGGTGCCAAGGCGCCGCGCCAGCTGCGGAAATGGCACAAAGATCAGAGCAAGCCGCGCCGCCAATAGGCAAGGCACTGCCTCGAGTAGCAAGAGGCGTCGGCGATTATTTATCTGCGTGAAACGAAAGATGAGACGGCGGATCAACCGCATTCCTCTGTTGTTTCGCCCAGGTGTTTGCTTGCCGGCCATAGCTCTATCCTGCCCGCGCCAATGACGCCGCCCCCGGTGGACCGTAACCCAGCCGCCGCATCATCGGGCCGTGCGCAGTCTCAATTCGCGCGACCTGATCGGCATTGAGTTCGTCGTGCCAGGCGCCCGCCTCGCCGCGGCGGAAGAATTTTCCCCCAGCCCGCTGGGGACCCTGTCGGAACCCGTTTTCTCGCTCCTGCCGAGACAGTTGGGCAAAGTCGGCGAAATCCACCGCGCGCCGGATATCGCGGTCGTTTGCTGGCTGCCCCGCAAACTCGAGCGCGCGGGAAAATGTACCGATTGTGTCCGCCTTCATGTCCTCGTATCGAACCAGATGCACCGGAATGTCGATCTGGTCGAGCCAGCTTTGTGCATGACCGCTCCAGTCGCGCGGTCGCTGGCGAAACAGCCATTGTAGACGCCCAGGCCTGACGTGCGTCTCACGCCTTTTGTCGTTCAAGTGTGTAATAGCCTTGTCGACACTGACACGCAGGTGATTGGCGAGCGATGGTGCCACATCGCGTGGGTCGCGCACGATCAGGATTGCGCCGCTGGCGCCGCGCCGGCCGGCTAATAACGGCTCGCCCCTGGGCGTCAATTCGTAGGCGTCGTGCACCAAACTGAAGCGCACTTCTGGCGGTTCTTCCGGCGTCTTGGCTTCATCGGCGACTTCGTGCGCCAGTTCTTCGTAGACACGCGGCCGCAGGCAGTCGATCTCGTCGTGGGTGAGCAGGCTGGTATCCAGCATCAGGAGAAGCTCAAACGGCGCCCGTGCGCAGGCGTGAGGACCGTTGTCAGGCAGTTTGTTGATGTCGACAGGCTCGTCGTCTTTGGCCTTAAGGTTCGCCAGGAGCATCCGGAACCAGGTGTTGCCGGATTTCGGATAAGAGGCGAGCCAGATCGTGCGAGGCACGTGCTTCTCCGTTCAGGTAGCCGGCGACGGATCGAGTGTAATTGCGCCGTGCGTCACCAGTTCATCGAGGAAGCTATCGACCTCTGCACGACAGACCTCGGGCGCGACCTCGAATTCGTCCAGCAATTGAGCGCAAACCGCATCGACGCCCTGCGGCGTTTCGATCAGCTCCCAAATGCGGGCGCCGACTTCGCTCAAGCCTATGTAATTGCCCTTTTCGGCGCTCATCATCACCAGTTCGTCACCGACTTTCGCCGCCAGCCAGTCGCCTTGTTTGCGGATCATCATGACTATTCCCTATGCTATGCGCGCAATTGGCACCGCGGCCCCCAATTCATAGCCCAGCCCCTGCATTATTGTCGCGTGCTCGGCCTCAATCCGCGCGACCTGCTCCGGCGTCAATTCATCCCGCCAGGCGCCCACCTCGCCACGGCGAAAGAATAACCCTTCGCCCGACCGGTGCGGCTTTTCGGCAAAGCCTTTGTCCGCTTCCTGCCGCCGCAGCTCGGCAAAAGCGGCACGATCTACCGCACGGCGGATGGCTTCGTCGCTCGCCGAACGCCCGGCAAAAACGAGCGCATCGCGAAAAGCTCCGATAGTGTCGGCCTGCAAGTCCTCGTAGCGGATCAAATGAACGGGAATGTCGGTCTGATCGAGCCAGCTTGCAATGTGCCCGCTCCAGCCAAGCAGCTTTTGTCGAAGCTGGCTATGCTGTCTGTTTGTTTTCACGCAGTAAGCGCTTTGATCATCATTCATGAGTGAGATCACGTCATCGATACTGCTGCCATTGTGATTGGCAAGCGAACTCGCCACGTCGCGCGGGTCGCGCACGATGACGATGGCGCCTTCGGCGGCATGCCGTCCGGCTAGCAAGGGTTCGCGCCTCAGCGTCAGCGTGTAAGCGTCGTGCACTTTCACGAAGCGGATCGGAATCCCGTCGGCGCGCGCGTCGTATTCCTCGTCGAGGGCTCCTTTTGCCAATTCTTCGTAGATGCGCGGACGCAGGCAATCGGCCTCATCAAGAGTCAACAGGCCAGATTCGATTAGCGACATATAATCGAATGACCGGCGGGAGCTGGCAATGCCGCGTATCGGGAGATCATTGATGTCGATAGGCTTGCCGTCCTTGGAGTACAGGTTTGATAACAGCATTCGAAACCAGGTATTGCCGGATTTCGGATAGGAGGCGAGCCAGATCGTGGGGGTCACGCTGCCTTCTCCATGAGGCGCAGCGCGAGCCAATGCGTCTCGAGCGAGGCAATCACGTCAGGCATTTTGGCGAAATCGAGCGGTCGCGTCAGATAGAAGATGCCCGCGATATTGGCGATCGCGGTCGCGGCGTGGAAATAACTCGCTTTCTGATTCATCCGCCGCACCAACAGCGGCCGGTAGGCGTTGCGGCGTAGCAATAGCGCCGCGTCGACCACATTGGGCTGTTCGATCCCCGGATTGAACGGCGGGCGCGCCTCGCGCAGCGCATAGACCGCGCCGAGCGGCAATGGTTCGGTAAACGCTTCGCGCGGCTCGACATAGAACTTCTCAAGGCTCGCACGCACGCGCTCGCCGCGCTGTTGCGCGAGATCGAGGCGGTCGATCGCTTGGGCCCAGAGCTTCAATTGCCGTCCATCGGGGTGCACCAGCGGCGCGCCGTGTCCTTCGATCGTCAGCGTGCAGACATCGTCAGTGACCAGCGGATAGCCACGCTGCGCCAGCGCGGCGGCAATCGTCGATTTACCGGCGCCCGAGGCGCCGCAGAACAGCACCGCACGGCCGTTCACGCGGACCGCGCTGGCGTGCAGCACGATCTGTTCGCGCTGGTGCAGCAGAATGCCGAACACGGTGCCGAGCAGGAAAACCGGGATATCGGCGGCTTTGGCGTCGCTTTCGGCGGCAAAGACGATCTCGTTGCCGTTCTTGAGCAGGAACCGGGCGATGTCGGGGATGCGCATCAGGAATCGCTTGCCGGCGATCTGCCAGGTCGGTCCCGAAGCGGTGGCGCCGTCAAGGGTGTCCGGAACCGGCCCGCGCCGGATCGTTACCTCCGGCGGCATGCCGGCGGTCGCGGCGATCAGCCCCGGCAATTCGATCTCGCTTTCGACCGAAAGTCCCGACACCTGGTAGAACTGCACCCGCCATCCCCGCAAACAGTTAATGGCCGAGAAGCCTATTGCCTTCTTCTATCAATAGCATAAAGACGCCCTCCGATCACGCAGAAGATCGGCCAAGGGCGGCAAAATCTTGCTTGGAAAGCCGGCCTTCCTGACATAAATGTGCGCGTGCGGCCGGGTACTGGAAGTTCCCGCTCGCCAGGGGGCGGCTGTGGCCCGCTTCCTAGACCATGATCCGATGAAGTCGAATCGGACCAGGGTCTAAGATTCTCGATTGGAGCATGATCTTTTCGGAAAACCGGCATCCACTTTTCCGGATCATGCTCTAAGTGACTGTCGCGGTTGGCGGGGTAGCTCAGTTGGTTAGAGCAGCGGAATCATAATCCGGAGGTCGCCAGTTCGAATCTGGCCCCCGCTACCAACCCGTCACGTCTTAATCGCGCAATCGCGCAAAATCTCCGGCCGAAAGGCAAGCCCGTGGCCCGGCCGCTCAGGCACCGCGATCATGCCGTTCACGACCGGCACCGGATCGACCCATAGATCGTCGCCAAGCCCCATGTCCTCGATCCACAGTCCGTTGGAGATTGAGGCCAGTAATTGCACGTTCAGTTCCGGAAACAGATGCGGCGCCAGCATCATGTCCCAGGTATCGGCGACGGTCGCGATCTTGCGCAATTCGGTCAGTCCGCCGCGCATCGGATCGGGCTGCAGGATCGGCAGCCGCGGATTTTCGAAAAACGGCTTGAGGTCGAAGCGGGTAAAATGTGTCTCGCCGCCGACGATGCGCAGATCGAGCGCTTCGGCGATCCGCAGATAGCCGGCGAAGTCGTCCGGCACGACCGGCTCCTCCAGCCAATAGACGTCGTAGTCCTGAAATTTCCGGCCCATCTGGATGGCGACGTCGGCGGTCCAGCCCATGTTCACATCGATCATGATGTCGATGTCCGGACCCAGCGCCTCGCGCATGCGCTTTACATTGTCAAGATCGGTGGCGAGGCTTGCGGTGTGCGCCACCTGCATCTTGATCGCCTTGTAGCCGCGCTCCTTGTAATGCAGCGCCTTGGCGATCATGCCGTCGCCGCCTGAGCCGCGGAAGCAGCCGGAGCCGT
>JBAQHW010000395.1:0-14373 GCA_049288525.1 Xanthobacteraceae bacterium
GATCCCAACGATCAGGTGGCGCGGGCGGTGGCGAGCCGCGAAACCTGGAGCGGCATCACCGTGTCATGGCCGGTGGACGATTCCGCCGAGCGGCTGCCGATCGAAATGTCGGGCCTTCCCGTGTTCGATCGCGACCGCAATTTTCGCGGCTATCGCGGGTTCGGCGTATGCCGTGACGTCGATCGCCTCAATCAACTGGCCCGGGCACGCCGCGAACATCCAATGGGATTCATGCCGCCGGCGGACGGCGGGTCACAGCCATTGCAGACCGGCGCCGTATCGTCCCCCGCTGCCCTGAAGGAGGAGCCGACGCCGCCTGCTGCACCCACGCTGCCGGAGCGGCCCGCCCCAGCGGCCGCACGGGTGCCGGCCGATGTCGGACCGGCGAATGTGGTGCCGGCCAATGTGGTGCCCTTCCGCCCCCCGCCGCCGGCCGAAACCAAGGTGCCGCCGACGCTAAGCCCGGTCGAACGCCGGGCATTCCGGGAATTGGCGCAAGAGCTGACATCGCGGCTGCGCGGTCCGGAGGCGCCGGCCGCCGAGACCGGAGTGGAGGCCGCACCTGCCGAAGCCCTGGAAGCCGCAGCGGTCCCCGCCCCGGAGCCGATCATCGAGCAGGTGCTGCTCGATCGCATCCCGGTCGGCGTGTTGGTCTACCGTCACGACAAGATCCTCTATGCCAACCGTCACTTCCTCGAATGGAGCGGCTACGCCAGCCTTGCGGCAATCGAGGCGGCCGGCGGCTTGAGCACGCTGTTTGCCGACCCCGGCGCGGGCGTCCTTGCCACAACCGACGCCGCCGCGCCGCCGCTCGCCTCCTTGTCGATTGCGACACAGCGCGGCGAAACCGTGCCGGTTCAAGGCCGCATGTTCACCGTGCCATGGAGCGGCTCATCGGCGCTGGCGCTAATTCTGACCAATGGACAGGCCGCGGCTGCTCAACAAGAGGCCGAGCGCACGCTCGGCAACGCTCAGCGGGAAAACCGCGAACTCAGATCGGCTCTCGATGTCGCCACCGACGGCGTTCTGACGTTCGATGCCGAAGGCCGTATCGTCTCCGCCAATGCGCGCGCCACCGGCTTGTTCGGCAAAGCCGCCGGCGAGCTTACCGGATGCTCGTTCGGCGACCTGCTGACGCCGGAGAGCGAACATGCCGCGCGCGCCTATTTCGACCGTGTCCTGCGCGGCGGCGCCGAGGACGGCGGCGCGATCGACGTCGCGGGACGCGGCGCCGGCGAGCAGCCGCTTGCTCTGGCGATGGCGTTCGGGCGCATCGACACCGATCGCGTCTGTGCAGTGTTCCGCGACGTGTCCAGCCGCAAGCACAGCGAGGAAGAGCTGCACAACGCCAAGCGCGAAACGCTGCGCGCCGCCTCGGCCAAGGCGGAATTCCTCGCCCGAGTGAGCCACGAAATCCGCACCCCGCTCAATGCCATGATCGGCTTCGCCGAAGTCATCACGGCCGAGCGGCTCGGTCCGATCGGCAACGAGCGTTACCGCGAATACATCAAGGACATTCACGCCGCCGGGACGCATCTCGTCTCGATGCTCAACGACCTGTTCGACCTTTCGCGGGTCGAAACCGGCCAGATCGAGCTTAACTTCGCCAGCGTCGCCATCAACGATTTGACGCAGCAATGCGTCGGCATCATGCAGCCGCAGGCGAACCGCGCCCGCATCATCATCCGCACCTCGCTGACGCCCGGCATTCCGCCGATCGTTGCCGACGAACGATCGCTGCGCCAGATCGTCCTAAATCTGATCGCCAATTCGATCAGATTCACCGGGCCGGGCGGTCAGGTGATCGTATCGACGCTGTTGACCGACAACGGCGAAGTGGTGCTGCGCGTACGCGACACCGGCGCCGGAATGAGCGAAAAAGACATCGAAGTCGCGCTCGAGCCGTTTCGCCAGACCGCGACCTCGGGAAGCTGGGGCTCGGGTGGCAGCGGTCTCGGCCTGCCACTGACCAAAGCCCTGGCGGAGGCCAACCGCGCCAACTTCGCGATCAAAAGCGCCCCGAATGCCGGGACCCTGATCGAGATCGCCTTCCCGCCAAACCGCCTGGCGGGCGGCTGACCGACCAGCGCGCCGCCCTTTTGGGCGTGAACGCGCCGAGTTTTCGCCGTCGTTGGCTGCGACGCTCGAGCAGGGCCGCGATCATGACCGCGATCAAAGTATCTCGTCATCCTCAGCGATAACCCGATGCCGTGGAATCCGGAGCACACCAATCCACCGGGCGGCCTGGACAATTACTACCGCAACAATGTCGGCGGCGGACCGGACGCGTTCGTGATGGTGGCGAAAAACTTCAACTCGTTCGGCCAGGCCATTATTGCCAAAATGATTGCCGAGGTATCGCAGTCGGGATCGCCGACGCGGTGGCGATCGGCCGGCGCAGATTGACAAGCCGGCGCCGGCACGAGCGCGATGGCCGTGTGCGAAATTGCCTAGTTGCAGCAATTATTTGGACCGTAACCGGGGGCATGCGGCCACGAAAGCGACACAGATAGCCGCCATGTTTGCAGCGCTCATATCGCCCGGTATAGTCCACCGGCCTCACAACAAACCGGAACACGTCCCGTGACCGCGGCTATCGGCTTGAAACGCCTTGCAATCGCCGTGGCCGCTCTCCTGGCAGCCGGGTTCGGCACGCTGATTGCGCTGTCGTTTCTGATTCCGGCGGCGTCGGTGCGCAATGCCGTCAAGGCCGAGATCCACGCGGTGACCGGGCTCGACCCGCTGCTTGGCGACGATGTCTCGCTGTCGCTGTTTCCGTCCGGCACCGTGCGTTTTCGCAATGTGCTCTTGGGTAACGATCGGACCGGCGAGCCGGCTGTCGCCGCCGATGAATTGACGGCGCGGCTGCGCTATTTCCCGCTGCTCGCCGGGCGCATCGAAATCGCCGACGTGACGCTGGTGCGGCCGGTAATCAACGTCGATTTCTCCTCCGACGGCCAATCCAACTGGTCCGGCCTGATCGTCGCGCTGGCGCATGCGCTCGCGCCCAATCCGGGTCGTACGGCATCCTTCTCCGAAATCGACATTCAAAACGGCACCGTCGTCGTGCACGACGCCGGCAAGAACGCCACCGAGCGGCTCGAAAACGTCAATTTCCAGGTCGCCTGGCCGGCGATTTCGCGCAGCTTCGGCGCCAACGGGCATTTCACCTGGAACGACGAACCGGTCGAGGCCAGCCTTACTTTGAGCGACTTCCTGGCCGCTCTCACCGGCAATCGTTCCGGCGTCAAATTGCGGCTGTCGAGCGCTCCGCTCCAGCTTGCCTTCGATGGCGGGGCGACCGATCAGCCGACACTGAAACTCGACGGCACAGTCGACGTCGAAGCGCCCTCGCTGCGCGACGCCCTGCATTGGGCGGGCAAGAGCGAAGTCCCGTTCGGCGGCTTCGGGCGATTTGCGTTGCGCGCGCAGAGCGATATTGGCGGCGGGATGGCGTCGCTGTCGAATGTCAACGTCGAACTCGACGGCAATACCGCCGAAGGCGCGCTGACGCTTGCCATCGACGGTCACAGCCAGGTCCAGGGCACGTTGGCCGCGGACGCGCTCGATTTGACGCCTTATGTTTCCGGCGTGCGACTTCTGGCCCGCGACGAAAACCGCTGGAATCGGCTGCCGATCGCGCTCAACGGGTTCAACGATTTCAATCTGGATCTGCGGCTGTCGGCCGCCAGCGTCAAAATCGCCAACGCGCGATTGGGGCGTACCGCGATCGGCGCGACCATGCGGGACGGCAAACTCGATATCACGGTCGGCGAAGCGCAAGCCTTCGGTGGCAGCGCCAAAGGCTCGCTCGACCTCGGCAGCGCCGACAATGGCGTTGCCGTTTCTTCGAATATGCAATTCCTTGATGTCGATCTGGAAACCTGCCTCAGCCAGATTTTCGGCATGCACAGGGTGCAAGGCCGCGGCAATCTGGCCTTCAATCTTTCCGGCTCCGGCGAGTCAGTCCTGGCAATGACGCACGCGCTCAACGGCACGGCGACGCTCAAGGCCCAATCCGGGGCGCTGACCGGCATCGACGTCGAGCAGTTGCTGCGCCGGCTCGAGCGCCGGCCACTTTCCGGCAATGGCGATTTCCGGCAGGGGCGCACACCGTTCGATCAACTCGTCGTCAGCCTCAAGGTCGACAATGGCCTGGTCTCCGTCGCCGACATGCACGTCGACAGCCCCTCGGTGAAGCTCGCGGTCGGCGGCCAGGCTTCGGTGCCGACGCGCGATCTCGATCTCAAGGGCGTGGCGAGGCTGGTGTCGAATGCAACTTCGGACGAATTCGACTTGCCCTTCGTGGTTCAGGGTCCGTGGGACGATCCGATGATGCTGCCGGACCCGCAGAGCTTGATCCGCCATTCCGGTGCGGCGGCACCGCTGTTGAACGCCGCCAAGAGCTATAATGCCAGCGACGCCGTGCGCTCCGTGATCGATCAATTGCTGGCCAATCCGTCGCCGCCGGCCGCTTCGGCGCCTGCCGCAACGCCGGCCATGGCCCCGGCCGCCGCCCAATCCTCCCAGTAACGCCCGCAAAAGTCGCGCCAAAGCGCGCAGTTTCCGACTTTTTACTCTATGATTTGCGGTGCCCGAATCAGTGCGGCATTGGCCGCTACCTGAGACAGAAAACGAAGCCGATGCTCGGCCTCACACGCACGGTGGTCAAGGTGCTGATCGCGTCGATGATCGTCGGGACGATCCTGACGCATTTCGGCATCGGGCCCGAGCAGTTGGTCAAGCTGACCGGCCTCTCGCCCGAACGGCTCGAGGACTTGGCGCGTGCCGGCCTTGCCTGGGCGCTGCCCAATTTGTTGCTCGGATCGCTGGTCATCGTGCCGGTCTGGTTTTTGTTCTACATTTTCCGGCCGCCCGGCGAGAGCAGAGATTGACCGGCAGGGGCTGTTTTAGTTCCGCGCCGGGGCACCTCTTGCGCTGCCAAGCTTGGTCAACAGCGAGGCGGCAATGACGGCGAGCCCGACGACGCCGACCATGATGCTGCAGACGGCGTTCATCTCCGGGCTGACGCCAAGCCGTACTTCCGAATAGATGCGGATCGGCAGCGTGGTCGCCCCCGGCCCGGTGGTAAAGCTGGCGATAACCAAATCGTCGAGCGAGAGCGCAATGGCGAGCATCCAGGCGGCGACAATGGCGGGCAGGATCAGCGGCAGCGTCACCGTCATGAATGTGCGCGCCGGCGAAGCCCCGAGATCCATGGCGGCTTCCTCGAGGCTCATGTCGAAATCGACCAGCCGCGACTGCACGATGACCGCGACGAAACACATGGCCATGGTGGTGTGGGCGATAACCACCGTCCAGAAACCGCGGTCGGCTGAAATCGCGACGAACAGCAGCAGCATGGACAGTCCGGTGATCACCTCGGGCATCACCAGCGGCGCATAGATCATGGCCGCGAACAACAGCCGGCCGCGAAAGCGGCCGAACCGCACCAGCGCCACGGCGGCAAGAGTCCCCAGCACCGTTGCCGCCGTCGCCGACGTGAGCGCAACCCGAATGCTGATGAAGGCCGCAGCCAACAGCGGCGCGTCGCCGGCAAGCTGACGGTACCACTGCATCGACCAGCCGCCCCAGACCACGACCAGGCGCGAGGCGTTGAACGAATAGACGACGAGGATGACGATCGGCAGATAGAGAAAGCCAATGCCGATGCACAGCGAAATGAGATTGAACGCGGAGAATTTGCGCATCCCTAGTCCCGCTCGGCGCGCCGCATGGTCTGGTGCTGGAAGATCACGATCGGCGTGACCAGCAGGCAGACCAGGACGACGGCGACCGCGGACGCGGTCGGCCAGTCCTTGTTGGCAAAGAATTCCGTCCAGATGGCCTGCCCGATCATCGCCGTGTGCGAGCCGCCGAGCAGGTCCGGAATGACGAATTCGCCGACGGCCGGAATGAAGCAGAGCAGCGTGCCGGCGATCACTCCGGGCGCCGACAGCGGCAAGGTTATCAGCCAGAACCGCTTCCAGCGCGGACAGCCGAGATCGGCGGCGGCTTCCAAAAGCTGCTCGTCGAGTTTTTCCAGGGTCGCGTAGAGCGGCAACACCATGAACGGCAGGTAGGAATAGACGATACCGATGTAGACGGCGGTATTGGTCGACAGCCAAACCGGCGGCACGCGGACCAGGTGCAGCGCCAGCAACAGCCGATTGAGCGGTCCGTCGTGCTGCAGAATATTCATCCAGGCGTAAATGCGAATGAGAAACGACGTCCAGAACGGCAGGATAACCAGCAGAACCAAAATCGGCTGCAGCCACCGCGGCGGCCGCGTCATGGCGTAGGCAATGGGATAGCCGATCAAGAGCAACAGCAGCGTGGACAGCGCGGCAATTTCTAGACTTTTCAGATAGGACAAGATGTAGAGCGGATCGGAGCCGAGGAAGGCGTAATTGTCGAGCGACAGGGCGGCGAAGAAGCTTTCGATGCCGTGCCAGCCGGCTGCAAGATCGAAGACCGGCGTATAGGGCGGCTGCGCGATCGCCGTCTGCGACAGGCTGATCTTCACCACGATCAGGAAGGGCACGAGAAAAAAAGCGATCAGCCAGGCATAGGGAGCCTGCACGACGAGGTTGGCCAGCACAGACCGGCGCGGTTTTTTGCTCATGCCCGGCCCGCGGCTCGTCATTGCCGCAGCACGATTGCCGCTTCCGGCGGAAACGCGAGCCACACCGTGTCGTTCCAGCCGAAGGCCCGTTGTCCGGCGCGTGCTGCATTGGCAATTGTCGCTTGCAGCGGAACCCCGTCAGCCGTCCGTAGCCGCAGGATCGACAGATCGCCGAGATAAGCGACATCGACGAGCGTCGCGGCGACGGCATTCTCCAAGGCCGATTGTCGCTCCTGCGAAACGATGAGCTTCTCCGGCCGCACGCCGATCCAGACCGTCGTCCCCGGCGCGGCGTCGATCTTCGCCGCCACGCGCAAACGGCCGAGCGCAGTGCCATCGATGCTGGTGCCGTCCGCTCCGACGCGGCCCTCGAACATATTGACGCTGCCGATGAAGTCGGCAACCCAGCGCGAGTTCGGCTGCTCGTAGATTTCCGCTGGCGGCGCGACCTGCATCAAGCGGCCACGATCCATGACCGCGATGCGATCGGCCACCGTCATCGCTTCGCTCTGGTCATGGGTGACGATGATGAAGGTCAGGCCGAGACGGCGTTGCAGGTCCATTAGTTCGAATTGCGTATCGCCGCGCAGCTTCTTATCGAGCGCCGCCATCGGCTCGTCGAGCAGCAGGATGCGGGGACGCTTGACCAGCGAACGGGCGAGCGCCACCCGCTGGCGCTGGCCGCCCGACAATTCATGCGTCCTGCGCCGGCCGAAGTCCTCGAGCTTGACCAGTTTGAGCATTGCGGCGACGCGCTCGGCGATCTCCGCCGCGGGCAGGCCCTCCTGCTTGAGGCCGAAGGCGACGTTTCCGGCCACGCTGAGATGCGGGAACAGCGCGTAGCTTTGAAACATCATGTTGACCGGACGGCGGTGCGGCGGCACCGCCGAAACATCGGCGCCGTCCAAAACAATGCGGCCGGCGTTCGGCCGTTCGAGGCCGGCGATCAGACGCAGCAGCGTTGTCTTGCCGCAGCCCGACGGCCCGAGCAGCGCAAAAAACTCGCCCTGATAGATGTCGAGCGACAGCCGGTCAACCGCGGCGTAAGCGCCGAACTGCTTGCTTAGCCCTTCGATCCGCAACAGCGGCTGGCCCACGGCGTCGGTCCAAGGGGCGAAATCGCGCTTGGCAAAACCGGTTTTCGATCCGACGTTCGGCATCAACGCTCCGCGTGCGGCGGCGCGCTCCAAGGGCGCCTCCCGCGCGCACGCTAAAGCATTTTTGCGTTCGGTGAAAAGAGACTAACGGCTATTCGAGAACGGCCACGCTGGCAGTGGGGATCAGCGCGGCCTCGTCGACCGCGTCGGCCACCAGCTTGCGCGGCTCCGGACCGTAATAATCGCCCAATTGCACCACCGGGCGCGGCTGCGTCGTGATCGAGATAAGGCGATCATAGAGCGCCTTGGCCGATACCGGCTTGGTCAGAAATTCGTTGACGCCGAGCCGAACCGCTTCGACGACCCGCCAGCGTTCGCAGTGGCCGGTCAGGATGATGATCGGAATGTCGGGCATCGGGAACACGCCCGGCGAGCGCACGATGCGCACCAGCTCGGGACCGCTGAGCATCGGCATTTCCCAATCGAGAATGACGATGTCCGGCGCCATGGTGCGGATCGAGTCGAGCGCGGCGACGCCGTCGGCCGCCTCGCAAATGTCCTTGATGCCGCAATTGACCAGCAGATTGCGGATCATTTTGCGCATGTATTGATTGTCGTCCACCACCAGGACGCACAGCGACTGGATGATGTTCTCGATCTGCTTTTTGGTTGGCTTTTCGGACATGCCGTAGCGGCCGTTGAAACGGTCGCCGATTTCTCGTTCTTGCCTTTCCCCGCGCATGACGCCATCAAAGCATGCGCCCCGTTGCGGGACCGTAAAGCGAAAACCCGCAAATTGTCGCGATCTCGCCGGATTGCGACGAGCCCGTGCCGGCGTCTCTGCCGACCGCCGTGGTCAGCGGCCGGTTAACGCCCAGACTTCGCCTATTGAGCAGCAAACAGACCGGCAAACAAATCGGTCAGAACAAGCAGAATTCGTTCGAATCCGGGACAAAACCCGACCTGTTGCTCCGCGGCCGCGGCGCGGGACCATAGTAATCGCCGCGTCTTATCATCGGCCGCGGATTGACCAGGATCGATACGATGCGCGCCAACAGGTCGGTCGATGACACCGGCTTGAGCAGAAATTCATTGACGCCGAGCTGCATTGCTTCCGCCACGCGCGAACGCTCGCTATAGCCGGTCAGCATGATGACGGGCACGTCAGGAAGGGGAAATGTTTCCGGTGAACGCACCACGCGCATGAAGTCGGGCCCGTTCGGCACCGGCATTTCCCAATCGAGGATGACGAGATCGGGCGTCCGCATGCAGATCTTGTTGAGGCCGTCGTTGCCCTCGGCCGCCTCATGGATATCTTTGACGCCGAGGGCCTGCAACAGCGCGCGCACGACCTTGCGCATGCTCGGCTCGTCGTCGACCACGAGCACTTTGAGCTTTTCGACCTGCCGTGCAATCTGGGTGGCTCGGGATTCCATGAGGCCCCCGTAAAGAAGGAATTTCCCGCGCCTATCCAAGCACAAACCGATGAACCGGCGGTTCGGGAACCCGCTAAAATTTTAATTGATTGCGCCGGCCGCTGGCGGCGGTGACCCCATGAAGTCTTCCAGTAGCTTGGTTTGCGCCGGGACGAAGTGCAGGCCGAGCTTGGATCGCCGCCATAGCACGTCGTCGGCGGTCTGCGCCCATTCCTTGGTCATCAGGTAGCGTACTTCGGCGGCGGTGAGACCGCCGCCGAAGCGCATGCCGAGATCGTCGAGCTTGGTGGCCTGTCCGAGAACGCGGTCGACGCGTGTTCCATAGGCTTGGACCAGGCGGCGCGCATGATCGCCGGTCAGGAACCGCCAGGTCCGCTGCGTGCGCTCGATAAGCGTATCGACGCCGTCATAGAGGAAGTCGCCGCCGGGCAACGGGCCTTGTGCGGTCCACGGCCGCGAGCGCGGAAAGAAATGCGCCAGGCGCGCCAGGACATCCTCGGCCAGCCGCCGGTAGGTCGTGATCTTGCCGCCGTAGACGGTGAGCAGCGGCGCCTCGCCGCGGCGCTCGTCGACAATGAGCGCGTAATCCCGACCGATGTCCTGCGGCTTACGCGAGCCGTCGTCATAGAGCGAACGAACGCCGGCATAGGTCCAGACCACGTCCGCGGCGCCGATCTCGCTGCGGAAATATTCGTTCACCACGTTGCAGAGGTAGTCGATCTCTTCGCCGCTCGCCGCCACGATTGCCGGGTCGCCGACAAAACTGCGATCCGTCGTGCCGATCAGGGTGAAGTCGCGCTGAAAGGGAATGGCGAAAACGACGCGGTTGTCGGGCGCTTGGAGGGTATAGGCGCGGTCGTGATCGTACAGGCGCCGCACCACGATGTGGCTACCTTTGTCGAGACGCAGGCGGTGCTTCGGCGGAGCCCGCAGGGCCGACTCGGCGAACAACTCGCTCCAGGCGCCGACGGCGTTGACCAGGATGCGCGCCGTGACCACGTCGCGTACGCCGCGGGCATTGAGCACCAGTCGCCAGACGTCGCTGCGATCGGCGCGCACGCAGCGGGTGCGGGTGCGGATCACGGCGCCATGCTCGGCGGCATCGACGGCATTGAGCACCACCAGGCGCGCGTCGTCGGCGAAACAATCGGAATATTCGAAGGCATGATGGAACCGGGTCTTCAACGGCAGGCCGGCCTGGTCGGTCACCAGATCGAGCTCGCGCGTGCCCGGCAGAATTTTGCGCCGGCCCATCCAGTCGTAGATCAGAAGTCCGATGCGTAACGCCGTCGCCGAACGCCGCGCCGCATTGATGGGCAGTACGAAGCGCAACGGCCGGATCAGATGCGGCGCGGCGTGCAGCAGGATTTCCCGCTCGCGCAACGCGGCACGGACCAGACCGAACTGTCGCTGCTCGAGATAACGCAAGCCGCCGTGAATGAGTTTCGACGACGCCGAAGAGGTGCCCGAGGCGAGATCGCTCTGCTCGATCAGGACGACCCGAAACCCGCGGCCAGCGGCGTCGCGCGCGATGCCGGCGCCGTTGATACCGCCGCCGATGATGGCGAGATCGAAGTCGGCCACTGATTCTCCTTTCCGCACAGGATATCAAATCTTTGTCTTTGTCCTTTGTCTTGGCCTTGCCTCGCAAGGCGGATTGGCGATGATAAGCCATGGATTTTCACGGCCGTCATATCGTCGTCACCGGCGGCGCGGGCGCGCTCGGCACCGCGGTGGTCTCGGCGCTGCTCGATGCCGGCGCCACTTGCCGTGTGCCCTGCCTCGACGAAGCGGAGGCGAAACGCTTCCGCTTTGCCGAGCACAAGCAAGTCGAAGCGATCGTCCCCGGCAATCTCGCCGAGCCGGCCGTCGTTGCCCGCGTCTTTGCCGACCTCCCGTCGCTGTGGGCGTCGATCCATATCGCCGGCGGCTTTGCCTTTGCGGCCCTGCGCGAGGCCGATGTCGCGACGATCCGCCAGCAGATCGACATGAATTTCCTGAGCTGCATTTTGTGCTGCCGCGCGGCCGTGCAAGCGATGACGGCCAGCGCGCCGGGCGCCGGCGGCCGGATCGTCAACATCGCCGCACGACCTGCTTTGGAATGGCGCAGCGGCGCCAATATGGCGGCCTATGCGGCGAGCAAGGCGGCCGTGGCGGCGCTCACTGTGGCGCTCTCCGAGGAAGTCGCCAAAGACGGCATTCTGGTCAACGCGGTCGCGCCCTCTATTCTCGATACGCCGGCCAACCGGCAGGCCATGCCGAAAGCCGATTACGCGCTCTGGCCCAAACTCGAAGAGGTCGCGGCCACGATCCTGTTTCTCGCCTCACCCGACAACCGCGTCACCCGCGGCGCGGTGGTGCCGGTCTACGGCAAAGCCTAGATTGGGCTGGTCCCCGGCGGCGAACATGCAGCGGCGACGATCACCGGAGGAAGTCACGGATGCTGTCGGCAACCTCGCGGGCATGCGTCTCCAGCGCGAAATGGCCGGTGTCCAGGAAGCGCACGATCGCACGGGGAATATCCCGCTTGAACGCTTCGGCACCCGGCGGAAGGAAAAACGGGTCGTTCTTGCCCCACACGGCCAAGAGCGGCGGCTGATGCGTGCGGAAATATTCCTGGAATGACGGATACAGAGTCACATTGCTCCTGTAATCGCCGAAAAGATCGAGCTGGATTTCGTCGGCACCGGGCCGGGCCAAATAGAAGTTGTCGAGGTTCTGGCCGTCCGGCGACACCATCGATGGATCGGGTGCGCCGTGCGTGTACTGCCAGTGGGTTGTCTGCGGCGCCAGGAAAGCCCGGAGCGCGTCCCGGTTCGCCGGCGACGGATTCTCCCAGTAGGCCCGGATCGGAGTCCAGCCATCACTGAGACCCTCCTCATAGGCATTGCCGTTCTGTGAAATGATGGCGGTGATCCGCTCAGGATGTCGAGCAGCAACGCGGAAGCCCGTCGGCGCGCCATAATCAAAGACGTAAGCCGCAAACCGGTCGAAACCGATGACTTCGGTGAAGCGGTCGATCACGTTAGCCAGATTATCGAATGTGTATCTGAATTTTTCGCGCGGCGGCATGTCGGACTGGCCGAATCCCGGAAGATCCGGAACGACGATATGAAATCTGTCGGCAAGCAGCGGAATCAAGTCACGAAACATGTGGCCTGCGCTCGGGAAGCCGTGCAGCAGCAAGAGCTTCGGCGCGTCGGCCGGCCCCGCTTCGCGATAGAAGACTTTAAAACCGTCGGCATCGGCGGTGCGATAGTGGACAGACGCCATGAAAACCTCCTGCTTGGTGACCGCATCCATGAGATCAAAGCGGTTATTCTGTGAGTTGCGATAATCAGCCGGCTTGCGACCGGCGAGACTTGCTTCGATTCGCCGTCACGGCGCCGATGGCATCGCGGATCATGTCCACGACGACCGCCGGCGCGCTGACGCTGGGCGTATGATCGACGGCGTGCGCCGTGATCTTCGCCTTCATGCGTTCCGCCATGTAGCGCTGCGTCTCAGGGACGATCATTCGATCGTCTTCGGCAACAAGAAACCAACTCGGAACGTCCTTCCATAACGGGCGCCCGACCGGAACGGTGATGCAGTTCAGCGAGATCGGCCGCTGTACGGCGGAGAGTACGGCTTGATCCTCAGCGGACGCATGCTGCGCGAACGCGGTCGCAAAGGCCGCTTCGGGCAGCCAGATCAAACCATTGCCGTCTGGCGCCAGTTTCGGGGCTTGGGGATGGGATGGTGCGCGATAGAACACATCTGCGACCTTCTCGCCTTCCTCGGGAGCAAGCGCGGTTACGTAGACCAGAGCCTTCACCCGTTCGGGCCGCGCCAGCGCGATCACCGCGCCCGCGTAAGCGTGTCCTGCCAGGACGATCGGTCCTTCGGTCCGATCCAAGCTGCGGTTAAGCGCGGCCACGTCGTCGGCAAGGGACGTGAGCGGAAGCGCCGCCGCCAAAACTTTTACCGGCCCGGCCTTGAGCGCCGTAATGACCCGAGCCCAGCTTGATCCGTCAGCCCAGGCGCCATGGGCAAGCACCACAGTCGCATCCGTCGTCGCCATCCTCCGGCTCCTGACTAACCTGTTGAGTGAGTATTAACAGGTTACTATAGGCTCTCCATAACTTGTCAACGCCAATCTGACGGGTTATGCGATTGGAACCTTCGCGGGGTCCAATCGTGCAGCATCGACCGCCTGCAATTTTCATCGCCGACTCGCTCGGCCTGGATTTCCTGAACTCGATCGCGACGCCGGTCGACACCCCGGTTGACTGGCTCGAGAACGGCGATGGCCTCTTGAAGTGGCTGACGCAAGCGAAGCTGGTGCCGGCGGATGTACGAGATGAGTTGAAAGCGCGAGCGATGCCAGGCGAGCTGGACAAGGTTGCCGATCAAGCTCGTGCGTTGCGCGAGTGGTTCAGAGGCTTTGTCGGCAAGCATATGGGCCGGCGGCTTCCACCCAAGGCGCTTGTGGAATTGGCGCCTCTGAATAAGCTGCTGCAACGTGACGAGAGATTCAGCCAGATATCGCCTCATCGCGAGCACGACGGAGAGCGCTTCGAATTGCAAGCCGTGCGGCGCTGGCGATCTCCCGAGTCTTTGTTGCTGCCGATCGGCGTGGCGTTGGCGAAGTTCGTGTGTGAGGAGGACTTCGCCAGGGTCAAAGCCTGCGAAGGCCATAGCTGCACGCTCGTGTTCGCCGATCACACCGGGAGGCGGGCGAGACGATGGTGCAGCATGGCGATCTGCGGCAATCGCGCCAAACAGGCCGCGCACCGCAACCGCCTCAAGACCGATCACTGACCGGCTGACGAAATCCGGACCGAGGGCAGCGGGGAAAAGGAGACCAACATGGCCGATCTTCCGTTGATCGTCTTCGACGTAAACGAAACTCTGCTCGATCTGGGAACGATGGAACCGACCTTTCAGCGCATCTTCGGTGACAAGACGGCGATGCGCCTGTGGTTTGCCACCCTGATCCTGTATTCCGCGGCGCTGACGGTAGCCGGCGTCTACGTGCCGTTCACCGATATCGGCGCGGCGGTGATGAAAATGATGGCGAGCACGCGCGGCATCAAGATCAACGACAATGACAAGAGAGAGCTGACAGACAAGTTCTCCACCATGCCACCTTACCCGGAAGTTCCGGCGGCCCTGCGCAAGCTTCGCAACGCCGGGTTTCGGCTGTTCTGCCTGACCGACAATCTGCTTGAAG
>JBAQHW010000396.1:0-4045 GCA_049288525.1 Xanthobacteraceae bacterium
ACGATGATGTGCTCCCAAGCCTCCAAAGTCTGCCGCTGTACCGAGTCAATAGTCTCGGCCAAAAGCATGCGGCGATTCTTGGTCGGCGTGACAATCGCAATGAGAGGACCTGCCATACTCTCAATCACCGCGCGGAAGCATCATCGCGTGAGGAGCAGCCGGATTTCATGAAATCTCGCAGAACAATTCGGTCGTCGGGCCCGAGCTTGCGGCGCGCTTAAAAATGCGGAGGCTATTGACGAGAATATTGGCTCGTGAAACTCCGAATTGTAAGCACGCGTCCCTGGCAGCCTTGCTGCGACCGTAATCATTGATGACCGAAAAACCCTCCTCAGCCAGCAATCGACGCAGGCTTTTCGACGAAAAATAATTAAGATGCTCCCATGGGTTAAAGACCGAAGACAACCATCCTTTTTTGGCAAGGTCCTCGAAGCTAGAATTGACATATGAGCGCTCACAATCGGGCACGGTGATGCCGAGCAACGCACCCGGCGCGGCGTTGTTTCTCATGAACCGCAGCGCCGCGCGGGGATCGGCAAGGTGCTCCAGCACCTCAGTACAAATGAAGAGGTCGAAGGGGCCGGCATTGGCGATCTCATCGACACTGTTGGAAATCATGGCCCCGCCAGACGAAGCCGATGTTCGGCGCGCGGCGCTGGGCTCGTATCCGATCGCTCGAACTTCCCGACCGTCAAGCATCCGCAGCAATGCGCCGTATCCGCATCCGTAATCCAAAAGGCGCCTGACTTTTCCCGGCTCAGGATGGCAGCGGCGCACTGTGGTCAAGAATGCCGCTGCGAAGTCCAGAAGCGCGGTGCGATAGGGCAGCGTTTGCGTTACCGTTTTGGAATGATCAATCACATCCTCATAGACGCGGCGCAGAAACTCTTGCGGCGGGAGCCAGCCGGAGAAGATAAATCCTCCGGGACCTTCGACGATAGGGAATTCGTCGTCGTGAGAGATGTTCAGAATTTCCGAAAACGATGCCCGATATGTCGGATTACAGGCGCAACGACGGCGGCCGGTATATAAGCGAGGACGCGATGCGACGCATCGCCAGTCAACGGGCAAGTCCTGTCAACCGGGTACCTCATTACGAGCCTTGTAGGCGGACCTTAGTGACGGCAGTTGACGTCATTGAGTTGCGGCTTGCCCGGGCTTGCGGCAGAAAAATACCTCCCGGTAAAGCGGCGATTTAAGCGCGTAAAGCGTTTGCTCGGCCGCAGGCAAGTCGGCCGCGGTCAACATCTCGCAGGCAAAACCTGCGGATTCTATCCGCTTCCTAAGATCGCGGCCGTAAAGGCGCATGTGATCTTCCTGTAGGAACTTCTCGAGGCGCTCCTCATCACCGGTCACGGATGCATCTTCCAAGGTCTTGTCGCCGCCGATGGGGACTTGCAGCACCAACTGCCCGCCCGGCGTCAGAACGCGGAACATCTCGGACAGCGCCTTGCGATCGTCGGCAATGTGCTCAAGGACGTGCGAGCACCACACCAGCGTCTTGCCGCCGTCCGGCAATCCGGTCGCGGTAATGTCCATCCGCTGCATGGCGGGATTATGCAAATCGACATTGAGATACTCGCACGACAGTGAGATCAGCCAGGGGATCAGCACTTGCTCTGGGGCGACATGCAGCACCTTTTGGCCCGGCGCTATCTTGCTGCGAAGCAGAAGCAACGCTGCGCGATGCCGCTCCAGCGACCCGCAAATCGGACATTGCGCATCCTCGCGTCGTACCGCGGCATTGCCAAAAGGCTCGAACCGGTAACCGAACCAGCCGCAAAACGGACAGCGGCGTTGCTTGAACACCAAACCAGCGAGCCGCCGGACGCGTGGGGATGACATCAATGACAAGGATCGGATGGCTTATGCCGGCGAAGCCACCGCCACAGCGGTTTCCGATGCTGCTGTGACCGGCGGAGCGAGGTACTGCAGCAGACGCTCGCGTTCCGCCCTCCACGAATAGATCCGGCGCGCCTTTTCCCGGCCATTTGCGCCAAACCGGCGCCAGTCTTCGGTTTGCGAAACATGGGCGAGCGCATTCGCCATTCCCTGGGTATCGCGCTCAGCAACCAACAGACCTGTCACGCCGTGCTCGACCGCTTCCGGGATGCCGGAATGTTTCGTGCCGACGACGGCCATGCCGTGCGCCATGGCCTCTTGAATGGCCGCAGGTAGCCCCTCTTCGTCTCCGGTGTCGGGATCGGTTACGCTGTGCTGGACGAAAATCCCGCACGTGCGCAGCAGTTCGTCTTTGACTTCATTGCTTGCCGCTCCGTGCAGCCGAACGCGGCCAGTCAGCCCAGCTGCATCGACGAATTGCCGCACGGCCGACAGCAGTTCGCCGTCGCCGATATAATCGAGCAATGCATCGGGGTCTTGCTCAGCATGCAAGCGGAAAGCCTGTAAAAGATAAATCGGTCCCTTCTTCGCCACCATCCGGCCGATAGCAAGAAACCGCTTCGCCGCGTGCGGCCCGCGCGCAACAAGCCGCTCCGGCACATCGACGCCGCCGGGATTGACGCCGATCCTCTCCGCCGGCAGCCCGAGCCCGATCAGCCGACGGCGGTGAAACTCGCACCGCGTGAGAATGTTTTGTGCGGATCGATAACGCTTATATCGCTCAGCCATCTCAGGGTAGCGGAGCGCGGCGCTGAGATCGATGCCGTGCCCCTGCACGACATACGGTATTTGCAGCGTATCGAGCAATGGTACGAAATCGATGAAATGATCAAGATATTCGCCCAAGACCATATCAACCCGGTGTCGCCGCAGGAACGCCGCGACCTTTCGCGCACGCAATCCATCGTTCGAGCCGCCCAGCCGCCGCAAAATGCGGACCGCCGGCCGCGCTTGCCAGCGGTCCAAGAACAATACCGGACACGACGCTTGCCAGCGGCCTCCAAGCGGACCTGAGGACATCTGGGCCACGACGACGGCACGCCCCGGACACAAATCCTCGACGTGACGGCGGATGAACGTCTCACTGACGGTGCCAAGCTGCGGCGTGAAGACGGCAAGCCCCTTCATCATGGCGACCTTGTTGCGGCGGCGGTCAAGCCCACCAGCATCGCGCTTTCTTCGAATTCGGCCGGAGGCCGGTCCAATTTCAAAAGCAGCCAAATAACAGGCCGCAGCAGCAGTGACAGCACGTATTTCGTCACCACATGGCGCCGCGAGGTGAGCGACCGCCGCCGCACCCATAGGCCCAAGGTCAGCGCCGGCACTGCGTGACGGCCGCCGGTCGCCTCGATCTTGGCATCGTCGCGTATCAGGAAAATTCGCTGTCGCAGCGCTCCCAAGCGCGAGCGACTGCAGAAAATTCGTCCAGGATTCGTAAAATCCCGGCTGCATAGCCATCCGGCGTCAAGGCAGCGATGCGCGCTTTGCCGCGCAAAATCTGTGGGCCGTGCAAAGTATCGTTGCGGATCAGAGCCGCCAAGCAATCGGCTAGTACACGTTCATCTGTTGGTGGGAAATAGAGCGCGGCATCGTCGTACTGCTCCCGCGCCCCCGGCACGTCGGCCGCGATCACCGGACGGCCGAGCGCCATGGCCTCCAGCGGCGGCAGATTGTCCGGCCCGACTGCGCTCGCGTAAACCAGAGCAAGGGCGCCGCTGTAGAGCTCGGCTAGTTCGCCTTCGGACACTTCGCCGCGATACTCGATCGAATCGCGAACGCCCAAGCGTTCGGCGTAGCTCATGACATAGGTGAGGTTGCCGTGATCGGCACCGGTAAAAATGCAATGTAGCTCAATCTCCTGCTCCTGCTTTAGAATTTTGAGCGCCTCCAGGATCACGACGTGATTCTTGTGCGGCCAGAATCGTGCTGGATAAAGAATGTACCGTCCCGGGGCCATCGATAGCGGCCCCGGACTGCCATCTGCCAGAATCGGCGCAGGGAACGGAATGACACGCACCTTGCCGGCGTGAACTCCAATCATCTCCACCACTTGGCGTTTTCCTTCCGATGTGCCGGTGATGACGTAAGATGCGCGAGCCAATGAGTCAGCTAGGCCGCTCTCCAAGCCCTCATAGCCGTATCG
>JBAQHW010000397.1:0-6252 GCA_049288525.1 Xanthobacteraceae bacterium
CAGCTGCGGTCGGATCGGCTGCGCTTCGCGCCGTACGGGCTCAATGGCGGCGGTGGCGGCGGTGTGGCCGAAAATTGGCTCGTGCAGGGCAATGAGAGGCGCGCGATCCCCGGCAAGGTCACAACGACGATGCGGCGCGGCGACTTGCTCATTCATCACCAGGCGGGAGGCGGCGGTCACGGCGATGCCTTCACGCGCGCCCCGGACGCGGTGGCGCGAGATGTGCGTAATGGGAAGGTCAGTGTTTCGGCGGCGCAACTGCAATACGGCGTGGCGGTGGATCAAGACGGCATCGTAGATCGCGGCAAAACCGCTCGGCTGCGCACGCCATCCGCCCGCGACTGAGCGCGACACTTGATCTCCGGCGGCGCGAGGCGCAATCTTTCGTCAAACGGAGGATACGCCTTTGAACATCGCCGAACTGCGGTCGGCGTCCGCGCCAGATATTCCAAATGCCGAGGAGCTGGTAGCGCGAGCCCGCGCGCTGGCGCCGCGCTTGCGCGAACGCGCCGTGCGGACCGAGCGCGACCGCAATATCCCGCAGCAATCGGTCGATGAATTCATCAACGCCGGCCTCATTCATACGCTGCAGCCCAAACGTTGGGGCGGTTATGAGCATGACCACGGGGTGGCCTTCGATGTTGCCGTCGAGCTCGGCAAATCGACCTGCGGTTCGTCGGCCTGGTGCCTGAATTATCTGGCCGATCACGCCTGCATGCTGGCGCTGTTCCCGGAGGAGGCGCAGCACGACGTCTGGAGCCGCAACAAAGCCGCCTGCATCGCCACCTCGGCGGCGCCGACCGGCAAGGTGGCGCCGGCGCCGGGAGGCTATCGCCTCGACGGCCGCTGGTCGTGGTGCTCGGGCTTGCGCCATTCGCAGTGGATCATGATCGGCGGCTTGGTGCAGCGCGACGGCGAAGATCATCCCGACATGCGGCTTTATCTGGTGCCGGTCTCACAGCTCAAGCAGGACGACACCTGGTACTGCGCCGGCCTGCGCGGCAGCGGCTCGAACACTGCCGTGCTCGACAACGTATTCGTTCCCGAGCACCGCAGCGTGTCGTTTTCGGCGCTGCGCGAGGGTTCCTCGCCGGGATCGAAGGTCAATGCCAATCCGATCTACCGTGCGCCGTTCATCGCCCTGCACAGCTATGCGCTGCTTGGGCCGGTGCTCGGCCTGGCGCGCGGCGCTTACGCGGAATTCGTGCAATGGACGCGGCGGCGCTATTTGACCTACACCCAGCTCGCCATCGCGCAGCATGTGCCGGTGCAGATGCGGATCGCCGAAATCGCCGCGCAGATCGATGCCGCCGAGCTGTTGGCGCGGCGGGCGCTCGCCACAGCGCATGCCGACTATGCCGGCATGTCGCTCGAAATTCGCACGCTCTTGCGGCGCGATTTCACTTATGCGGTGCGCAGCCTGCGCGAGGCGCTTGACGACCTGGTCAAAATCTCCGGATCGAGCGGCCTGATGGAGGACAATCCCATGCAGCGCTGCTGGCGCGACGTTCACGCCATCTCCTCGCATGTGGTGATGAACTGGGACGTGCCGGCCGAGAATTTCGGCCGCAGCGAATTCGGCCTGCCGCTCAATCCCGCCTATCCGATGTTCTAGTTCCAGCGCCACACGCCGTAGGCGTGGCCGTTCTGCATCTGCGGCGCGACGTAAGCGGGTTTGCGGTCGCCGATGGCGCCGAGCATGGCGATCCAGTTCAGCAGTTCGCCGCCGACATTGCCGGCTTTGAGGAGTTGGTGCTCGGTCGCCTCGCCGATAAGCCGGTCGATCTTCTGTTCCTCGAGCGATTTGATCACGCGCATCGCCCAGTCCGGATCGGGCACGCCGTCGGATCGCCCCGGTGCCATGCGCGGGCCGCCGACTTCGAGCGAGAAGCTGCCGGAACCCATGACGACGACACGTAGGTTTTCCGGCCAACTCTCGACGGCGCGCGCCACCGCCTTGCCGAGCTCGTAGCATCGCCGCGCCGACGGCAGCGGCGGCAAGTGGCCGCTGATGAAGAACGGAATCACCGGAACCTGCATCTCCGGCGTGAGAAAGTGCAAGGGCACGGTGATCGAGTGATCGACCGAGAAATTCTGCGTCATGCCTACGTCATAGCCCGCACCGATCGCGGCGGCGCGAATATGCGCGGCAAGACCCGGCAGCGATTTGACCACGTAGTTCGGTACGTCCCGCGGTTCGTCGTTCGGCGCCTTGAAATCCTTGTCGACGCCGACGGCGAATATCGGCAGATCGTTGAGGAAGAACGTGTTGAGATGATCGGTGTCGAACATCACGATCGCATCCGGCCGCGCGGCTGCGAGCTGTTCCTTCTGCGCGCCGAACAGCTTGGCGATTTCGCAGTCCGGCCCATCGCGTTTGACGAAAAACGGAAATACCGGGGTGTGCGGCACGCCGAAACCGGCAACGATCTGCGCCATTCTATTATGCCTCCCGTTGCCGCACCGTACCCCTCACGCCACCGGCTGGCCGATTTCGTCGACCTTCACCGCGCGCATCCGCTCGTTATAGCTTTGGACGTTCAGTCCGCAAACTTCGAACCGTGCCAGATAGCCCATGAGAAAGCCGTTGATTCCCATGCGGAACAGCGTGCCGACGTCGCCGGCAAGCAGCGCCCGGCGTTCGTCTTCGGTGAGATCGAGGCCGGACAGCGCTTTCGCCGGATCGGCTTTCATGGCGGCGCGAAAGGCGTGATCGCGCAAGAGTTCGCGGCACAGATAGTTCACGGCAAAGACTGACATAACCCGGCTCCGGACATTCCGCCCTCATGCGGCAGGCGATTTTTGCACGGCAGCGCGGCGATTGCCACAGTGGCGTCAGGTTCGTAAGCTTCGAACTTAGTCCGGGAGGAGTGCCATGGATGCAGCGGTGGACGCGCGGCGGGATCGGCGCCTGACCAACCCGGTCTTCAACGACCGCAAGCTCAAGCTCGGCACGTTCGGCACCAATCTCGACCGCGGCTGCGCCATCTCCACCATCGACGGCGTGCTGGAGATCAATTGGCCGAATACGCTGGAACTGGCCCGGACGTCGGAGGAGATGGAATTCGAGGCGCTGGTGCCGATCGGCCGCTGGCACGGCTTCGGCGGCGTGACCAATTTCAACGGTCCCGGTTTCGAATGCTTCTCCTGGGCTTCGGCGATCGGCGCGTCGACGCGTTATTCTGGCATCTTCGCCACCTCGCATGTACCGACCATTCATCCGGTGATGGCGGCAAAGCAGGCGGCAACGATCGATCACGTCACCGGCGGGCGCTTTGCGCTCAATATCGTCACCGGCTGGAACCGGCCGGAGATCGAGATGTTCGGCTCACCGCTGCTGGAGCACAACGACCGTTATGATTGTGCCGCCGAATGGCTGCACGTCTTGAAGGAGCTGTGGGTCCGCGATGAGCCGTTCGATTTCGAGGGCCGCTTCTACAAGATCAAGAAGGGCTACCTGGAGCCGAAGCCGATCCAGCGGCCGTTTCCCGCGGTGATGAACGCCGGCGGCTCGGACAAAGGCCAGCACTTTGCGGCCAAGTATTGCGACATGGTCTATGTCGTATTCGGTTCGCATGACTTCGACGACTGCAAGGCCAAGATCGATTCCTACCGTGATCTCGCGCGCAAGGAATACGGCCGGGAAATCCAAGTCTGGAGCTACGCCTATGTCGTGCAGGGCGAGACCGAGAAGGAGGCGAGGGACTATTTTACCGATTACGTCCAGGACAAGGGCGATTGGCAGGCGGCGACCAATCTCGTCGATACCATGATCGCCAACGCCAAAACGCTGCCGTCGGACGTGCTGGCGGAAATGAAAAAGCACTTCATTGCCGGCTGGGGCGGCTATCCGCTGATCGGCACGCCGGAGCAGATCGTGGATGGGTTGATCCTGATGTCGAAAATGGGACTGGACGGCACGCTGTTGAACTGGCCGCGCTATATCGAAGACCAGCACTGGTTCAAGAACCGCGTCTATCCGCTGGTGGTGCAGGCGGGATTGCGCTGAGGCCTAGTGGAGCGGATTTGACATCCGCTACCCACCCAGCCGCGAACTCGTGAAGCGAATGTCAAATCCAAAAGCTCCACTAGAACTGACATTTGCTAGTGGCCCTTTGATTCTAACATTCGCATAATGGCATGCCGGACAGGGGTGCGAATGTTAGAATCGGACCACTAGCATTAAAAATATCGGCTGGTGGAATCCGGACCGAGGCCGAGCTGCAAACGGCCGTAATGCGCAAAATTGGTCTCGACATTCAAGCTGATATGCATGGACATAAAGTGGATATCGCGCCACGCCCGCTGCAGCGGATGTGATGAGGCAAATCCGGCCGTGCCGCTCAAGGCGATGAGCGTGTCGATGGCGCCGATCATCAATTCGGACACGCGGGTGTAATCGCGGATCGAGCGGGCCAAAAGTTCCGGCGAAAAGGCGTCCGGCGCCTCGGTCACGCGCACGGCGCGGCGCATCAACATCTCGGCGGCGTCGATGTCGGCCGCGACGCGCGCCATCCGCACTTGAACCGAGGTCTTCTCCGCGAGCGGCGTGCCGTCCAGCGTCTTTCGCGTCTTGGTCCCCTCGCGAAATAGCTCATAGGCACCCTGGGCCGCGCCGAGCATCGGCGACGCAAAGGAGATCGGCGCGTAATAGAAAAACGGCGTACGGTAATTGATGTCGTCATAAAGCACGGTACCCGGGGTCTTGCCGGCGCGCAGGTCGGCAAGGCTCAATATGCGGCTCTCCGGCACGAAAGCACTGTCGACGACGATGGTCTTGCTGCCGGTGCCGCGCATGCCGGCGGTGAACCATGTGTCGCGGATCGTGTATTCGCCGGACGGGACGAGAAAGAATTTCCATTCCGGCTCCGGGCCGTCGTGCGTCATGCCGCCGAGCATGACCCAGGAGCAATGATCGACGCCGCTGGCGAACGGCGAGCCGGCGCTTGAGATGCGGTAGCCGCCGTCCTCGCGCACAGCTTTCGCAACCGGCGCGAACGAAGCCGCGACGGGTACATCGACGTCCGCCGACCAAACCGCCTCCTGACCCGCCCGCGGAAACTGCGCGATCAGGTGGGCATGGTGAACGATGAGGCTGGCGCACCAGCCATGCGAGGCATCGGCCTTGCTGAGCTCCCGCGTGACGTCGTGCCAGGTCTCCAAGTCGAGGCCGTAGCCGCCGATCGCGCGCGGCAGCAGGATGCGGGCGAATCCGGCATCGAGCATATCCTTGACGGAAGCCTCAGGGATTCGCCGTGCGTCCTCTGCGGCCTCGGCACGCTTGCCGAAGCGCGGGGCGAGCTCCCGCGCGCGCTCGATAACGTCTTGGGCGGTCACGCTGGGGCGGGACGACGGGGAAGACGGCATGTCGCTTTCCTATCGCTTGGATTGATCCGGCTTGAGCGTCAGTCGCCGACCGACCGGGAAAAGTTGTAGGTCAAAGCGATGAACGACCCAACCCCAAAGTCCCATCGGCGCCTTGAGCATGATCACGATGGCAATGACGCCCAGCAGGATCAAATAATATGTGCCGTAATCGGCCAGAAGCTCGCGCAGCACGATAAAGACGAGCATGCCTATGAACGGACCTTCCAGCGTGCCTATCCCGCCGATCACGACCATGAAAATCACCACGACCGTCCAGTCGTTGATGCTGAATCCGGCCTCCGGCGAGATGCGCAGCTTTTGCAAAAAGATCAGGGCCCCGATCAGACCGGTGCAGGCGGCGGTGGCGACATAGATGATGAATTTGGTCCGGAACGTGTTGACGCCAAGGCTTGCGGACGCCGGCTCGGAATCCCGGATGGCGGTAAGCGCCAGGCCGTGCCGCGAGCGCAACAGCAAATAGACGATGCCGAACACGAACAGCGAAACGGCAAGCGTCATCAGGTACAGCATGGTGTCGCGCACGTCGCGGTCGGGCGATATCTCTTTGAGGATCGGCACCGTCAATGACATGCCGGAACCGGCTCCGAGCACCAATATGAGGCTGGCGAACAGGGAGAAGACTTCGGAAACCACCCATGTGCCGATGGCGAAATAGGCGCCGCGTAGACGAAAGACCGCAAACGAGACCGGGATCGACATCAGCCCCGCGAATGGACCGGCGAGGAGAATCGCGACATAGACGTTCACGTTCCACACGCCGGTCAGGTAAAACAGCATGTAGCCGCCGAGACCGACATAAGCTTGTTGGCCGACCGAGACCAGGCCCGCATAGCCCGCGAGCAGGTTCCAGAGCTGCGCCAGCGC
>JBAQHW010000398.1:0-2904 GCA_049288525.1 Xanthobacteraceae bacterium
CCCAGAAAAAATTCATTCACCGGCGCAAAGCGGGCAAGATAAGGCTCGACCATGAAAGGTTGGATAGTGTACTGCGGTCGGGTCATGCGTCCGGCCGAAATCCGGAATGTCGGCATACGAAAGATAAATCTGCGCTTTGTCGGACACGACGCGACGCATCGGCGTATATTGGAGCTTCTTCCGAGATTCCAAAAGCGACAACGTCGGCGTGAGATAGCGCGCCGTCGCATAGAACATGAATTGATAGTGACCCATAAATTGATGTCTGGTCATGGCATTTATCTTTTCGGGATTATCCAGAGTTCATCGGTGGGGAATTTCTCGCGAATTCGCGGATGGCAGCCCGTTCTCTCTTGTCCGGAGTCATTCCTTCGGCGACGACCCGGCGTATGAGGCGGGCTCTTAGAGGTGCAAACCGGTCAGTTCAGTAATTTACTTCAAATCTCTTCCCACGACACTGACTTGCTTCGCTCGCCAGTCGCCAAAAAATCCAATGCAATTTCCTTTAACTCCAAGAAACTCAATATATACCGCGCTGCGATCGGCGTAGGCGTGTTGGCGGTCAGAAACTCAACCTCTCCGGTCGTGAGCGGGGGATGAGACGACATCGCCATGAGATACGGCAGATCCCCATCGATCCGTCGATGCTCCACGCAGCCGAGATCCCCTCCAATCCCTATCACTAACTCGAAGCCATTATCCGCGCGAAGCTCAGCAATGAAAGGAGTTCTCGTTCGTGCGTTGTCAAGCAAATGGGCTAGTCTCGTGCCTTCGGTAAAGAAGGCATTATGCTGCCGGTCCGATTTGTCCTGATTGTCGCAGTATTGAACAATCATCGCGAGATACCTTTAAATTCCATCACCGTACCATTCGGCAGAATCACTCTCAATGTGGCTCCCGGCGGTAACATTCTTGGCAGCAGGCTCATGCAACTGTCGCAGATTTCCGGATTGTTTATGAAGAGCGTCGCATCGTCGATTCGGTTTTGCCACATAAAAGCTGCCGCGTGCCCTTCAACATGGGTTTTAGTATAACCATCAAAGCCGAGACTTCCTGGTGGCATGTCGGCCGCTGGGCCTTGGGTGCCGCTTTGCAATAGTATCTCATCAGTGGAAGTCTGGAGGATTCCCGAGGTTTTGCCACCAGTGAATGGCGCAAGCTGCGGCGGCAGTCCGCCCGGGAATAGAAGGGGCGATTCGGGATTGCACCCTCGTAATTAGGAGTCGACGACGGAATATCCGGGTTTTGGCTGCCAGACCACGAGGGTGGATCGCCACCACCACCGCCGCCTTTCGCGTCCGGAAATTCGTTCCACGGATTGTTGGGACCAGGGTTAACCGCGACACGAATATCTTGTTCTTCGAAACCATCGATCGGTGCAAACCATCCGGGGTTTGGAGGTGTGCCCGTACGGGGATGCTCTTCCGGCTCCCACACTTTGAGCAGACCACTGACCGCCAATTCCCGCGCCCGCCGTACGACGGCGTCTGGGCTCTCCCGCCCCGTCGCAAGTCCTGGAGGATCAGGAAGTTGCATCTGCACAGCGGCAATCGCGGCCATGGCCAAATCGTCGCGGTTGAGAGCGGCGGCGATCAGCGACAGCGCATTCGATTTGGCCGTGACGTCGACCGGAAGCCGGTAACAAGCTGTTAGGTCGTCGCTGAGCTCGGCCGCGCGTCGCGGCATCCAACGTCCATCCACCTTTTCAAGCAACGGAACACGGCCGATGAAGACGCCCTGCGCATTGCATGAGACACCGTCCGCGCTCGGAGCAGCGGACACGGAAAAGCTACGCAATCCCGGCATCGCGAGCATGCGATCAGGCTCCATCGAGAAACGTTTATGTGAGCAAAAGAGCGATTAGCCCGTCGGCGACGCCGAAAGGCGACTAGTCCAACACCTCAGCAACGGCGTCGCTCAAGTTTTCCTCGATCTCGTCCGCCATCTCGGCGAGCGAGGAGCGCATATAGGAGCGCTCCGGCATGGCGATCGCCGGCAGGTTGACGCGGGCGGCGAAGGCGAGCTTGCCGCCGACCAGGAAGGCAAGCGCGTCGGCCTTGTCCGGCACGATCTGATGCGGCGAGATCATGCCGCCGTATTCATGGATCGCCGCATACTTGATGTCAGGCGACGTCGCGAGCGTGGCCGACACATCGGTTGAGCTGTCATCGATCGTCGTTGTGATCGAACGCGCCAATGCGCCGCTCTTCTGATTAAGCACCTCGCCGGAGAGCTTTTGCTGAATTTTTGCCTGTAGCGCGGCGGCGAGCGCCGCGGCCTTGTCCGACAACGCCGCGCGCAGCCGCTCGGGTAGCGCCGCCAGCGCCGCATCGGCATCGTCGCTCAGCGAGAGTTGGAGCATTACGCCACCACGCTGCGATAGGGATCGAGCGAGGCGCGGATGAAATCGGGAATGTCTTTGAGGCTGTAGGATGATGTCATCTGCCCGGCCACGGTCTGCGCGCTCTGGCCGACGCGGGTACGGTAGCGATAACGCTCCGCGACCCATTCGATGCAGGCATTGTTGATCGCGGCCGGAATGAAGCCGTAAGTGAGCAGCACGGCGGCGCCGGCGTCGGCGGCGGCAAAGCTATAGACGCCGGCCGATACATTATACTGGCCCGCGCCCGGCGTGCCGGCGACCGCGGTCAGCGCCGTGCCGCCCGCATAAGTGACGCCGCAATCGCCGGCCCAGGGCCCGAACGGCGCCGCGACCGCCACATTATAAGGGCCTGGCGCGGCTGGCACGGTGGCGGCTTCGCCGCTCACCGCATAACCGGCGCTATAGCTCACCATCACATTCTGCCGGCCCGGCCGGAACCGTTCGTCGAACAAATCCAGCGCCTGCGGCCGTCCCGGCGGCAAGCCGTCCCAGGTTTCGAGCAGATAGCCGCGGCCGCGCGG
>JBAQHW010000399.1:0-2302 GCA_049288525.1 Xanthobacteraceae bacterium
CACCTCACGCCGCTGACGTCCTACGGCAGCCAGAAGGCGGCGGTCGAACTCCTGCTGGCCGATTACACCCGCCGCGGGTTCCTCGACGGCGTCGGCATTCGTCTGCCGAGCATCGTGGTCCGTCCGGGAAAGCCGAACAAGGCAGCGTCGGGATTTTTCTCCGGAATTATTCGCGAGCCCTTGGCCGGGCAGGAGGCCGTGCTGCCGGTCGAGGAGACCGTGCTGCATTGGCATGCCAGTCCGCGCGCCGCGGCTGGCTTTCTCGTCCACGCCGCGGAGCTTGATGCGGCCAAGCTCGGAGCGCGCATCAACCTCACCATGCCGGGCGTCTGCTGCACGGTCGCCGAACAGATCGCTGCGTTGCGCCGGGTGGCCGGCGACAAAGTCGCCTCCCGCATCCGCCGCGCCCCCGATCCGCTGATCGCCGGCATTGTCGCCGGCTGGCCGAGCCGCTTCGATCCGGCCCGCGCGCTTGAGCTCGGATTTCGCGCCGAGGCCTCGTTCGACGAGATCATCCGCGTCCATATCGAGGACGATCTGGGCGGCAGGATCGCGGCCTGAAGGTTAACTTGCCGGAATCTTAACTTGTCACGGCGGCGGCCGTGCTTACATTGCTGGCAGAAATCCACGCTACTCCAGCTACAGTTCCACCATGACCTATGTCGATGCGGCGGCGGCGCCGCTGCGCAAGACCGGACAAATCAAAATCCACGGCGCCGGTGCCTTCGAAGGCATGCGCCAAGCCGGCCGGCTTGCCGCTGAATGCCTCGACATGCTGGTCGGCGAGATCAAGCCGGGGGTCACCACCGATCGCATCGACCGGCTGGTCTTTGAATTCGGCATGGATCACGGCGCGCTGCCGGCGACGATGATGTATCGGGGCTACCGCAAGGCGACCTGCACGTCGGTCAATCATGTGGTCTGTCATGGCATTCCAGCGGATAAGCCGCTGCGCGAAGGCGACATCGTCAATGTCGATGTCACGCTCATTTTCGACCAGTGGCACGGCGATTCCAGCCGCATGTATCCGGTCGGCGAGATTCCGCGCAAAGCCGAGCGGTTGATCGAGGTCACCTATGAAGGCATGATGCGCGGCATTGCCGCGATCAAGCCCGGTGCCACCACCGGCGATATCGGCCACGCCATCCAGAGCTATGTCGAAGCACAGCATATGAGCGTGGTGCGCGATTTTTGCGGCCACGGTCTCGGCCAACTGTTTCATGACGAGCCCAATATCGTGCATGTCGGCCGCTCCGGCGAAGGCATCGTGCTCAAACCGGGCATGTTCTTCACCGTCGAGCCGATGATCAATCTGGGCCGCCCGCACGTCAAAGTGCTGTCCGATGGCTGGACCGCAGTGACCCGCGACCGCTCCCTATCGGCCCAATTCGAGCATTCGGTCGGCGTCACCGCGACCGGGGTCGAGATTTTCACGCCGTCGCCGCAACACCTCGACAAGCCGCCCTATCGCGCCTGAGGATTGGCGCGAATCCGATTGCAAATTCCCGCGATCCGGGCATCTTTGCGGGTGCCGGTGGTAGCGCCTGCGGACCACCCGGAGCGGGGACGGCATCGTGATATTCGCGGTCGGCCATGCTGAAAAAAAAGCCCGATAGCGAAAACCGCCTCGAAGAGGCCACGCCGCATTATTTCGGCCATCGCGAGCGGCTGCGGAGCAGATTCCGCGACGCCGGCCCCGACGCATTGTCCGATTACGAATTGTTGGAGCTGCTGTTGTTCAGGGCGCTGCCGCGCAGCGACGTCAAACCGCTGGCCAAGTCGTTGTTGGAAAAATTCGGCTCTTTCGCCGAGGTTATCGCCGCCCCGCAGTCGCGACTGGCCGAGGTGAAAGGTCTCGGTCATGCCAGCGCCACCGAATTGAAGATCGTGCAGGCGGCCGCCAGTCGGCTTTTACGCGGCGCGGTGAAAAAGCGACCGGTGCTGTCGTCATGGTCGACGGTGCTGGATTACTGCCGCACTGCGCAGGCCTTTGCCGACCGTGAGCAATTCCGCGTGCTGTTCCTCGACAAGCGCAATCAGCTCATCGCCGATGAATTGCAGCAGGTTGGCACCGTCGATCACACGCCGGTCTATCCGCGCGAAGTCGTCAAACGCGCGCTGGAGCTGGCTGCCACCGCCATCATATTGGTGCACAATCATCCGTCCGGCGATCCGACGCCGAGCCGCGCGGACATCCAGATGACGCAGCAGATCATCGCGGTGGCGCAGCCGCTCGGCATTGGCGTGCACGACCACATCATCGTCGGCAAGGACGGCCATGCCAGCTTGAAGGGGCTTAAGC
>JBAQHW010000400.1:0-4217 GCA_049288525.1 Xanthobacteraceae bacterium
ACGATTGCGGCAAGATCGTCGCCGAGGGCAAGGCCAAAGTCGGCTGGTTCGATACCTCGACGCTGAAAGAGCCGTATCGGATCGAGGGCAAGAAAACGATGGGGCTGGAGCTTGCCGAGCAACTCGGATGGACCGTGCCCGACGTCATCTTTTATCCGACCGGTGGCGGCACCGGACTGATCGGCATGTGGAAGGCGTTCGCCGAACTGGAGGCGATCGGCTTCATCGGTCGCAAACGGCCGCGCATGGTGGCGGTGCAGGCGGCTGGCTGTGCGCCGATGGTGCGCGCTTACGAGGCCGGCGTCGAGCACGCCGCGCGGTGGGAAGATGCGCACACCATCGCCTCGGGCATCCGCGTGCCGCAGGCGATCGGCGATTTTCTCATTTTGCGAGCGGTGCGCGAGAGTGGCGGCTTCGCCATCGCGGTGCCCGACGAAGCGATAGCGGCGGGGCTGGAAGAAGCCGCGCGCGAGGAAGGTTTCCTGCTGTGTCCGGAGGGCGCCGCCACCTACGCCGCCTACAAGCAGAGCCTCGCCGACGGCCGAGTCAAACGTGGCGAGCAAGCCTTGCTGTTCAATTGCGCGACCGGCCTCAAATATCCTTTGCCGCCGATCCGCCGTACGCTCGATCGTCACAAGCCGATCGATTTTGCGGCATTGTAGGCGATAAAGTCGCCGCACAGTAACCTTAACGCGGGCTTGCGGAATTGCTCACGCGGCGCAGTTTATTTGTTTTGCGCAAGGAATAATCAATGTGTCTCAACTATGAGGAAGGCGAACAATCCGGTTTTGCTGGACCGAATATTCAAGTGGGACACGCAAGGCATGCTTCGCGCGCTGACGAAATATCTCAGGCGGCGGGTCTCTCATTTTTCCGCCGAACTCAGCGGCACGACCGCCGTCGAGTTCGCGCTGATCGCTCCGCCGTTCTTCGCGCTCTTATTCGCTATCTTTGAAACCACGCTGTTCTTGTTCGCCCAGGCGACGCTGCAAAACGCGGCCGATGAGTCGGCGCGGCTGTTCATGACCGGGCAGGTGCAAAATGCGGGCACCACGCAGTCGCAGTTTCAAAGCCAGATCTGCCCGCTGGTATCCGCGATGTTCACCTGCAGCAGCGTCATGGTCAATGTCGTTTCTTATTCGAGCTCCAGCAGCATCAGCACCACGGCGCCGACTTTGACCTATAACAAAAATGGCACAGTCTCCAACACCTGGTCCTACAGCCCGGGCACGGCGGGCGACCTCATGGTCGTGCAGCTTATCTATCAATGGCCGATCATCGGCATTCCGTTGGGTTCGCTATTTTCCAATCTCGGCAACGGATCGACGGAAATGATGGGCGTTGCCGCCTTCCGGGTGGAGCCCTACTGATCATGCGAGCGCCAAACAGTCTCCGCCGCCTGCATCGCCGTTTTACCGCATCGACGCGCGGCGTGGCGGCTATCGAGTTCGCCATGATCGCGCCGGTGCTGGCGACCCTGTTCCTGGCGTCGTTCGACGGCGGCAGGGCCATCGCCATCTACATGAAGGTGCGATCTGCGACTTATTCGCTGGCTGCCATCACCAATCAATATGCGACAATCGCTTCCAGCGACATGACTGGTATCATGCAGGTAACGTCTGACGTCCTGGCGCCCTATTCGACCACACCCGCCGCTTTCACGGTTTCGCAAATCAAGATCACTAAGGCGGGCAAAGGCACGGTCGCCTGGAGCTACAGCCAAGGCGGCAGCGTATTGACGTCGGCGACGCCGCCGACAAGCCTGTCCACCTGCGGCACTTATCCCTGTTACCTGATCTACAGCCAAGTCAGTTATACTTACACGCCGCTGTTCGGCCTGTTTACGACGGCCTCGATCAACCTATCGGACAGCCTCTACGTGACGCCGCGCAGCAGCGCCTGCGTCATTTACACGCCGCTAACCGGTACGGCCTGCTAGTTCCTCGGGCTCCGTTTCACGTTCAGAATTTCGCTCAGGCTATGGATCAGGCTGAGATCCTGCTCTCAGTTCGGCGTTCGGCGGTGGTTGCTCGGCCGGAACGCACGGCGCGTCGTAGCTAAAGTCTAGACGCCCTGCCGGCCGTTCAATGATTGCACCGAGGGACGCGGACGCCTCGAACGCGCCGTTGAGAATTAGCCGTTTCCCTATCTGGCGGACTGACAGCGATGGCTAATTGGTAATATGCGCGGTGCTCACGGCCTGTTCGAACATCGTGACCAACGCGCTCTGGATGTCCGCCGGGGTACTCGCGGTGTAGAAGAAGTTCGGTGAAGCGCAGGTTTGCAGCGCTGACGGAATATTCGCAATATTGTTGTTGGCGTAAATGTCTTCGCTATTGGCGAAGGTGGTCGCGTTCTGAATTGTTTCGTAGGGAATGTAGAGAATGGCGACTGTTATTCCGCGATTTTTCATCGTTGTGCAGTAATTGCTGGAGGTTACGCTGTTTGGCGGCAGGACGGTGGCCGAATTCTGGTAGGGAACCGTCGCGGTAGACCCCCAGTTCTGCGACGACCAGTTTCCACCCGATTGGATTTGGTAATCCTGCGAGCCATCAGTGACGATGAATACATAAGGTAACGGACTGGACGCGCTCGAACCGGTGCCAATCGAGGTAATGAAAGTGTTCATGCTGCTCAGCGCATTTTCAAAATGCGTGCCGCCTGACCCGAGGGTCGAGTTCTCACCGGTGTCCAGCAAATTGGCGAGCTGCGAGGCAAAGCTGGTGATGGTGCTGCCAGTGAGACTGGTGGTGAGACCGACCGAGCAGGAATTGTTGCTGCTGGCACTGGACGTGCAGAGATTTTGTATGAACGGAAACAATCCCACTTCGAACTGATTGGAGATGCTGTCGTTGCTCTCCGTGGTGGATGCTTGCGACAGCAGCGCATTCACGGCATTGCCGACGACGTCGGTGCGCAATTGGATGCACGAGGTCGTTCCGGCGGTGGAGCAGGAACTGACCTGCGTATTGCTCCAATTGATATCGCTAGTGGCGATATTCGAGCAATTTGTCGTCGACGTGCAGGCGGCCGGCGTCGTGCCGAGCCGCGTGATGGTAAAGCCCTGGCAATAGCCGCCGGGGCTCGGGTTGTAGGTGCTGGTGTATTTGGAGGGCGGAACGCCGGATTCCTGCTCCGACTGAGTGCAAGCGCCCTGCGCGGCGAAGTGGCAGGCAAAGGTGCAGCCGTTCGGGTAAAGCGTGTAATTGTCGGGGTTCACCGCCTGCAATCGCTCCTGCTCGGCGGTCGTCGACGGGAAGCTCATGGAGCCCGACACGTCGAGCATCAGATAAAAATTGATATAGGTCGGCAGCGAGTAGCTGGCGGTCGACGTGCCGGATTCCGCGATGGTCTTGTAACCCATGATGCCCATGAAATAGGTCGGGACTTGAGCGGTATATGACACGGTGGCGGTCACCGTCGTGCCGGTCCGAGTGACGGTCGCGGTCGGTGTGAGACTGGTGTAGCCGGTGTCGGCCGGCGCTGCGGCCAAATTGCCGTTGAAAAAATTGGTTGCGAAGGTGGAACCGCCGGAAACCGTGCCGTTGCCGGACATGGCCTTGGCGGTGGTAATCACCGACGAATTAATCGATACGGTGGCGAGGCTAGCCGCATCAGCGGCCGCCTGCAGCTTGGTCTTGATCGTCGACGCCGTTGTAAAATCGATCACGCAGCCCACGGCAGCGACCATCGGCAGCATGGCGAGCGCGGTAATGACCGCGACGTTGCCGCGCCGATTGGTTCGAAAATTTAATACCAGTGCCCGCAGCTGCGCCAACCGGGCGCCTCGGGCCAGCTTTTGCATCGCAGCCTTGATCATCGCGCACCTTTAGCGAATAGCGCGCTTCTAGGCCCAATTTGCTAGGAAATCGTTACGCAAAACAGAGACTTGCGGTTAAATCGCCCGGGGTGCCGCGGCGAAACGACGGGCCAGAAACTCACCGCCATGACGCAGTCCCTCGGGATCGATGCCATGGCCTATTCCGGCCGACAGGTGCCATTCGACCGAAACTCCCAGAGCGGCAAGGCCCTCGGTCGCGGTGAAAAGAGCCTGCGGTGGAATGAGATCGTCGCGGTCGCCGTGAACGAGCAGGACGGGCGGCCGCGAGGTAATCTCCGCGGCGAAGGCTTCGGCGTCGCCGTCCGGCCGGTCGACCAGAAGGCCCGAATAGCCGACGATCGCCGCTGGCGCGACGGCTCGCCGCAACCCGACAAGC
>JBAQHW010000401.1:0-16224 GCA_049288525.1 Xanthobacteraceae bacterium
GCAGACGCCCGAGCAGGCGATCGAAGCGCCGATATCGATGCCGTCAGGATCGTAGCCGCAGGCAATCTTAAGCCGGCGCAGGCCTTCGGCCTTCTCTTCGACCTCAAGAATTTCGCCTAAGTCGCTGACAATGCCAGTAAACATCGATCACCTGCGCGCGTAGCGATCTTCCCGGTCGGCGCCGGCCGGTTCGCTTGTTACCTGCTTGAGCCGCCCCATCAGCACGGTCCGCGCCGCGCTGTCGAGGGCATCGATACCGTCGGGCCCGACCCCCATACCTGAATGAAAAAAGACTGCCTCATCGACGAGGTCGGCGGCGAGAAAGGCCGCCGCGAGCGTCGGTCCGCCTTCGACCATCAGCCGGGTGATGCCCTTGGCGGCGAGAAGCCCCAAAGCGTCGTTCAGATCGAGCGGATCGGCGCTTGCCGGCGATCGCAGCACCGCAACGTCGCTGGCCAAGAGATCGAGCTCATTTTGGCGGGGCGCGTCCATTCCGGCGAGCGCCCAAACTGGAACGTCGCGCGCACTCCCTACCAGCCGCGACGTGAGCGGCAGGCGAAGTCTGCTGTCGGCGATGACGCGCACCGGCGAATAGCGCGCCATGCCAGGCAACCGGCAAGTCAGCATCGGATCGTCGGCCAAGACGGTGGCGATGCCGACCATGATGGCGTCGCTTTGCGCGCGCAACAGGTGCGCACGGTCGCGCGCCGGCGCCCCGGTAATGGCGACCGGCTGGCGCCCGGCGGCAGCGACTTTGCCGTCGGCCGAAATTGCGAGCTTCATGAGAACATGCGGCCGGCCCTTGGTAAAACGAAGTATATGCCCGGCATGATCGTGACGCGCCTCTTCGGCGCCAAGGCCGACATTGACCGCGATGCCGGCGGCGCGCAGCCGGGTGTGCCCCTGCCCCGCCACTTGCGGATTGGGGTCCTCCAGCGCCGAGACGACGCGCGCAATGCCGGCCGCGATCACGGCGTCAGCGCAGGGCGGCGTCTTGCCATGATGCGAGCAGGGTTCGAGCGTGACGTACAAGGTGGCGCCGCGCGCCACCTCGCCGGCGTGGCGCAAGGCTTCGATCTCGGCATGCGGCCGGCCGCCGTCTTGCGTCCAGCCGCGGCCCACGATCGCGCCGTCCTTGACGATAACCGCGCCGACCGCGGGGTTCGGCCAAGTGCGACCGAGCCCGCGCCGGCCGAGGGCAAGGGCAAGGTGCATGAAGCGGCGATCGGCCTCGGTAATCCGATCCATCAAGCCCCTTCTTCAGAGAGTGCCGGATATGGGGTCACGGGGAGGTGTCATTCCTTGGATCGTGTTACGGCGGCCGGCTGGGCACTCGAAAGCTTCTCCTGCGCCGTCTGGGCCAGTGTTTGCAGGGTCAGGCGAGATGGCGCGAAAAACGTCGTGCCGGTGTACGCCGTCGAGAAATCGAGCAGCCGGTCGTAAGCGCCGGGCGGATCGCCGACAAACATGCGTTGCAGCATTTTCTCGATCACCCAGAGATATCGGCAATAGCCGATAAAATAGGTGCCAAATTCCCGGTGCCCTGGCCGACCGAAGGGCATGTTGTCTCGCAGGATATCGTGTTCGTTGCCGTCGGCATCAACGATGGTCGCCAGCGACTTGTGCGATTTGCGCGGTGAATCGTCGTCATCGATTTCGATATTGTCTATTTTCGTGCGCCCAATGATCGCCTCCTGAAGCGAGGTTGGAGTCTGCCCCCACGCGCTGAGATCGTGCAGATACTTCTGTATGACGACGTAGCTGCCTCCTGCGAAGTCGGCATCTTCATCGCCGACCAGCGCCGAGGCGGGCAGATCGAAGCCGGCCGGGTTAGCTGTGCCGTCGACAAAGCCCAGAAGGTCACGCGCATCGAAATAGCGAAAGCCCGAGACTTCGTCGACGACAGTCACGGCGGCGCCAAGGCTGTCGAGCAGAATGCGTTCAAGTTCAAAGCACAGATCGGGGCGTTCGGCCCGGATATGGAAGAGAAGATCGCCCGGGGTCGACGGCGCCGTGTGGACCGTACCCTTGATCGGCGCGAATGGTTTGAGTTCCTGCGGCCGGCGGTCGAGGCGAAGACGATCCCAGAGGTCGCAACCGATCCCGACGATGCACGACAGCCGAGCGGCAAGATCGCGAAATCCAACCGTCTTGACGAGATCGTCTAGTCCATCGAGCGCCGCAGAGATTTTAAGGAGAGCGGCCTGTTCGCTCGCGGCGGTGACAACAAGAAAGACGGCCGCTCGAGACAGGGGCGCGTCGATGCTCTGCGCATCGATTGGCACTCTGTCCCAGTTCTTTCCTGACATTCTGAGTGCTCCGACGCCCCTCGCCGCTTCCTTGCGCGCTTATTTGCCCGTTCACTCCGCCGCCTCATCGCCCGACAATTCGGCGAGCGCGGTCTCGAAATCCTTGGCTTCGCGGAAATTGCGATAGACGGACGCAAACCGCACATAAGCAACGTCGTCGAGCTCGCGCAAATGCGCCATCACGGTCTCGCCGATGGCTTCGGACGACACCTCGCTTTCGCCCATGCTCTCCAGCTCGCGCACGATTTTCGACACCATCTGGTCGATCCGCTCGGGCTCGACCGGGCGCTTGCGGCAGGCGATCTGCACCGAGCGAAGCAGCTTGTCGCGGTCGAACGGCACGCGGCGGCCGTTGCGCTTGATGACGACGAGCTCGCGAAGCTGCACGCGCTCGAAGGTGGTGAAGCGGAAATTGCAGGAAAGACAGACGCGGCGGCGGCGGATGACCGAGGAATCCTCCGTCGGCCGCGAATCCTTGACCTGGGTATCGAGGCTCCCGCAGCTCGGACAGCGCATTCCTTACCCCTCGTAGATCGGAAACCGGCCGACCAGACGCTTCACCGTCTCGCGTGTGCTTGCTTCAACCAAGGCATCTTCGTCGGCGCCCTTTTGCGACAAGACATCAAGAACTTCGGCGATCATCTCGCCAACCTGCTGGAACTCGGCGATGCCGAAGCCGCGGGTCGTCCCGGCCGGCGTGCCGAGCCGCACGCCCGAGGTCACCGTGGGCTTTTCCGGATCGAACGGGATGCCATTCTTGTTGCAGGTGATATGGGCGCGGCCGAGCGCGGCCTCGGCCACCTTGCCGGTCAGCCGCTTCTTGCGCAGATCGACCAGCATCAGGTGGGTGTCGGTGCCGCCGGAAACGGTGTCGAGGCCGCGCTTTTTCAGCGTTTCGGCAAGCGCCTTGGCGTTTTCGACGACGTTCTTCGCGTAAAGCCGGAATGACGGTCGCAACGCCTCGCCGAAAGCGACCGCCTTGGCGGCAATGACGTGCATCAGCGGCCCGCCCTGCATGCCGGGGAACACCGCCGAATTAAGCTTCTTCGCCAAATCCTCGTCGTTGGTGAGAATGGCGCCGCCGCGCGGGCCGCGCAGCGTTTTGTGCGTCGTCGTGGTCACCACATGGGCATGCGGCAGCGGGCTTGGATGCGCGCCGCCGGCAACGAGCCCGGCGAAATGCGCCATGTCGACCATGAGATACGCGCCGACCTCGTCGGCGATCTCGCGGAAGCGGCGGAAATCGATGATGCGCGGATAGGCGGAGCCGCCGGCGATGATGACCTTCGGCCGGTGCTCCTTGGCGAGCCGCAAAACCTCGTCGATATCGATCTGGTGATCGTCGCGGCGCACCCCATAGGGCACGACCTTGAACCACTTGCCGGACAGGTTGACCGGCGAGCCGTGAGTCAAATGGCCGCCGGCGGCGAGATTGAGCCCCATGAAGGTGTCGTCCGGCTGCATCAGCGCCATGAACACTTCGGCATTGGCCGAAGCGCCGGAGTGCGGCTGCACATTGGCGAAGGAGCAGCCGAACAGTTTCGTGACACGCTCGATGGCGAGCCGCTCAGCCATATCGACGAACTGGCAGCCGCCGTAATAGCGCTTACCGGGCAGACCCTCGGCGTATTTATTGGTGAGCACTGAGCCCTGCGCCTCGAGCACGGCGCGGCTGACGATGTTCTCCGAGGCGATCAGCTCGATCTCGTCGCGCTGGCGGCGAAGCTCGAGCCCGATCGCGTCGGCGATTTCCGGGTCGCTCTCGGCGAGCGTTGCCGAAAAGAAGCCCTCGTCCGTGGTTTTCGCTTGGTGGCTGACTGACATTACCTACTCGCCTTGCCCTGCCCGGCTGTGCCCGCTGATTACACCCGCCCGGCGAATGATACCAGCGGCCAGCCGCAAGGGCTTGGGATATTTCGGCGGAAAACGCCGCCGGGGTGCTATATTTGGGGTTTCCCGGTTTCCCAGTTTGCCGGCTTTTTCGGCGAGAGCCGCGACGCGACGCGCACCTGCTGTCCGGTTCACCAGCAGATGATGCCTACGGAAGGGTAAAAACGTTATTCCGCACCCGCCTGCGCGCTTTGACAAAGAGCTGCGGTGATCCAGCAGCGAACGCCCTCGGCGGCGAATTCCAGCCCAGCCTGCCCGTCCAAATCGCGACTTAGGTTCTCTATCAGGCGGCTGCCGAATCCCCGGCGGGACGGCGGAGCCACAGGCGGGCCGCCGCTTTCGCGCCAACTCAGATTGAGCCGGTCGTCTTTCGCTGTCCAGCGCAGTTCGACCCGGCCTTCGGAACGCGACAGCGCTCCGTACTTCGTCGCATTGGTGGCGAGCTCGTGCAGCGCCAGCGAGAACGCCAGCGCCTGGTTCGGCGAAACATCGAGCGCGGAACCGTCGAGGATAATCTGACCGGTCGCGAACGGCGCAATGGCGCGCGCGACCAGGTCGGCAACATCCGCGGCCGCCCAGTTGCGCTCCGTGAGCAGATCATGCGCTCGGGCGAGAGAGACGATACGCGCGTTCACCGCGGTGCGCGCCGACTCGATATCCGCCGCGCTGCGCAGGCTCTGAACCACGATCGACTGCACGGTGGCCAGCGTGTTCTTGACCCGATGATTGAGCTCGTTGCCAAGCAACTGCTGCAATTCTTCAGCTTGCTTGCGTTCGGAGAGATCGCGGCTCGCGCCGGCGATCGCGACCGGCTTGCGATTGGCGCCTTGGCCTTTGAACTCAACCAGGCCCCAGGCACTGAGCCACCGCCAGCTGCCGTCGAGCTGCTTGACCCGGTATTCGACGTCGTAACGGCCGTCACCGTCCGGATCGAGCGCCTTGGCCACCCGATCCCACATGAGGGCCCTGTCGTCGGGGTGGAACTTGGCTTCCACGCCATCTTTGTCGTGGAGAAAGCGCGCCTGCGTCAATCCATAGAGCCGCTGGGCGTTCTCATCGTAGATGCAGGTATTGTCGGCCACGGTGTAGCGCCACGTGCCCATCTTGGACGCGATCATCGCCAGGTCGAAGGTGCGCTGCTGCCGCTCCGATGCGAGGCGCATGTCGTGCTCGCGGGTGACATCCTGGAAGCAGTTGATGGCCCCGACGACCGAACCCTCGTCGTCGCGCAGCGGCGCCACATTGACGCGAGCCACCCAGCGCTTTCCGTCCGAATTTTGAACGACCGCCTCGACGCCCTCGAAGCTTTCGCCCGCCAGCACCGCACGCGCCATGGGCGTTTGCTGGGGCGGGATGAATTCGCCTTCGAGCGTCTCGACCCGGAACGAGCCGCAGAACTTTTGCGCGGGATCGAGGAGTCTTGGGCTTCGTCCCCACAGCTCGATAGCGCGCTGATTGACCCGGAGGATTTGGCCGTCGGCGTCGCAGGCGTACACCCCGATCGGCAGCGCATCGAGAATCGCTTGATCCAGCTCCAGAAAGGATTCGAGCAGAGGCGTCTGGATCGGTAAGTCGAGCTTCAGCAGGGACATGCGCACCTCGAAGGGGCACAGCTTACTTATCAGATGGGCGCTCCCGGCGCCAACAATAGCGGGTATTGACCGCGGCGCCAGTGGAACCGGCTACAGCGGCCGTTTGGCGTCTTCATGGAACTCGCGTGAGTTCCATAGCTAGCCAAGGCTTCAGCTCGCAAACGCTTCGCCGTCGCGTGTGCGCAATAACGCGCGCCCGCCATGACGACGAAGAGGGTCCAGCGCAGCGGCCGTCGGTATATGGAGAGCGGGCCATAGTTTCATCGAACAATATTTGACGCTTAGACTCAGAGAGATGGCTTGAGCGCGATTTTCGGCATTTTGCGGTTTGACGGCGCCACTGTTGCCGCACGCGACCTGGAGCGCATGGCCGACGCGCTCGCGCATCGCGGTCCGGATGGCCGCAAGTTTGCGATCGACGGTTCGGCCGGCATCGGCCAGTGCCTGATGCGCGTTACCTATGAGGATCAATTCGACGCGCAGCCGCTGCGCGACCGCGCGGCGGGTATCACCCTCGTTGCCGACCTGCGGCTCGACAATCGCGAAGACTTGGGCGCGGCGCTCGGCGTCGGGGCGCAAGACCTGCGCGACATGCCCGACAGCGCACTGCTCATGCGCGCCTACACAAAGTGGGGCGAAAACTGCGCCGAACATCTGCTCGGCGACTTCGCCTTCGCGATCTGGGACGTGCGCGGAGCCAAGCTCGTGCTCGGCCGCGACCATATGGGTCAGCGGGCGATCTTCTACCACCGGAATGAGGACTTCTTGATCTTTGCGAGCGATGCGAAGGCGCTCCACGCACACCCCGACGTGCCGCCGCGCGCATTCACGGATGCACAGATCGGGCGCATGCTGATGCACGACATGGCGCCGCGCGAAGACGTGAGTGACGGGATTGATGGCGTCGCCGCCGCGACGGTGATGACGATCGATGGTCACGGCGTGGTAGCGAAACGCCGCTATTGGGAGCCGCACGCCGATCCGGCGCATGAGGGCCGCGACGAGGCCTATTACATCGCCGCCTATCCGCGCGTGCTCGGCGAGGCCGTCGCTTGCCGCATCCGGCGCGCGGCCCGTACTCCCGGCCTCGTCTTCAGCGGCGGTTATGATAGCGCGGCCATTGCCGGCCTCGCCGGCCCGGTTCTCGCCGGCCGCAAGCTGATCGCGGCCGCTTCCGTGATGCCCGCAGATTACCGCGGCAGCATCCGGCACGCGCGCCCGTGGGTCGAAATGTGCGCGCGCGACATGCCGTATCTCGATGTGCACTATGTCACCCGCGAGGGCGTAAATATCCTGTCCGATCTGGAGGGGGCGTTTCTCCGCACCGGCTGGCCCGTCGGCGCTTATCACTTCGTCATGCAGGAATTGCTATCGACGCTGGCCAAAGCCGGCACGCGCCTAATCATGGACGGCCACGGCGGCGACTACACGCTGCACCCGCGCGGGCAGGCGGCGCTGGCGCGCTTGTTCGCGACATTGCAGTTCCGCCGCTTTCTCTCCGAGCTGCGCGGTCTTCGCCGCATGACCGGCGTGTCGTATTGGGCAACGCTCAAGCGCGAGGTTGTTTGGCTGCTGCTGCCGCGCCGGGCTACCAAGCTATGGATGCGGCTGCGACACGGGCCGACGCCACCGTGGGGCGACCAGCCGGTGGCGGCGGCTTTCGCTGAACGCCTCATCGCCAAAGGCACCGTCGATGCCGGCAAGCTGCGCATCGCCGCCAAGCCGGAAATCGACATGCGCGGACAAATGCTCAATACCCTGCGGCGCGTGATGGGCGGCGCCGCGCCGGGCATGGCGATCGAGGCGGCGCGGCATGGGCTCGAATTGACCCGGCCGTTTCACGACAAGCGCGTGGTCGAACTCTCGCTTGCCATTCCGCAAGACCTTTACGTCAAGAACGGGCGCAATCGCTATCTCGCCTGCGCCGCGTTGAAAGATGTCTATCCGCGCGAATTCCAGACTCGCTGGCGCATGAACGACGACGAAATCCCCGACTTCCAGCGCATGGTAAAATCGCTCGAGCCGCAGCTCCTGGCGGAGATCGCGCGGATGGAAAAGTCGGAGAAGCTTGCCGGCTACATCGATTTTGCAAAAATTCGCCGGCTGCTTGCGGTACGTGGACCCGACGATCACAACTCCGGCTGGGAACAAGAGACCCAGCTCGCTGTTCATGGCTTTCTTATTGCGCGCTATCTGGAATGGTTTCGACGGGACAATCGATAACGCCCTGGAGCGGATTAGCACAGCCGTGATCCGCCATTCACGAGAGTGAGGCGAGCATAAGCCGGTGCATCGTTGATGCCGGTTTCCGATGACGCAATGCGCGGTGTTTCGCTGCGAAGCAATCATTCGGCGAACCGCGCCTAAGAAGCAGGAACTATAGATACGCGCCCTACAGCTTCACCGTCGGCGGAATGGCCGGCGCGCCAAGCCCGTCGCGGCCGTAAATATCCTCGCGAAACTGGGCGATGCCGTCGGATGCCGACCAGGCGGTGACATAGACCCAATGCAGCGGCACCGGCTTGGTCAGATTGGCATTGATCTGATTGCCGGAATTGATCGCTTGCTGGATGTGGTCGGGGCCCCATCCCTTGGTGCCGTCGAGCAGCCATATGACCAGGTCCTGCACGTTCTGCACGCGACAGCAGCCGGACGAATCGTAACGAAAATCCCCGCCGAACAAATTCTTCAGCGGCGTGTCGTGCATATAGACGCCGTATTGGCTCGGGAAATTGATGCGGATGCGGCCGAGCGAATTTGAATCGCCGGGATCCTCCCGAAACGTGTAATGCACGGCGTCGTCCGAATACCAGTTGATCTGCGACGGCGGCACTTCCTGGTGCTTCGGATCGAAGACGCGAATGTGATTTTGCGTCAGATAATCCGGCTTGTCCTGCATCAGCGGGATCAAGTCCTTGCGCACGATCGAGACCGGCACCGTCCAGTACGGATTAAAATTGATCTGGATGATCTTCGAATTGATGTCGGGCGAAGGCCGATCCGGCCGGCCCACCACCGCGATGTGGCGCTGGACGGCAAGACCGTCCTCTATCGCCTCGACGCGCGCCGCCGGAATGTTCACGACGACGTAGCGCGGGCCGAGATTGGTCGAGAGCGTTTTGAGCCGGTCGATATTGACCTTGAGCTGATCGCGCCGCGTCTCCGCCGGCACGTTCATCTCATCGAGCGTCACCGCGCGCAAAATGCCATCGACGGTGAGCCCGTGACGCGCCTGGAAGCGCCGCACCGCCTCTTCGACATAAGAGTCGTAGATATCGTTGCCTACAGCGTCGGCATCGAGGTCACCGGAAACAAGAAGCCGCTTGCGCAAGTCGACCACGCTCGGATGCCGGTTGCCGAGCCGCAATTCGTCGACTTTGGGAACGACCGGCCAGCCGCCGCGCGCGACGATGTCGTCGTAAGTCTTGACCGCGGCTTGGGTGAATTGCGCGGTGGCCGCCGACAGCGTGGGCGCGGTCGCCTTCGGCATGTGAATGGTGCGCGAGGCCTGGTCGAAAGCCTGGCCGAAATCGCCGCGATCGGTGACGCCAAGGAGGTCGTCGAGCGGTTCCGCGAAGGCCCTCCCCGCCCCCAGTCCGCCGGCGGCGAGCGTCGCCGCGCCGGCAACGCGGCGCAGGACTGTGCGGCGGTTGTACCGTGCCGATTCTCGATCGTGCGATTGGCTCATGGGGTGCGTCTTTTGCAGAGCATTACGGCGCAATTCGGCCAAAACCGACGCCGGCACTGCACCAGCCGCCCCTAAAGCTGGCATTAGCATAAACCGGCCGTGGGGGCGAGCAATAATGCTCGCCGGGGCGTTGCAGAATCGCAACTTCCGCCGCACGCTGGGCGTTGACGGTCGACCATGGGCGCCATCAAGCTGATCGCGGCTCCGATCCGCAGCATAATGCGGTTTCCGTTGTTTCAGCTGGCCGTCGTCTTCGCCATCATTCTCTATTTCCAGGCCGCCGACGACAACACGCTCAAAGGTAAGCTCTTCGACGGGCTCGATGCGCTCACCGAGGCCAGCGTGCAACTCATTTCGCAAGTCTTCACGGTGAAGGCCTTCACCCGATCGGTGCTCTCAGCCGGTTTGATGATCGGTTACGTCTATCTCGTCTGCCTGCTTATTCTGGCGGCATTGCGTATCGTCATTCGCGGCATCGTCGATTTCCTCGGCTGGAGCAATTTGTTTTGGCTGCGCAGCTCCATCGCGCACGAGCGCGGCATCGAAGCCTATCGCGCCTGGGTGCCGCTGGAGCGGATCCGGCCGGAGGGCATTCCGCAAGAGCAATGGGAAGCGACCTATGCTTGGCCGCCCGACAACAAGCCTCCCTACCCGCCGCTGTGGGAGCGCATCCTGCACGGCGCTGTCAGTTATGTTGTCGTCATTGTCGGCGCGGCCGTCTTGTTGCAATATTTCACTCCGTTTCCGGTTCTCACCTGGTGCAAAACGCTGGTCGGGGCGCTTTAAGGCTTCGCCGACCTGCCGCAAACGCAATAATGCAGCCGCCGCGCGGCCGACGCAAAAAGGCCTGCGCTCAATAGCCATAAAAAGACCCCGGCCGCGAGGCCGGGGTTTTTAGTTACGCCAGTACGACGGAAAACCGCTGGCAAATGAACCCGGCTCTTACAGCCGGTAAAGGATTTGATCGGTCCAGAAGCGCTCGAGCCGATGCAGCGCCTTGTTGAGCACCGAGAACTCTTCGGCATTGATGCCGCCGACCTGCTCGACCGTGCGCACATGCTTCTGGTAGAGCGCATCGACGGTGTCGCGGACCTCGCGGCCCTTGTCGGTGAGCTTGATGCGCACCGAGCGGCGGTCGACGCGCGAGCGCTGATGATCGAGGAAGCCCATCTCGACGAGTTTCTTCAGATTATAGGAGACGTTGGAGCCGAGATAATAGCCGCGCGTGCGCAATTCGCCGGCGGTGAGCTCCTTGTCGCCGATATTGTAAAGCAGCAGCGCCTGCACCGAATTGATGTCGGCGCGGCCCTTGCGGTCGAACTCGTCCTTGATGACGTCGAGCAGACGCCGATGCAGACGCTCGACCAAGGTCAGCGCCTCGAGATAGTGCGGCCGGATATGGTCGAAGCGCGCCTCACGCTCGGCGGGCTCGACCGTCTTGACGACGGCTTTCATTGTGACGCCTTTCCCAAGTCTTGTTCGTTCAAGTCAATTCTTGTTTTCGCCGACGGGCCCTGTCTCCCGCCGTATGCCGCCAACCTAAGCGTCAGGGTCTAAGATCAGTTTAAATAACACGCTAAAAATAAGGTTTATTCGCCGCTCTGTGGCCAAGAATTGCGCGTAAAATTACCGCCGAAACTTTGAGATTTTGTTCACCGTTGTGGCAGGCGTAACGTTTCATTGCTTTCGCGGCGGCCCGCAGTCGATTGGACGAGGATTGAGACTCGGCGAGCCGCAGCGCATCCGCGCGCATTCCCGAACTATAGGCGCTTCTTTGCAAAGGCTCGCCCAGAGGGGGACTTGAGATATTTCTCGAACACAAACGCCCTTTTCTCATCGGAGAACCCGACGTAAGTCTTAATCTTCCAAGGCGCGTATTTTGACGTTTGTGACTTCACCGGCATTGTGCCTCTTGAGGCGATCACGCAAGTCCGCCGTGCATCCGACGTAATAGCGTTCCTGATTTTCTACGCATTGGAGAATGTAGACATAGGTCGTGCCACTACTCCGATCTCAAAATGGAACGGCCCGCCTTCGCCCTTTTAGGGCTTCGGCGCGGCAGCCTTCGCTCGCTTTGAATCGGGAATGAGACTGGCCTGCCGAGCCGTAGCTTGCGTAGCTCGCAAAGCGAAGGCTGGTGGGAGAGGTAGGACTCGAACCTACGAAGGCGTAAGCCAGCGGATTTACAGTCCGCCCCCTTTGCCACTCGGGACACTCTCCCGCACCGAGGCCGTTAATTCGATGGCTTGGATGCGACGGCCGGCAAAGGCCGACCGCGCTATATGGTTGGGCTGTCTGGGCTAGTCAACCGAAATTGCCCCGAATTGCCAAGGTTCCGGCCGCGTGACAGAAGCGGGCATGCCGAAACGTCAATGGCCCTTGAAAGCACACGCGCAACGCCGCGGGCCGAGCGACACTGCGGTCCTGTACGGCTGGCACACCGTGTCCGCGGCGCTGGCCAATCCGGCACGGCGCTTCCGCAAGCTCGTTCTCACCGAGAATGCGCTGCGCCGGCTTACCGACGACGGCATCACCCCGCCGATTACGCCCGAAGTGGTGCGGCCGGATGCGATCGATCGGCAACTCACGCCTGACGCCGTACATAATGGACTATTGGCCGAGGCCGATCCCCTGCCCTCACCCGACATCGAGGATTTGCCCTTGAGCGGCATGGTGCTGGTGCTCGACCAGATCACCGATCCGCACAACGTCGGGGCGATTTTGCGTACCGCCGCCGCCTTCGCCGTCTCAGCCGTCGTCACTACCGCGCGGCACAGTCCGGAAGCCACCGGCGTGCTGGCGAAATCGGCCTCCGGCGCGCTTGAACTGGTGCCCATCGCCATCGTGCAAAATCTCGCCCGTGGGCTCGCGGCCTTGAAGGAGCGCGGCTTCCTCACTGTCGGTCTGGATTCGAAGGCGCCGGACGATCTCGCAGCGATTGGACTGCGCGCGCCGCTCGCTTTGGTGCTCGGCGCCGAGGGCAAGGGCCTGCGGCAATTGACGGCGGCAACTTGCGACCGGCTGGCGCGGCTCGATCTGCCCGGCGCAATCAAAAGCCTCAACGTGTCAAACGCCGCGGCGCTCTCGCTTTATATCGCGTCGCGCGCGATAGTTTGATCGAAATGCGGCATTTCGGATTGTCATGGCCCGCGAAGGCGGGCCATCCAGTAATCACCCCCGCTTTGCCAGCGATTACTGGATCATCCGCCGTCGCGGATGATGACAGTATAGAAAAGCACAAAGGCCCGCAGCGGTATTCCGGTGCGGGCCTTCGCAGTTTGCAGATGATCCTTCAGTTCACCGATAGTATCGCCGGCGCGGCGCGCCGTAATAACGGTGCACATAGGGCCCGCGATAGGCCACGCGCGGCCGATAATACGGGTGCCGGTAATACGGCGCATAAGGCGGCGCCGCACGGTAACCGTAGCCATAGCCGGCGCCCCCAACGTAGGGATAATCGGTCGCGGGCACATAGGCCGTTTCCGGTGAGTAGGTCCGATAGGCCATGATGGCCGGGCCGGAATAAACCGGGCCCTGATTGACCACATAGGGCGCGGCATAGGCGACCGGAGCGCAGGCGCAACCCCCGCCGCCGCCGCCACCCCAAGCGCTCTCACCGCAATTGCCGCAGCCGCCGCCTCCCCAGGCGCTCACGCCGCAATTGCCGCAACCGACCCCGGCGCTGACGCCGCAGTTGCCGCAACCGCCGCTCCAATCAGACCCGCCGCAATTGCCGCAGCCGCTAAAGCTACAGCAAGGGCCACCGAAAGACGTCGGTGCCACCGTGTTGACGTAGATCGGAGCCGGCGCGACCGGCTGCGCATAGACGGCGGCCGCCGTCGGTGCGCCGCAGGCGCCACAGCCGCCATATGCGGCCGGCGCGGCGTAAGCAACCGGCTGTGCATAGACGGCAGCCGCCGTCGGTGCACCGCAGGCACCGCAGCCGCCATATGTGGCCGGCGGGGCGTAAGCGACCGGAGCCGAATAGCCCCAACCGCAACAGGAGGCAGACGCAATCGACGTCATGCCGATGCTGAACAATGTGGCGGCAGCCACAACGAAGACTCGGTGGAAAGACATGACACTCCTTTTGAGTTTCAGCTCACGCATTTTCAGTCGTTCATTTTCAGATGATTCAAGGATGCTTCATTCATGGCTTCTTCGGTGGACCGCCGGGCCCCTTCGGACCTGGAGATTTTGGCGAATGGCGATGGCCGGAATTGTTGTTGCCGAAGCCGACTGCCGCAGGCCCGTTGTAAGGGGCGTATTCGGTCACCGGCGCCGAACTCGATCCGCTCGACCAACTGCGGTAGTAAGTGGGCGCCGGCGGCGGCAGCGGACGATCCGGCGGCGGCACGACCTCGAGGCGCCCATAGCCTGGGCGTTTGCCGGTTGCCGGATGAAAGCCCGGAACGCGCCCCGGCAGATCGACGACAAGTGGCCGCCAGATCACCGTCGGCGTCACCATGCCGGGACGATCGAGGCCGAAATCGCCTTCGACAATGCCCCACGAAGCGTCGATGCCGTTGATGTAGACCGGTACGCCCGGCTTGCCGGGAATGACGATTTCCGGCGCGCGCTGCGCCCAAGCGGGCGACGCCGTGATTGCAGCGAACAAAATCGCCGGGACCGGACGCATAAACAATCCACGATCATTGCGCGTATCGGCCGGCACTTTAGGGATTGCGCAGGAGAAATTGGTTTAAAACGCCCCGCTTTGATCGCTAAATTATTTAGTAACATTAATTGCTTACTACCCCGCGCCGCAGCCGTCATGGCGCTAATCTTCCTGCCTGAAACTAAAGGACCGCGATATCGCGCCGATCGATTGATTGTTTGCTCGCGCAAGCATAGGGGGCGGCCAGAAAGTCTAGCGGCCCGGTTTTTTATCGGGCTTTTGGTCCGATCAGCCGTTGGACGACGAAATTGCGCGCCGCCGTGACAATCCCGCACAACAGCGCGAAGGCGAGCGCTGCGCCGGCAATCTCACGGGCGATCTCAGCGATAGCGTGCGGTCCACTCCAAGGCGCCAGCAGTTTGAAGCCGGCGGCGACCGCGCCGATGACGGCGCCGAGAGCCATGGCGCGGGCGGTATTCCAAGGTGTCGGATCGGCGTCTCTGCGCATGCGCCAAGTTAGCGGATTTTCCGCCGGCGGCGAAAGTGCTGCGGATTCAGTGACCCTCAGCAGCGCCGGCGGCCGCCTGCGGGCGCTTCATCAAGAAGCCGAACGCGGCGAGCACTAAAAACAGCACCGTCAGCATCAGAAAGACGTCGGCATAGCTCATCACAGCCGCTTGCAGCCGCACCATGGCGTTGAGCGCCGCCAGCGCTTGTTGCTGAGCGTCGGAGCCCTGAAACCGCGCAGCGAGTCGCGCCAGCAATTCCGTTGCGGCGTGGTTCGACGGGTTCACTGCCTCATGCAGCCGCTGCAGATGCAGATCCATGCGGTCGTTGAACCAAGTGTTGATCGCGGCGAGCCCAATGGCGCCGCCGAGATTGCGCATCAGATTGAACAGGCCGGAGGCGTTCTTGACCCGCTCCAGCGGCAGTGTGCCCAAGGCGGTGTTGGTCACCGGAATGATCGCAAACATCAGGCCGACGCCGCGAAACACTTGCGGCCACAACAACTCCCAAAAATCCCAATCCGAGGTGACATAGGTCATCTGCCAGGTACCGATCGCGAAAAAGACGAACCCGGCGATCAGCACGAAGCGCGGATCGAACCGCTCGACGAGCTGCCCTGCGACCGGCGCCGTCATAAACATCACCAGGCCGGAAACAAACATGGTGTCGCCGATCATCAGCGCGTCGTAGCCCCGCACCTGCGCCAGATAAACCGGAAACAGATAAGTCAGGCCGTAAAGCCCGATGCCGAGCACGAAGGAAAACAGGCTGCCGACGGCGAAATTACGGTTGGCGAAGGCGCGCAGGTCGACGATCGGTACCCGCGCCGTCAGCACGCGGGCGAAGAAGACCACTGCGGAAATGCCGGAGACAATGGCAACGGCGAAAATTGTGGTGTCGTCGAACCATTCATAGCGCGGTCCTTCCTCCAGCACATATTCGAGCGCGCCGAGAAAGCCCGCCATGCTGAGCAGGCCGTACCAGTCGAAGTCTTTCAAAAGCGCGAAATCCGGCTGATCGAAATCGACCAAAAGATAAGTGGTGACGGTGACCACGATGCCGGGAATGACGTTGACGAAGAACAGCCAGTGCCATGAATAGGTATCGGTCAGATAGCCGCCGACCGTCGGCCCGATGGTCGGCGCCAGCGTCGCAATGAGGCCGACCACCGGCGCGACGAATTTCTGCCGCGGTCCCTGGAAAATGACATAGGCCGAAGCGAACACCGTCGGCACCATGCCGCCGCCGATAAAGCCCTGCAGCGCCCGCCAAACGATCATGCCCTCGATGGACGAACTCGTCCCGCACATCACGCTCGCGAGCGTGAAGCCGGCCGCCGAGATGGCGAACAAAATGCGGGTGCCGAGCGCGCGCGACAAAAAACCGGACAGCGGAATGGCCACCACCTCGGCGATCAGATAGGCGGTCTGCACCCAGGGAATTTCATCGGCCGAGGCGGACAGGCCGGCTTGAATATCGTTGAGCGACGACGACACGATCTGAATGTCGAGAAACGCCATGAACATGCCGAAGCACATCGCCACAAAGGCGATCAGACGCCGCGGCGGGATCGCGTCGCTGAAGGATATCGGCGCGATCGGCATCGTCATGTCGGTCATG
>JBAQHW010000402.1:0-3120 GCA_049288525.1 Xanthobacteraceae bacterium
GACGGAAAGCCTGTGACCGACCAGACGTTGCCCAAGCCCAGCCCGGACGGTGCCGGCGCCGAAGGAAGCCCGCATACGCTGTTGGCGGCGGCGGTGCGGCGGGCGCGCTGGACCATCCTGTGGGAGCGGCTGTGGCCGGCGCTGGCGACGCTTGCGACCGCGCTCGGCCTGTTCCTGGCGCTGTCCTGGCTCGGGCTATGGCTATGGCTGCCGCCGCTGGCGCGCGCCATCGGTCTTCTCGGTTTTGCCGTCGTGACGGTTGCCGCTCTGGTGCCGCTCGGGCTGTTGCGCATGCCGCCGATGAGCGAAGGCTTGAGCCGGCTCGATCGCGGCAGCGGCTTGCGCCATCGTCCGGCAACCGCGATCACCGACGCGCTCGCCGTCACCAGCAAAGATCCCTATTCGCTGGCGCTGTGGAATGCCCATCGCGCGCGTGCTTCGCTCGCGGCCGGCGCGCTCACGCCGGGCGCACCGTCGCCGCGCGTCGCCTGGCGCGATCCTTATGCGCTGCGGGCGCTGGTGCTGCTCGCCTGCATCGCCACCTTCTTTGCCGCCGGCGGCGAGCGCTTCAAGCGCATCGCGGCGGCGTTCGACTGGCAAGGCGTGGTGCTGCCGGCGGATTTCCGTGTCGACGCCTGGGTGGTGCCGCCGGCCTACACCGGCAAGGCGCCGATCATGCTGCCCGGCATTCATCCCGGCGAAGCAGCGGCGGCGCAGGCGCCGAGCGAAGGACCGTTCGCGGTGCCGGTCAACTCGACGCTGATCGTGCGCTCCACCGGCAACGTCAATCTCGACGTCTCCGGCTCCGGTGGCCTCAAGCCGTCGAAGGACGCCGGCGAAGCGCCGGCCGGCACGCTGGAACATCGCTTCACCATCGCGGCAACCGGCACCGCAAGCCTGCGCGGCGCCGGCGAGGATCTGACTTGGCCGTTCAACGCCATCCCCGACAATCCGCCGACCATCGCGCTGACCAAGGATCCGCAGGCCCAGAACCGCGGCTCGCTGCTGTTGTCATACCGGCTGGAGGACGATTACGGCGTCACGCAGGCCGAGGCGACCTTCGTGCGCAAGGACGATCCGCCGGCGCCAGGCGACAAGCCGCAGGCGCCGCCGCGCCCGCTTTACGGCCCGCCGGATTTTCCGCTGGTGCTGCCGCAGGCCCGCACCAAAAGCGGCGTCGGCGAGACCATCAAGGATATCACCGATCATCCGTGGGCCGGCGCGCAAGTGACCATGACGCTGGTCGCTCATGACGACGGCGGCAATGTCGGCAAGAGCGATCCGGTGACGTTCCGCCTGCCGCAGCGCGTATTCACCAAGCCGCTGGCGCGCGCGCTGATCGAACAGCGCCGCGACCTGGCAATGGACGCCAATACGCGGCCGGGCGTCATCACCGCACTCGATGCGCTCGCCATCGCGCCGGAAAAATTCACGCCGGACGCCGGCACCTATCTCGGGCTGCGCTCGGTATTCTGGTTGCTGGTGCGCGCCAAGACCGACGACGATCTTCGCCACGTCGTGCGACGGCTGTGGCAGATGGCGGTCGAGATCGAGGACGGCGACGTCTCGGATACTCAGCAAGCGCTGCGCAACGCCGAGAACGCGCTGCAGCAGGCGCTGCAGAAAGGAGCCAGCGACAACGAGATCAAACAGTTGACGGAGAAGCTGCGCGAGGCGATGCAGCGCTACATGCAGGCGCTGGCCGAGCAGTTGCGCAATCATCAGCAGCTGTCGCGGCCGCTTGGTCCCAATACCAAGGTCATCACCCAGCGCGATTTGCAGAACATGCTCGATCGCATGCAGAACCTGGCGCGAAGCGGCGACAAGGACGCGGCGCAGGCGCTGTTGCAGCAGCTCGAGCAGATGATGGAGAACATGCAGATGGCGTCGCCGGATATGAATGGCGGCGACAGCCAGGATATGTCGCAGCTCGACCAGCTCGGCGACATGATCCGCCAGCAGCAGGATTTGCGCGACCGCACCTTCAAGCAGGGTCAGAATCAGCAGAACGCGCAGCGCGGCCAGCAAGGCAAGCCCGGCCGCAGCCAGCGTCCCGGAGATTCGCTCGGCGCACTGCAGCAGAACCAGCAGGCGCTGCGCGACCAGCTCAATCAATTGCTGCAGGATTTGAAGAATCGCGGGATGGGCCAGAGCGAACAAAGCCAGCAAGGGCAGCAAGGCGAGGGCCAACAAGGCGAGCTGGGCCAGCAAGGCCAGGGAGCCGGGCAGGACGAGCTCAGTCAGCTCGGCCGCGCCGGCGACGCCATGGGCGAAGCCGAAGGCGAAATCGGCCAGGGCAACACCGACAGCGCGGTCGACTCGCAAGGCCGCGCGCTCGACGCTCTGCGCAAGGGCGCGCAATCGCTGGCGCAATCGATGCAGCAGCAGATGGGGCAGGGCCAGGGTCAAGGCCGCGGCATGGGCCGCCTTGGCGAAGCGCGCGGCGATAATGACACCGACCCGCTCGGCCGGCCGTTGCGCGGCCGCGACTACGACGACTCCTCGGTGAAGGTGCCGGGCGAAATCGACGTGCAGCGCGCCCGCCGCATCATCGAGGAATTGCGCAAGCGCTACGGCGATCTCGCCCGCCCGCAGGAAGAGCTCGACTACATCGAGCGCCTGCTCAAGGGGTATTAGTTCCCTCTCCCCGTTTACGGGGAGAGGGTTAGGGTGAGGGGGCCTCTCCGCCGGGCGCCGATTTGCGGTGCTCAGAATCGCGGAGAGGCCCCCTCATCCCGACCTTCTCCCCGCACGCGGGGAGAAGGGATTATGGCTGGGGAGGATTGATTGACAGCCGCCCGCGACGGCCTAGATTAAGGGTGTTCCGAGGGGAGCGCCGAGAGGCGCTGAGAGACCGCGAAAGGCGCGGTGACCCTTTGAACCTGATCCGGGTCATGCCGGCGAAGGGACGGAAACTTCTGCCAAATCCCGCCCCAGCATCATGACCGGCCGATTGCGCCCGGATTTCAAGACCGTTCGCAAGAACGGCGGAAACATTGGAGTGCCCCGATGAATAAGCCCTTGTCCGAAGCCGATCTCGCCACCCCGACGGTCACCACCGGCCCGATTGCCGGCTCGCGCAAGATTTATTCGGCGCCCGAGGCCGCGCCAGATCTGCGC
>JBAQHW010000403.1:0-18323 GCA_049288525.1 Xanthobacteraceae bacterium
GATTTCTCACTTTGGGCTCGACCAAAGCCGGCGGCGGGGCGCTGCTCTATGCTGGCGAATTCGACGCCTATGACGGTCCATGGACCACGCCTAACGACGTCCGCAAGTTCAGCGGACTGCTGCGTTACAGCCAGGGCACCGCGACCGATGGTTTCTCCGCGACCGCGATGGCCTATGCCAACACCTGGAATTCTACCGATCAAGTGGCGCTGCGGGCACTGACGAGCGGGCAAATCGGTCTTTACGGCGCGCTCGATCCGACCGATGGCGGCGACACCAGCCGCTTTTCGCTGTCGGCGCGAATGGCGCAGACGCTGGACGACGGCTCGTGGAAGGCCAACGCCTATCTGGTCAAATACGAGTTGGATCTGTTCAACAATTACACCTATCACCTCGACGACGCGAACAACGGTGACAACGGCGACCAGTTTCATCAGCACGACGACCGGATTTACGGTGGCGTCGGCGCCTCGCGCACGATCGATGGCTCATTGTTCAATCGGCCTACCGAAACCGTGTTCGGCGTGCAAAGCCGCTACGACGACATCACCACCGGACTGAGCAATACCGTTCAGCGGCAATTGCTGTCGAATGTGCTCCTCGACCATATCGACGAAGGCAATGTCGGCATTTATGCCGAGAGCACGGTGCATTGGACCGATTGGCTGCGGACCACAACCGGTTGGCGCGGCGATTACTTCGACGCCTCGGTGAATTCGATGCTGCAGCCGGCAAACTCCGGAAATACCCAAGGCGTCATTGGCAGCCCGAAGTTCACCGTCACTTTCGGTCCGTTTGCCAAGACCGAGTTATTTTTCGGCGCCGGCATGGGTTACCACAGCAATGACGCGCGCAGCGCAACCGCGACCGAGGTCCCGGGCGATCCGACGACGCCGGAGGGCGCATCGCCGCTCCTGGCGCGCTCGCGCGGCGCGGAAGTCGGGGTGCGGACCAAGGCCATTTCGAATCTCGACAGCTCGATCAGCCTATTCTATCTGCATCAGGATTCCGAATTGTTCTTCGATGGCGACACCGGTGACACCACCGCTGGTTTGCCCAGTCAACGTACCGGAATCGAGATTACCAACGACTACCGTCTGCGATCCTGGCTCCATGTCGACGGCGATATCGCGCTGTCGCGCGCCCGATTTCTTGGTTTCGATGCGACGCAGGAAGCGCTCTACCAATCGCTCGCCGGTTATCCGCAGGCGCAGATCGGCAACGCGCCGGGCAATTTTGTTTACAACGCGCCTTGGATGGTGGCCTCAGCCGGCATTACGCTCGGCGAAACGACCGGTTGGTTCGGCGCGCTGCGCTGGCGCTATATCAGCTCTCGGCCGCTGACCGAGGACGGCGCATTTCAATCGCCGCCGTCCAACCTGTTCAACGGCGCGGTCGGTTACCGCTTCGACAACGGCTGGAGCATCCGGCTGGACGCAATCAACCTCCTGAACTCCACGACCGACAATGCCACCTATGCCTACGGATCGCTGCTGACCACCGACGCCCTCTATACGATGTGCAAATCCGGAGCGCCGCCGCCGCCGGCGGCGGTCTGCGCCAATGGCGTCATGGACTATGTCTACCATCCGATCGAACCGCTGAGCTTTCGGCTCACTTTATCCGGCCCGCTGCAATCGGTCGGAACGATTAAAGTTGCGGCCATGGCCGCCGAGCTGCGCCGATCGGTGGCGATCGAGCCAGTTCAGGTAAGTAATTACGATTGGACGGGTTTCTACATCGGCGGTCACGTCGGCGGCGCACGGTCAAAGACCGACAGCAGCACCGTCGATACGGCAACCGGCGGCGTTGCCGCTGGTGGCAACGCTGCATCGCTGTGGCACGGCGGCTTGCAGCTCGGCTACGACGTTATGCTACCGTTGCGGATCGTGATGGGCGTTGGAGCCGACGTGTCGTCGGGGAACACCACGACCGCGACGGCCACCGATGCCTCCGGGATCAGCACGGACCGAACCACGGCGTTCGACAGCGAGACCGTTCGCGCGCGATTGGGTTACGCATTCGACAATCTCTTGCTCTATGGCACCGGCGGCTGGGCGTGGTCGAGCGATCAGTTCATCCGTACTCAGCTCTCCGGCACGCTCAATCTGGCGACGGCCGGCACCGAGGAGGCCGTGAACAAATATCTCGGTGGATGGACGGTCGGTGGCGGCGCGGCCTATGCTTTCGCGCAGAATTGGAATGTGTTTGCCGAGTATCGGCGTACCAGCTTTCGGTCGTCGACCATCACGTTGCCGTTCTCGCTGATTTCCACGACATCGACCACGAGCGTAAACACGATCACGATGGGCGTGAACTACAAATTCAATTGGAGCGCAGCGGCAGACGTGCTGTGAGACGTCGCCGTTTCGATCGTGCGCGGCTCGGAAAGCTAAATTATCGCTTTCCGATTGTATGGTAATGCGTCATTGATGCAGCACTTCAATGGTGACGTGCGACAGCGAGCGAAACCGCCGCAGCTGCGACTGGTAATAGTCAGGTCCGCGCTGCTGGCAGGTTTCGACCGAGAGAATTGCGGCGAGATGGCCCGGGCCGACCCGCCAGACATGGAAATCCGTCAAGCGGTCACCGTCGGTCTCGATTACGGCGCGCATGCGCTCGGTCATGGCCCGGTCCGGGTTCATGTCGAGCAGAATGGCGCCGGTGTCGCGGATCAAAGTGTAAGCCCAGGCGGCGATGACGACGGCACCGATCATGCCGACCGCCGGGTCCATCCAATTCCAGCGAAAGAACAATGCGAGGGTGAGACCGGCGATAACCAGCACGGAAACCGCGGCGTCCGCCAGAACGTGGACCACGGCGGCGCGCATATTGTTGTCGCGATGGGCGTGGTGATGCGCGTGATCGTGATCGTGATCGTGGCCATGCGCGTGGGCAGGGGAATGGGTATGGGAATGATCGCCGCCGCCGAGCAACAGCACGCTGACCACGTTGACGGCGAGACCCAGCACGGCGATCGGAATGGCCTCGCGGAATTCGATCGCGACCGGCCAGAACAGGCGCATGACGGCTTCGTAGCCGATCAGCATCGCGATCAGCGCCAGCACAATGGCGCTGGTGAAACCGGCGAGATCGCCGAGCTTGCCGGTGCCGAAAGAAAAGCGTTCGTCGTCGACGTGATGACGCGCGTAACGGTAGGCGAGCGCGGCGAGAAGGAGCGCGCTGGCGTGCGTCGACATATGCAGGCCGTCGGCCACCAGCGCGATCGAACCGAACAGGAGTCCGCCGGCGATCTCGGCGACCATCATGACGCTGCACAGGGCGATCACCATCCAAGTGCGGCGTTCGTTCCTCGCGTGGCCTTCACCGAGAAAAATATGGCTGCGCGCGCCCGGCGAAGCTTCGGCCATGGTCGATCCCTCGCTTGCTGAATTCACTTCAAATAGGCCTGCACCGCTTCGATAAGTTCTTCGGCGCCGCGGCTGCGTTCGGGCTCCTTGGCCGGGTCGACGACATGAAGCTGGATATGGTCTTCGATCACCTCGCTCATCAGGCTCGACATGGCGCCGCGCGCCGCGACGATCAGGTGCAGCACGCTGGCGCAGCCCTGTTCGTCTTCGATGGCGCGTTCGAGCGCTTCGACCTGGCCGCGCACGCGGCGGACCCGGTTCAGCAGCTTGACCTTTTCGCGTTTGGTGTGGGTCAAAAATGACCGCCTTTCTCGATAGGGTACCGAGTCTTGTATAGGGTAGGGGGTATGGTATACGCCGACGCTTGGAAAGTCGAGCTGCGTCGCCTGCCGCTGCCGGATGGCGCGGCTTAGGCTCGCAGCCGGCCGGCGCCACCGCTCCGTTCGACCGATCGCGCGGCGCATGGTCCGCGCTTCAATGCCGTGGCCCATCGCTGTCGCCGGCGGGTGATGGCGGCGATCAAGTGCAATCGCGGCCGGTCGGCTGCCGCCAGCATCACGGCAGCGTTTCCTTGCCCGAAGCAATTGTTACTTTAGAACGTATAGCCTTCTGTAGTATATGCTGTATAATGTAGCATAGACTACAATGGTGGTACTTCTCCAATTTTGCCGAGCGTCCAGTCGCGAGAGCCGTTCGACCATGGGTGCATGTCACGCTAGTGTCACCGCCGCTATGGCAGCAAGGCGAGTCGTAACCGCCAAGCGCGGGTTGGGCACGTAATGCGGCGACTTTGGGTGGCGGGCCTCGGACTGATCGCGTTTGCCGGCAGCGCGCAGGCTGCGGATCTTTCGGCCGTACTGCCGACGAAAGCGCCGCCGCCCGCCGCGCCGGCCGCTTACGACTGGACCGGCTATTATGTCGGCGCCCACTTGGGCTACGCGGCGGGGACGTCCGACTGGTCATCGACGCCCGGGTTGTCCGGGACGCTAAACCTTTTCAATTCATTCGACGCCTTCGGGGGGACCGGCAGCTATTTTCTCGGTCTCCAGGCCGGCTATAACCGCATGCTTGCCTCGCGCTGGCTCATCGGCGTCGAGGCTGACGTGTCATTTCCGAGCTTTTCCGTGCGCGGGGTCGGCGGTGCCGCCACGTTCGGCGCGCCTTCGACCGGACTTGGGAGCTATTCCGAACAAGCCGAGTTTTTCGGCACGCTGCGCGGCCGCCTCGGTTATTCGCCGAGCTTTGCGTCAGGTCACTGGCTGTTCTACGCCACTGGCGGCTTCGCCTGGAGCTACGACCAATTCACCCGCACGCAGCTTGGCGGCGTCCCGCTCGGCGGCACCGCGACACCGGGCACGGTGGAAAATTTGTTCATGGTGCCGCGGCTCGGCGGCGCGGCCGGCGCCGGGGTCGAAGTCGCGCTGACGCCGAGCTGGATGGCGCGGCTTGAATATATGTTCACCGATTACGCCAGCCGTGGCGTCACGTTTCCCGCGGCCGGACAACACTTCGATTCCAATTTTACCGTGCAGACATTGAGCGTCGGCCTCGATTACAAGCTTGGCGGCGACATCACTGCCGATACCTTCCTTAGAGCGCCCGACGCGCTCGCACTCGACCGCTTTGCGCTGCACGGCCAGACGACCTTCGTCGAGCAATATGTGCCGCCATTTCAGGCGCCGTATCACGGCCAGAACAGTCTCGATGCCAATCAAGGCCGCGAGGCCTGGGGCGCGATGTACTTTGCCGGCGTCAAGCTTTGGGACGGCGCCGAACTGTGGATCGATCCGGAGATCGACCAGGGTTTCGGGCCGAGCAATTCCGTCGGCGCTGCCGGCTATCCGGGCGGTGCCGCCTATAAGGTCGGTGCCTCGGTGCCCTATGCACGGATTCAGCGCACCTTCCTGCGGCAGACGATCGATCTCGGCGGCGATGTCGAGAAAGTGCCGGCCGACCAGAACCAATTCGAGGGCTCCCAGACCAAGAACCGCCTGGTGTTCACCATCGGCAAGTTCGCGCCGACCGACATGTTCGATCAGAACAAATATGCCACCAATCCGCGCCAGGATTTCATGAACTGGGCGCTGACCAATACCGGCACGTTCGATTATGCCGGCGACGCCTGGGGCTATACTTACGGCGCCGCCGCCGAATGGTATCAAGGCGACTGGACCGTGCGCGGCGGCGTGTTCGATCTGCCGATCGTTCCCAACAGCACGGATCTCGATGCCAGCTTCGGTCAGTTCCAATGGATCGGCGAAGTCGAACGCCGCTGGCAATTATGGTCGCATCCGGGGAAAATCGCATTCACGGGTTTTCTGAGCCGCGCCAACCTCGGCAGCTATCAGGATGCAATTGCGCTCGCGCAGACCACGGGCGGTTCTGCCACGACGGTGCCGGTGCGGCAATTCCGCAGCCGCGGCGGCGTCAGCATGAATGCCGAGCAGGAGATCACGTCCGACCTTGGCCTGTTCATGCGTGCCGGCGTGGCCAATGGCGATATCGAGCCTGACGTCTATACCGATATCGACCGCACCGTTGCCGCCGGCTTGCAACTAAAAGGCACACAATGGGGCCGGCCGGACGACACGTTCGGCTTGGCCGGCATCGTCAACGGTATTTCGGCGGCGCATGAGGCCTATCTGAACGCCGGCGGCATCGGCATTGAGGTCGGCGACGGCCTGCTGCCGCATCCCGGTCTCGAACAGATCATCGAAACCTATTACGAGTTTCCGGTATATGACTGGAAGGCGACGCTCGATTATCAGTTCATCGCCAACCCAGCCTATAACCGCGATCGCGGCCCGGTCTCGCTGATCGCGTTCCGCCTCCATTCCGGGTTTTGAACGGCATACGTTCCGTGGCTGCGGCATTAGGGCGTCCCGGGTCCGAGCCGCCGTGAATGGCTCGCAGGCCTCAAGTCTGTGATAGAATGGCTTTGATGAAACGCCTGCGGCAATTTAGTCGGATGCAATCGCGAGGCGGCTTGTTGGCTGTCTACATTGCGTATTCGCTCGCCATCCAGGCAATGATGGCAAGCGTCGGTCTCGGCATGTCGGCGGGGGCGGCGCCGGATCTGGCCGGCTTCGTCATCTGCAGCTTTGGCTCCCATCGCACCGCGCCGGCGCCGGGCGACCGGCAGACGCCGGCGCCGCAGTGTCCGTTTTGCTTCGTCGCCGCGCAAAGCGCCGGTCATGTTGCGACCGCGGGTGCAATTCCGGAGTTTCCGGCCTATGCCGGGGTATTGATCGCCACGATCTCGCGCCGGATCGGCGATGAGCCATTCGTCCCGCAATTCCGCCACCGGCACGGCGAACCGCGCGCTCCTCCCGCTGTCTCCGTCTGACGCTCCAAATCTGCTTCGCCCCGGCGAAGCTTTTCATTCATGCGTTCACGGAGACCATTATGCGCACCTTTTCCAAACTCGCTTTCGCGGCGTTATTGATCGGTTTTGCCGCTCCCGCTCTCGCTCAGACAGCCGGCAGCGGTGCGATTACCGTCCAACAGCCTTGGTCGAGAGCAACGCCCAATGGCGCCAAGACCGGCGCGGTCTATCTGACGATCGACAACAAATCGGGCACGGCCGACAAGTTGACGGGCGCTGCGTCGGATATCGCTGACAAAACGCAAATTCACCAGATGTCGGTCGACAATGGCGTCATGAAAATGCGCGAGCTCACCAACGGCCTGTCGGTTCCGGCCAACGGGTCGGTGGTGCTCAAGCCGGGCAGCTATCATGTCATGCTGATCGGGCTGAAGAAGCCGCTCACCGTCGGCGAAACCTTTCCACTGAAGCTCACATTTGCCAAGGCCGGGACTATTTCGGTCACAGTTCCGGTCCAGGCCATGGGTGCCACAAACGGCGGCATGAGCGGAATGAGCAATATGGGCGGGACCATGGGCAATAGCGGCTCGAGCGGCGGCATGGGCAAGATGGAGACGAAGTGATGCGAGCCCGTCAATGGATGCTGCCGGCGGTGGCCGGGCTTTTCGGCTTCGCCGCGGTGGCGCTGTGTGTCGTCTACGCCGTGTCGTTTCGCGGCGCCGGGCCTGGCGTTGCCGCTATTACGCCGATCGGCGGCCCGTTCACGCTGGTCGACGACACCGGCGCAACGGTCACTGAGAAGACACTCGCCGGTAAGCCCTACACCATGTATTTCGGCTACACCTTCTGCCCGGACGTCTGTCCGACCACGCTGCTGGATTTGTCGCGCTGGATCAAAAAACTCGGTCCCGATGCCGACAAGCTCAATTACGTGTTCGTCACCGTCGATCCGGCGCGCGACACGGTGAAGTCGATGCATGCTTATCTGTCGTCGTTCGACCATCACATCCGCGGCTACACCGGCACGCCGGCACAGATCGCCCAGATCGCCAAGGAGTATCGCGTCTATTACAAGAAAATTCCGACCGATGACGGCAGCTACACCATGGATCACTCCGCCATCATCTATCTGATGGGGCCGGACGACAGGTTCGTCACCGTCATTCCCTATCAGGAGGACGACGCGTCGGCGATTGCCAAGCTGAAGAACCTGGCGGCGCTGACACCGACGTCGTGAGGCTTCTTTAGACCAGGGTCGACGCCGAAGCAGCGTCTTCGCGCTATTTGGCGTCGACCACGATCGGGGCTTCGAGATCCAGCCGGATGCCGGAGGGCAGGGTGGCGCGGACCGCTACCATCCAGTTGCCCGGCTCGGTGAGCGCGATGCCGTCGACGATCCAGGCTCCGTCGGCATCTTGCACGGCGGTGCGGGTCGAAGGGGTGCTGCCGGGTGTCGGCGCGGTGAGCGTCAGCGTCACGCCGTGCGCCGTCAGCGTCGCTAAGTCGTCGTTCCAAAGCTGGATGGTGGCGCGCGCCGTGCCGACGCGGCCCGGTTCGATCATGACGTCTGCCATGCCGTCCTCGCCGTGAATGTGCTGGAAGGTGGCGTCTGCAGGGATGGCACCGGGGTGCGCATGCTGATTGGCGTGGCTCGCCGGCGGCAGGGTGCCCAGCACGGCGACGATGAGGATGATGGCGGTGCCGAGCGCTATCTCGATCGCGGCATTGCGGCGCAAGCGTCGACGCGCGCGCTGCGCGGCCGCGACGTCGGCATTCTGCACGAGTTTCGGCGTCAAGCGTGACCAGTTCACCGCCGCGATGCCGACCATGATCAGGAAAAGCATGAGCTTGATCGACAACAGCCGGCCGTAATCGGTTGTGGTCAGGGCCGGGATGCTGCCGACGAGATACCAGGAATTGATGAGGCCGCTGAGGAGAAGCCCCGCCACGCTGATAAGGCCGAGGTTGGAAAACCGCACTGTCGCGATGCGCGCCAACGCCAGCGCCGTCGCATCCGCAGAGGTCATCATTAACAGCAGCACCAGCGGCGGCAAGCCGCCGACCCATGCGGCCGCGGCGATGAGATGCAGCACGTCGGCAGCCGGATGCAGAACGCCTTCGACTCCTTGGCCGCCGATGGCGTGGCCGGACCACGCCAGGCCGCCGGCATAAGCGGCGGCCATGATCGCCGTGACGATTTGCAGCGCTCGCGCGCCCGCGCCCTTGACGGAGAGAAAGTGAACGAACAGGCCGCCGAGCGCACAGGCGAGCACGATGCGCAACAGCCAGTTACGGCCGAAGTCGGTCTGGGTCAGCACCGTGCCAAGCACGCCCTGCGCATAGAGTTCACCGAGCGGTTGGCCGCTCATCGATCCAGCGACGATGATGAGCCACGGCACCGCGGATAACACAGCGACGATGAGGCTGATCCACGCGATCAGGGCGAGCCGTTTGCGCAACACGACCGCGATGCGCGCCTCGGCCGCGCTCCGCCGCAACGCCGGGTCGGCGATAAAGACGATGAAAAACACCACGCCCGCCACCGACAGGGTGGCGCCGAACTGCAGCGCGCGGGCATAAAACAGCGGATTGCTCAAGGCAGCGAACGCCGGATTACGGGCCGACGTGGAACGTGAAGCTGCCCTGCGTGGTGTGGGTGTCGACCGACAACGCGTGCCAGCGCACGTGATAGGTGCCGGAGCCCGCGGCCTTCATTCCGATGCGCATGGTGTTGCCGCTGACCTGCGCCTTGCCGGCATCGAGGCGCGCACCGTTCGGGCCCGTCACTTGCACCGTGCTGAACGACGGCTCCAGATTCTGCGTGAACGACAACGATACCTCGTGCGGCGCCGCGCTTACGGTCGAGCCCACCAGCGGGCTGGCATGATCGAGAAAAGCGTGCGCCCGTGCGGCGATCGTCGCCAGTCCGAGAAATAGCGCAACTGCTATCGTGATGCGTGTTCGCATGAGATTGCTCCTTAGAATCCGACTTGACGTGGAGCGGCGCCGCTGCCGCCGAGCAACGGTTGGCCGATGGTATTGGGGAACATATCGTCGAGATAAAGATGCAGCTGGCCGAGGAAGCCGACGCCGGTGCCGCTGGCGCGATTGACCGGTATCTGAGCTTCGAGACCGACCTGGTAATAGGTGCTGACATAGATCACACCGGGATTGACGGTGCCGGTTGTGACCGGGCTGTTGCCGAAGTTGTTGGCGGCCGGCGTCGTGAGCTGCGCTTCGACGATGGGGATCAAGTGGTTGATGAAATCGGGCAACTGATAGTCGCGAATTTCCGATTTCAGATATGGCATGCTGTACTGGATCGATCCGCCATACACCAGCGCCTGTGCATTATAGGTGCCGAGCGCCACGTTGTATGACGTGGTGGGAAACATGTAGCCCACCTGACCGGTAACGGCGAAGGCGCGCAAGGCCCCGGCATCTTCGGGCAGATCGCCAAAGCCCTTGCCGAAGTAGAATGTCGGCGTGATCTGGCTGTAGGGCGTGCCGATGCCGGAATTGCTGGCGCCGGTGCCGCCCCAGTCGAAAATCAGCCCGAGCAGCATCGCCAATTCGTGGTCGTCGTTCTTCAGAAGCTGATATTGCAGCGTGGTTTCGAGATCGGCGAAGCCCGCCATCTTGGATCCACCCGGCGGGCTGATCTGGGTCCAGGTATCGCCGATCGAAACGCCGAGATCGTCGGTGATGCGCTTGGACAGTTCCGCCGAGACGTCCCATTCCGAGGCCGGCGGCACGTTGCCGGTTTGCGACCACGATACCGTCGGCAGAGACAATTCGTCGGCGACGCAAGGGTCGTCGATGGCGAGCGTTGCTGGAAAGAAGCGGGCGCCGACGAAGCAGTGCGCCAGCGCGGATGAGCAGGATAGGCAGAGCAAGAGCAAGCCGAACGCGCCGGCGCGCGAACACCGTGACAGGCGAGGCATGGATAATCTCCATTACGGCGTGGAATCGACAACGGCCGCCGGACGGCGGCGACGCGTCACACGGCGTAAGGAGGTGCTCTTGAGCGATGAGATTTTCCCGTCCGCGCGCCGCTGAGCGCGATGAACGAGAGAGGCACTAGGCGGTGGCTTATGGTGACTTGCGAAGGTAGGGCGATGACCGGCGGCACCGGTAACGTGGCCATCGGCATCAGGCAGCCGACGCAGCAGCAATCGATGCAGATGTTGCCGTTGGAATGGCGGCTAAGCGGGTCGATCTGGCCGGTGGGGGAATGGTGGCAGATGGCGCCCAGCGGGTCGAACGTACCCTCGGCGGCAGCCCGGGCGGCGCCAAAACTGGTGAGCAGGCCCGACAGTGCAACGACGTAGGCGGTGGCGAGCGCGATAATCCGCTTGCGCCAGACCTGCCTCTTGCCGACTTGCCTCATTAAGTTTTTGCACACGGCTGTTGCCCGCTGCCGAGGAGTGCCGATCTCAAGAACACTCTAGCCGCCAAAATATTCCACAGCCAGCCTAAAAACCGGGCGATGCCGGGAACCGGCCCGCTCCGTGTGCATTAACTCGCCACAGCCAAGACTGCCGGGAGATAACGGATGTTTCCGTATTATTTCGACGTTCGAGGTTACGGCGACCGGCATGACGACCGCGGCGGGACGCTGATGCCGAACGACGAGGCCGCGCTCGCTTATGCGCGCCGCATCATAAACGAACTGCGCGAAGCCGGTGGATACAACGACCCCGCCTTGACGATGATCGTGCGCAACTCCGCCGGCAAGACCGTCTATTCAATTCCGTTCGTGCGGCACTAGATTTCCGGCGAGGCGTGCGGTTTCAGGACAGTCCGTGCCCCGCCAGCACGGCGCGCACGGTCTCGACCAGTTTGTCTTCCGGCACTGCGTGCTGCGCCTCGGCTTGCTTCTGCAAATGCTCGTCGCGGCCCTTTTCCAGCTTGGCAAGCTCGGCGCCGACGATCAGATCCTTGATGGTGACTTCGCCCTTGGCTTTCTCGTCGGAGCCCTGGATGACGACGCAGGGCGAGCTGCGCCGGTCGGCATATTTCATCTGCGCACCGAATTTGCCGGAGCCGAGATAGAGTTCGGCGCGGATGCCGGCGGTGCGCAGCGCCGCGACCATGCTCTGATAATCGGCGATGCGCTCTTTGTCGAAGACCGTGACCACCACCGGTCCGGACTCCGTTTTCAGATCGACCTTGCCGAGATATTCGAGCGCGGCGAGAAGCCGCGACACGCCAATGGAAAATCCGGTCGCCGGGACCGGCTCGCTGCGGAAGCGCGACACCAGGCCGTCATAGCGGCCGCCGCCGCCGACCGAGCCGAAGCGCGGCGAGCCGTCGGCGCCGTCGGTCGAGAAGCTTAAATCCACTTCGAACACCGGGCCGGTGTAATATTCGAGGCCGCGCACGACGCTCGATTCGAAGGCGATACGATCGGGGCCATAGCCGCCGGCGCGGACGAAGCGGGCGATCTGCTTGAGCTCCTGCACGCCGTCTTTGCCGGTCGAGCTCAGGCTCAGGCTCTTGCTCCAATCGTCGAACACTGTGTCGACGTCGCCGCTCTGCGGAAATCGCAGTTCGACATAGTTCAGGATATTCTGTGCTTGCTTGGCGTCGAGACCGGCGCCTTTGGTGAAATCCCCGCTGTCGTCCCGGCGGCCTTCTGTCAGCAACAGCTCGACGCCATGGCGTCCCAGCCGATCGAATTTATCGATCGCCCGCAGCACGGTCAGCCGTTTGCCGGCATTGGCCTCGCCATTCAAGCCGATGGCCTCAAGCACGCCATCGAGCACCTTGCGATTGTTGACCTTGACCAGATAACTGCCGCGCGGAATGCCGAGCGCCTCCATGGTGTCGGCGGCCATCATCAACAGTTCGGCGTCGGACGCCGGCGACGACGAGCCGACGGTATCGGCGTCGAACTGCATGAATTGGCGGAAGCGGCCGGGGCCAGGCTTCTCATTGCGGAACACGGTGCCGACGCGGTAGCTGCGATAGGGCTTCGGCAGCGTGTCGAAATTCTCCGCGACATAGCGGGCGAGCGGTGCGGTCAGATCGTAGCGTAGCGACAGCCATTGCTCGTCGTCGTCGAGAAACGAGAACACGCCCTCGTTCGGCCGGTCCTGATCGGGCAGGAATTTGCCGAGCGCATCGGTATATTCGATCGCTGGCGTCTCCACCGCCTCGAAGCCGTAGAGCTCATAGACGGCGCGAATCTTGTCGATCATGATTCGCGTTGCCGCGATCTCGCCCGGCGTGCGGTCGGCAAGGCCGCGCGGCAGCCGCGCCCTGAGCTTATTGGATTTTTCCGATTTGTCGCCCATGCAGGGGTGGTATCAAGCGGAGTTGCGGGCGGCAACCCGCTAAGTTCGTCACGCGCGGCTTTATGCCGGGCATCCACGTCTTTACAGTGCAAAATGCAAGACGTGGATGGCCGGAAAAAGTCTGAACAAGTCCGGCCATGGCGGAGAGTCACATGCCGGCAAGCGTTCCCGTTCCCAATGATCTCGACGCCTTTTGGCTGCCGTTTACGCCCAATCGCGCGTTCAAGAGAGCGCCGCGGCTGTTCGCGCGCGCCAAGGACATGCACTACTACACACCCGATGGCCGCGCCGTGCTCGATGGCACCGCCGGGTTGTGGTGCTGCAATGCCGGGCATTGCCGCGATCCGATCGTGGCCGCTATTTCGCGTCAGGCCGGGGAGCTAGACTATTCGCCGGCCTTCCAGTTCGCTCATCCGCAAAGTTTCGAACTCGCCAGCCGGATTGCGGCCTTGGCGCCGGCCGACCTCAATCGCGTGTTCTTCTGCAATTCCGGCTCGGAAGGCGTCGATACCGCGCTCAAGATCGCGCTTGCCTATCATAACGTGCGCGGCGAGGCCGCGCGCACGCGTCTCATCGGCCGCGAGCGCGGTTATCACGGCGTCGGCTTTGGCGGCATTTCGGTCGGCGGCATCGTCGCCAACCGCAAAATGTTCGGTTCGCTGCTCGCCGGCGTCGATCATCTGCCATCGACCTATAGCCGCGAGCACCAGGCTTTCACCAAGGGCGAGCCGGAGTGGGGCGCGCACCTGGCCGACGAACTCGATCGCATCGTCGCGCTACACGATGCCTCGACCATCGCCGCCGTCATTGTCGAGCCGATGGCCGGCTCGACCGGCGTCTTGCCGCCGCCCAAGGGCTATCTGCAGAAGCTCCGCGCGCTCTGCGACCGCCATGGTCTCCTCTTGATATTCGATGAAGTGATCACCGGCTTCGGCCGTCTCGGCTGCGCCTTTGCCGCCGAGCGCTATGGCGTGACGCCGGATATGATCGTGTTTGCCAAAGGCGTGACCTCGGGCACGGTGCCGATGGCCGGCGTTATCGTGCGCGACGGCATTTATGAGGCCTTCATGCGCGGGCCCGAGCACGTCATCGATTTATTTCACGGCTACACCTATTCGGCGCATCCGCTGGCCTGCGCGGCAGGCCTCGCCGCACTCGACCTTTATCGCGACGAAAGCCTGTTCGAGCGCGCCAAATCGCTGGAAAGCAAGTGGGCCGACGCCGTGATGACACTCAAAGATTTTCCCGGCGTGCTTGATATCCGCGCCGTGGGGCTCGCCGCCGCCATCGATCTCGCCGCGCATCCCGGGTCGCCGGGGTTGCGCGCCTATCAGGCGATGGAGCGGGCTTTTACCGACGAAGGCGTTTTGGTCCGCATCGCCGGCGACACGATCGCGCTGTCGCCGCCGCTCGTCGTCAGCGAGGCGCAGATCGGCGAGATCGTCGAGAAGGTCGGGCGGGTGATCCGGGCAGTGGCGTAGTTTCGTCATGCGGGATCGCGGCGACGCTCCACGTCGTGCGGGAAGCGTCTATTGCGGCTTTAAGATCGCCCAGCCGACGCGCACGGCGCCGGAGCCACGGCGCATCGGCAGATCGAAAGGCGGGCCGGGTTCGGCGCCGGGCGCTACCGCGGCGAGGTGCGGCGGCACCACTTTCGGATCGCTCTGCGTCCACACCACGACGGCGCCATCCTTGCGCAGATCGGCCATATTGACCCATGGCGCACGCGCCGGCTCGCCGTCGATCAGGACATGCGGTTGATCCGGCGAGTAATGCGCGAGGTTGCCGCCATCCCACATCGAGCCGATGACGTAGCGTAGCGGCTTTCCGGTCGCAGCGCGGAACCGCTGCGTCAGAATCTGGCCGAGTTTATCGCCCGGGTAGAATTCGGCGTAATAACGGTGATCGAACCGCGGCAGCACGGTGTAGTTGATCAGGAAGATGAGCGCGAACAAGGTGAAGACGGCCGCCCATGCCGCGCCGACGCGCGCAATGCGGTTGCGGTCAAACAACGGCCGCACCGTCATCACGATCCATAGTCCGAGAAACAGCCAGAGCGGATAGCCCCACATGGCGATGGCGCCGCGGCCGCTGACGACGCCAAGCGCGATCGTCGCTAAGGCCGGCCCGAACGCCAGCAGCGTGACGATGCGCCGGTCGAAGGCGTCGGCGGCGACGTCGCCCTTGGTTTTCTGGCGCGGCCACAGCAAGGTCCCGGCGATGAAGAACGTCGGCAGCAGAAAGAAAGCCTGGCTGACCGCGAAGAATGCCGGATGCACGATGTGGTCGAACCAGCCGCGCACCGGCGCGGCGCGATGCTCGGCATAGGTGAACGGAATGAAATCGTTCTGAAACAGCCAGATGACGTGCGGCAGTGCGATCAAAAGCGCCAGGCCGAGCGCCAGCCACGGCCCCGGCGTCGCCAAAGCGCGCCGCGCCCGGCGGTCGAACAGCAGGAACAGCGCATAGGGCGCCGCCAGCACGACCACGAAATATTTGGCCCATAGCGCGCCGCCGAAGGCGATGCCGAGGAGGAGCCAGTAACCGAGCCAGCCGCGCTTGAGCGCGGCGTGGAAGCTGAAGCCGGCCAGCGCCCAGAACGGCAGTTGAATGACGTCGTGATTGAATTTTACGGCCGTGTATTGGAAATAATGCAGGCCGTCGATGACCAGCACCGCGACCAGCGCGCCCGTTGTACCGACAAGCCGGCGCGACGTGGCGAAGACCAGCGCAAAGGCGATGACGACGACGACCTGCGCCAAGGCATAATAGGCGCCGTCGACGCCGAAACCGCGGTACATGATCTCGACCAGCCACCACGGCAGCGGTGGCAATTTGTCGGAACCGAGCGGCCACTCCCGGCCGTAGGTGACGGCCTCGATAAGATCGAGCGGCAAATTGGCGTAAAGCAATGTCGGCAGCGCGGTCCAGACCGCGAAATGCAGGGCCAGGAACCAGCCGAAGGCGGCTTGTGGCCGCCGCTCGACCCAGCCGATCAAACCAGTGCTTGGCGCGGCCATTGGCGCCGAAAGCTTTACCGCAGCAGAGGCCGAATCCACCATTGCAAGACGCTCGCCAGTTTTATCGTTATAAAATCACCGCAAAAGGTTAGCTATCCATAGGGGCAGACTTGCGGCGGCAGATTCACGGCGGCAGACTTGTGGGACAGACTTGCGACTGCTGCTGGCTTGTGGACACTGCTCCGTCACAGGCGCGAATCGCTTCCAGCGGAAGCAGGGGATAGAGCGGCATGGTGCGCATCAGCGCCATCTTCATTGCGGCCTGCATGGTGCTTATCGCCGGTTCGATCGGCGTCGTGGTCTATTTGCGTTTCGGCTTCACCGGCGCCGAGTCGGCACTGGTGACGCTTGGCGTCCTCACGGCGCTGGCGGTCTACAATACCATTGCCGCACGCAAGCATGACCGCCAGGAAGCGAGCAATCAAATCGCCGCCTTGGCGCGCGGGTCGGGCGATCTGGCCCGGCAATTGGCCGAGTTCGGCCGCCGGCTGAACGCGACGGAGGGCAAAGTCGACACCGTGATCGATCGCGCGCTCGCCACCGCCCAGCCGCTTGCCGCCGAGATCGAAGAACTGTCGACGCTGGTCAAGCAGATAGCCGACTCGGTGGCGGCGCACGAGGCGGCGCTCGCTGCCGAGCGGACGGCGCCGGTCCAAATTGCCGCCTCGCCGCCTGCGGCCGTGAACGGCACTGGCTTGGCCGTGGAACCGGTGTCGACGATAGCAGCGGCTCCGGCCGAGGCTGCAGCGGCGCCGGCCGCCGCTCCCGAGCCGAAAATAGCGGCCTTCGCGGCGCTTGACCGCGACGGCATCATTACCACGATATCGAAAGCCATCGACGCTGGCAGGATCGACCTCTTCTTGCAGCCGGTGGTGACACTGCCGCAGCGCAAAGTGCGCTATTACGAGGCCTTGTCGCGGCTGAAGGCCGACAATGGCGATCTCGTCGCGGCCGGCGATTTCCTGCCCTATGCCGAAGCCGGCATGCTGATGCCGAAGCTCGACCATCTCTTGGCGATGCGTTGCGTGCAGGTGGTGCGTCGGCTCCTTCTGAAGAATCGCGACATCGGCCTGTTCTGCAATGTGTCCGGCGCCACGCTGACCGATTCCGGCTTTTCAAAATTCCTCGAATTCCTGGAGGCCAACCGCGCCATCGCGCCGTCGCTGGTCCTTGAATTCACCCAAAGCGCGGCGCGCGCGATGGGGCCGATCGAGCATGAGAGCCTCGCCGCGCTGGCCGAGCGCGGCTTTCGTTTCTCGATGGACAATCTCACCGATCTGCGCGTCAACGCCCGCGAACTGAACGAGCGCGGGTTCCGCTTCGTCAAGGCGCCGGCGGCGTTGTTGTTCAACCGGATCAGCGTGGTTTCGAACGACATTCACCCCGCGGATTTCTCCGACCTGCTCGGCCGCTTTGGCATCGATCTGATCGCCGAGCGTATCGAGACCGAGGCCACGGTGGTCGATCTCCTCGATTACGACGTGCGGTTTGGCCAAGGCTTCCTGTTCTCGCCGCCGCGTCCGGTGCGCGCCGAGGCTTTGCGGGGCATTGCCACCGATCCGCAGGAGGCCGGCAGGGACGCTGCCGCTTCGATGGCCGGCGAGGCGGCCGGCACCGGCAATCTCGGCCAGCTTGCGCGTGCCGGCATGCGGCGCAGCTAGACCCCTTGCCGGTCAGGGCGAGGCACGATAGCGACAAGCCATCCGGCGGCCTGCTCCGCTGTCGCTCGTCCGTCCTTCGCCGGCAATAACGCAATGACGACGCCATTCATCGAAAATTTCGAGCCGCTGGCGCGAGACTATGACGTACTGCTGTGCGACGTCTGGGGCGTCATTCACAACGGACTTGCCGCTTTTCCGGCCGCCTGCGACGCGCTATTGCGGTTCCGCGACCGTGGCGGCACCGCGATCCTGATCACCAATGCGCCGCGTGCGGGCGAAGCGGTGGCGCGCATCCTCGACCGGCTCGGCGTCCCGCGCGACGCCTATGCCGCCATCACCAGTTCCGGCGACGTTACCCGCGGCATCGTCGCTTCACGGTTGCCGCAGACCGTCTTTCATCTCGGCCCGGAGCGCGACCTTTCGATCTTTGCCGGCCTCGACGTGACGTTCGCCGCTCTCGAAGCCGCCGACTATGTGGTCTGCTCCGGGCTGTTCGACGACACCACCGAAACCCCGGCCAGCTATCGCGACATGCTGGCGGCGATGCGCGCACGTTCGCTGTTTATGGTTTGCGCCAATCCCGACATGGTCGTCGAGCGCGGCGATGCGCTGGTCTATTGCGCCGGCGCCTTGGCCGACGCCTATGC
>JBAQHW010000404.1:0-2516 GCA_049288525.1 Xanthobacteraceae bacterium
CCAGCGACGCACCTCGCGCACCGGTCATAGTGCCGGTGGGCATGATGCCCGGACCGCCCGGGAGCAAAGCTGATGAGGCTTCGCCCGCGGGCACCGCACTCGCCCCCTGCCGTCCGGCATCACCCGGGCGGCGTCCTTCTTGGGACGAGATTCGTCCCAGTGTGTATCTATATCGGTGACGAATGTCAATAGGAGGGTGACATGGAAGCGGACTGACATTTCTCGCTCGTCCCAGCGAAAGCGGGGACCCAGCCTGGATTCCCGCCAACGCGGGAATGAGCGGAAGAAATTCGCCTCTCCCCGTTGGGGGAAAGGTGAACCTTTGCCGCTCATTTGCCAAACCCCTCCCGTGTCAGCCGGACGATGGCGCGGTCGAGCGCGGAGAGAAATTCCGAGCGGTCGCGCGGCGCAAACGGTTTCGGCCCGCCGGTGATCTCGCCGGCCGAGCGCAGCGAGTCCATCAGATTGCGCGTCGCCAATGTCATGCCGATCGACTCTTCGGTGAACGGCCGGCCGTTCGGCGCAATGACCGCGGCGCCGGCTTTCACCGCGCGGCTTGCCAGCGGCACGTCGGCGGTGATGACGATGTCGCCTTTCTTGGCGCGCTCGGCGATCCAGTTGTCGGCCTCGTCCATGCCGGCGCCGACCACCACGCGCTGGATCATGTCATCGCGCGGCACGGCGATCGGCGAATTGCTGACCACAAAGACCTTGATCGCTGTGCCCTTCACCGCATGCCGCTCGGCGACGCGATAGATTTCGGTCTTCACCGGACAGGCATCGGCGTCGATGTAGAGGGCGATCATTGCCAATGGTATTCCCGATGTTCTCAGACCCACCGCTCGTCATGGCCGGGCTTGTCCCGGCCATCCACGTCTTGCTTTACTCCACTCATGGCGGGCGGCTGGATTTATTTTATGACGAACCAGCGCAACGGCGTTCTGTACGTCGGCGTCACCAGCAATCTGCCTCGTCGAGCCTTCGAACACCGGGAAGGACTAGTCGACTGCTTTACCAAGCGCCACGCGCTGAAGCGACTGGTCTATGCAGAACGCTTTGATGATATTCGATATGCGATTCAGCGTGAGACGACCATCAAGCACTGGCCGCGGGCCTGGAAGGTACGGCTCATTCATGCCGCGAATCCAGAATGGAAAGACCTTTATGAGACGCTCATTTAATATCGCGTCATGCCCGCGCTTGTCGCGGGCATCCACGACTTATGTCAGCGCGGCAAGAAAGACGTGGATGGCCGGAACAAGTCCGGCCATGACGACGAGAAGCCGCCCGTGCTAGCATTCGCGGGTAAGACGGCGGTCTTACAGTTCCCTGTTGCTTTCGATGGAGAGCAAAAAAGCTGATGTCCGTAACGAGCACAACGCTGCTGGTCGGCACGACCAAGGGCGCCTTTTTGCTGTTCGGCGGCAGCGACCGCAGCGGCTGGGCGATCGGTGGTCCTTACTGTAACGGCTGGCCGATCAATCACATGATTGGCGACCCCGAGACCGGCACGATTTGGGCCGGCGGCGGCGGCGAATGGAATGGCGCCGGCGTCTGGCGCAGCGAAGACGGCGGCGCGACTTGGGAGGTTACGCGTCTCACCAAGGGGACGATGGACGATTGGGCGGCAAAGGACCCCACTGTCGCAAAGATGATCGGCTGGAGCGAAGAGCCATTACCGTTCGCCGACGCGTTCGCGCAAATCTGGTCGCTCAGCTACGCGCACGGCACGCTCTATGCCGGCACCAAGCCGGCCAGCCTCCTGGCCAGCACGAACGGCGGCAGGGATTGGGCGAAGGTGCATGGCCTGACGGATCACCCTTCGGCCGGTAGCTGGACGCCCGGCGGCGTCGGGCTGACGCTGCACACCATCCTCCCCGATCCGGACGATCGAAAGAAGCTCTGGGTTGGAATCTCGGCGGCCGGCGTGTTTGCGAGCGAGGACGGCGGGCAACATGGGAGCGGCGCAATCGGCTCTCGAACGCGGAAAGCTGCGGTCCCGCCGAGCATCCTGCCGCGCCGCGTGACGGCGAGATCGGGCACTGCGTGCACAACATGATCCGCGCGCCGGGGACAAGCGACGTGCTTTACCAGCAGAACCATTATGGCGTTTGGCGCTCGGCCGATGGCGGCCGGAGTTGGAACGATTGCACCAAAGGCTTGCCGTCGACGTTCGGCTTTCCCATCCGCGTTCATCCGCGCGATCCGAACACGATCTGGACGCTGCCGCTGAACGGCGACACCGCCGGACGTTTTCCGCCCGACGCCGCCGCGGCGGTCTGGCGCTCGCGCGACGGCGGCCAAAGCTGGCAGGCGATGCGGCAAGGCCTGCCGCAGAAGGGCTGCTTCTTCACTGTTCTCCGGCAAGCCATGGCCGGCGACGACCGCGATCCGGCGGGCATTTATTTCGGCACCAACAGCGGCTCGGTGTTCGGCAGCATCGACGAAGGCGAGACCTGGCAGGAGATCGCGCGGCACTTACCGACGATTTTGGCGGTTGAGGCGGTTGAGCTGAG
>JBAQHW010000405.1:0-13543 GCA_049288525.1 Xanthobacteraceae bacterium
CCCTGGGACTGCTGCGTCGTTTGCTGCGGAGCCGGCGGGGCCGGCCACGCTACACCCTGCTGCGATGCTGCCCCCATCGGCGGCGGCGCCGGCCAATTGGTTTGCGAATCTTGCTGAGCGGGAGCGCCTTTGGAACCGACGTCGATCCGTGTTGGGGTCGATTTCGGTGGCTTTGGCACTCCGTGCGGCCGCCCGATCGCGACTTTGGGTCTTGGCTTGGATTCGACCTTGGCTTCGTGTTTGGGCGGCTGCTGCGCCATCTCGTTCGGTGGCGGATTTATCGCGTCGGGATCGGCATCGGCCTCATCAGCCGGAGACTTGTAGCCCTTGACCAGATCCGCCGGCACACCGGTCGTCGCGCCGGGAACCCCGCTTGGAAAAAGCGGGATGCGTTGGCCCTTAAGTTTGGTCTTGGAGTCGAACATGTCGTTATCGAAAATTGTCGTCGGATCGAACTGGCCGCCCGGCGTGCAGCGGGTCAGCACCAGTGCCAAGACAAGCGCAGTGGCGGCGCGAAACAGCGGCAGCTTATACCGGTTCGGCATCCACTCAGCCCTTATCGGCCGCCGCGATGAGCTCGCTGAGAACTTGAGCGCGGCTGCGCGTTCCCGCCGGCGCCGACGGATCGGCCATGATCATGTCGGTCCATTTGCGCGCGGCGGTGATATCCCCGGCTTTCCAGGCCGAAAGCGCCAAAATCTCCTGCGCGGTATAGCGAAACGTCCGATCGGGCGCCGTCAACGGCTCAAGCCTCGATAACAGCTCGGAATAGGACGCGCTGTCGACCAGGAGATAGCCGGCGCGCACGGCCGCCAAATCGCGCATGACCTGGGTCTGGCTCGTGTCGGCGGCGATCGCATCATAGGCCTTGACCGCAGCGGCTCGGTCGGTCGGCGCGAGCTCGGCGGCCTCGCGAAGCCGCGCCAGCGAGCGATAGCCGGCAGTGCCGTCGGTGGCGAGCTTGGCGAAGGCCACTTCCGACTGCTGCTGCTTACCGCCTTCGGCGAGCTCGACGGCCTGCTCAAAGGCAGCGCCGGATTTTTCCGCCTGCTTATTTTGCCACCACTCGTAACCGCGCCAAACACCGACGCCGACAACAACGAGGACGCACAGGGCAATGAGGTAAGTGCCATACCGATCCCACAGGCTTTTCAGCCGCTCGCGGCGCATCTCCTCATCGACTTCATTGAATATATCAGTCACGCTAGCCGTCCCCAACCCTCAACCGCGCGACAACTAAAATTCGCGCGCCGGCTACCAAGCCATGCTCCAGTAAACAAGCCATGCTCCAGTAAAGTTGAATAGAGGCATGGTCCAGGATTTTTCGCTGGAACATGATCTCATCGAGAACCGGTATCGACCCTCGGATCAAGTCCGAGGCCAGGCATTTTCCGGATCATGCTCTAACGGTGCCCCTAAGGCCTTGCCAGGGCTAGTTTAATGATGTGGCGCGAGCAAGGCAAAACCGCCTGGTGGCGCGGCAACCGTTGGCCATGGTTTAGGGCGCCCGGCCCCGGGTTTTCAAGCCCGCGACGGGCCTTTGCCGCGCTCAGGCAGCTTGGTGACAGCGGCCGTTGCGCGGTCCGGCTTGCGCATCGGGTAGACGTGTTCCGGCCCCGGGAACGTCCGCGAGCGGACGTCCTGCGCATAGCTTTTGATCGCCTGTTCGATGGAGGGACCAAGATCGCCGAAACGTTTGACGAATTTCGGCACCCGCGGCGACAGGCCAAGCATGTCCTCCAGCACCAGAACCTGGCCATCGCAGGCCACGCTGGCGCCAATGCCGATTGTCGGAATTGCGATCTGCGCGGTGATGCGCCGGCCGAGCGGCTCGGCGATCGCTTCGAGCACGACGGCAAAGGCACCGGCATCGGCCACCGCCCGCGCGTCCGCCTCGATCGGTTCCCAATCGCTTTCCTCGCGCCCCTGCGCACGGAACGAGCCGATGGTGTTGATGGCCTGCGGCGTCAAGCCGACGTGGGCCATCACCGGCACGCCGCGCTCGACCAGAAAGGCGATGGTGCCTTCCATGCGCCGGCCGCCCTCGAGCTTGATCGCACCGCAGCCGGTCTCTTTCATGACGCGCGCCGCCGACATGAACGCTTGTTCCTTCGACACTTCGTAGGAGCCGAACGGCAGGTCGACCGTCACCAGAGCGCGCTTGGAACCGCGCATGACGGCAAGACCCTGCAAAATCATCATGTCGAGAGTCACCGGCACCGTGGTCTCGAGACCGTGCATCACCATGCCAAGCGAGTCGCCGACCAAGATGACGTCGCAATAAGCATCGACCAGACGCGCGGTATGGGCGTGGTACGAGGTCAGGCAGACGATCGGTTCACCGCCCTTGCGGGCGCGAATGTCGGGCGCGGTGAGCCGTCGTATCTGGTCCTGCACCGACATTTTTCAGTATCCGGGTTTAGTTGTGATGGAGCATGATCTTTTCGGAAAACCGGTTTCCACTTTTCCGGATCGTGCTCTGGTGGTCCGATTCTAACATTCGCACCCCTGTCCGGCATACCATCATGCGAATGTTAGAATCAAAGGACCACCAGCAAATGTCAGTTCTAGTTTGCGGGTGGGTGGGTAGCGAATGTCAAATCCGCTCCACTAGTGGCCAAGCGGCGGCATGCCGAACACCGGCACGCCGATCACGATCGGATGGAAGACGAAGCCGAGCGCCAGATAAAGCACGGTACCGACGACGACGGCGATGATGTCGTTTTTGATGCCGCCTACGGGAATTGGCGGCGCGCCCGCGTCGGCGCGGTGTTTGAGCGTGATGCGATCGTAGACCGCCCAGGCCAGCACCGAGCCGAACAGAATGATGCCGCCGAGATCGCCATTGGCGCACAGATGCGCGAACGCCCAGGTTTTGACGCCCGCCAGCATCGGATGCTTGAGCACGCGCTTGATGTTGCCGGGGATATAGGCGGCGACGACCATGATGCTTGCGGGCCACATCAACCCCACCACGATGTGGCGCGTCCAGGCCGGCGGATTCCAGATGGTGATCATTCCCGCGGCGCGATAATCGGCGAAGCCGTAGGCGATGAGCAATATGCCGATGATCGCTATCACCGAGAACAGGCCGCGATAGGGCCATTCGCCGAGCCGAGCGACGAGCGCCGCGCGCCGGCCCCGCATGGTCACAAAGACATGCGCGCCGAGAAAAATAACCAGACCGAGAATTTCTTCCGCCAAGCCCATCTTATGCCAACCCCTTCCTGCGCCGAAACCTTGGGAGGCCGCCCGTTTGGGCCAGGGCCGGGATCATGGCGAGCAGGCGCTTATTGTCAATGACGTGCGAAACCGCTCACAAAGCATAACGATGGCTGCGTTCGAGATAGCCTGCGGTCCCGATAAGGTTCTCTCGCTCCGCAAACGACACCATGTCGCCGCGCATGGACGCGGAGCTGCCGTCGCTGGCGATTGCCGCAAGCACGCGCTGCATGGCCTTGATAGCGGCCCGCTGGGCGTCGCTCGGGATGATGACGACGTTATAACCGAGTGCTTCCAGCCGGGACGCCGGCACCAGCGGCGTCTTGCCGCCCTCGAACATGTTGATGAGCTTGAAACCGGACAGGCGCCTGGCGATCTCGGCAATCTCGTCCTCCGACGTCGGCGCTTCGACGAACAACATGTCGGCGCCCGCCTCGCAATAGGCCATGGCGCGGTCGATCGCGGCGGAAAATCCCTCGACCGCGATCGCATCGGTACGGGCAATAACGACGAAATCGGCATCGTGCAGGGCGTCGCGCACGGCCTTGAGTTTCTGCACCATCTCGGCAACCGGCACGAGGCTCTTGTCATTGTAGTGTCCGCACTTCTTCGGAAAAATCTGGTCCTCGAGGTGCAAGGCGGCGACGCCGGCCCGCTCGAAAGCGCGCGCCGCCGCTTGCGCGTTCAAGGCATTGCCGTAGCCGGTATCGGCGTCGGCAATCAGCGGCGCTTCGATCACTTCGACCATGGACGCCAGCCGGTCGACGATTGCGTTTACCGACATCAGCCCGAGATCGGGGATACCGCAGGAGCGAGCGATGGCGCCGCCGCTGGCGTAAATCGCCGGAAAACCGGCCTGTTCGACCAGCCTTGCCGAGAGCCCGTCAAACGCGCCCGGCGCAACCGCGATCCGGCCTGAAGCCAGCAATGTCCGCAATTTCGTCGTGGCGCGCACGGCATCTCTCCTTCGACTTATGCTGCCGGCATGATACGTCTTGCCGAAGAAAAATTCCTAGCGCGCATGCCGATTTAACGAAATCGGGAATATGCGCCGAGTGTTTGTTTTGGCATGTCTTGTTATAGCAGTCCTGGTCGCAAAATCGGTTCCGCTTCGCGGGACCTAAACGAGGAAAACGCGAAGGAGAAGGCAATGAGGCGTTGCATCATGGCGGTTCTGGCCATCCTGCTCGGCAGCGTTGCGGCCGCCGCACAACAGCCCTGGCCCACAGCGCCGGTGCGGATCGTGGTGCCGTTCGGCGCCGGCGCGACGCCCGATGTCGTAGCCAGACTGATCGCCGACTATCTGCACGACAAGACTCAAGTGCCGTTCGTCGTCGAGAACAAACCCGGCGCGAGCGGCAATACCGGCACCGATGTTGTGGCCAAGGCGGCGCCCGATGGTGCCACCATCGGCATCAGCATCGGCGGCCCGCTCGCCATCAATACGTTGTTGTTCAAGGACCTGCCCTACGATCCGAAAAAAGATCTCACGCTCATCACCATGCTGGTTACCCAGCCGAGTGTGCTTGCGGTCAACGCCAGCCTCGGCGTAACGACGACGCGGCAGCTTGTGGATCTCATCAAGGCCAATCCGGGTAAATACGCCTATGGCTCGATCGGCACCGGCTCGCTGTCGCAACTTGCCATGGAAGCGATCGCGCTGAAAAGCGGCACCCAGCTCGTGCACGTGCCTTATTCGTCGTCGCCGCAGGCGGTGACCGCACTGATTCGCAATGACGTGCAGATGATCTGCTTGCCGGCAATCTCCGTCACGCCGCAGCTTTCCTCCGGCAAGATCAAAATCCTTGCCGTCAGCACCGCCGAGCGTTCGGCACTGCTGCCCGACATTCCGACGCTGAAGGAGGCCGGCATCGACGTCGAGGCCGACGCCTGGAGCGGTCTCATAGCGCCGGCCGGCATTTCCGGCGCCATGGCCGAACGCATCCGCGCGCTGGTCACCGAGGCGATCGAATCCCGGCCGATCCGGGAAAAGCTCACGGCGCAATTGATGGAGCCAATTCCCGATACGCCGGAGCAATTCCGCGCGCGCATCAACGCCGACGTCGCCCGCTGGACGCCGGTTATCGAAGCGGCAAAGATCAAGATTCAATGAAGAGAGCGGCGACTGGGAACTTTTAATCCCAGTTCGCCGCTCTCAAGCTTGCGAATGCGTTCGCGCTTACGGGCCGAACTTGTAATCGAAGCCGGCTTTGACTTCCTGAACATTAAGATTCGCGTTCGTGCTGACGGCTCCCAATACGGGAGTCGTGAAGTTGAGCTGTTTCGAACCGAAGCCGAGATAGTCGTATTCGGCGCGCACCGACCAATTGTTGGTCAACGCATATTCAAGGCCGGCACCCGCAGTCCAACCGACACGCGTCATCGTGTCGGTCGAGCCAGCGCCGGTGAAATCGGTGAATGTGCTCTTGTCGTCGGCGAAGGCGACACCGCCCTTGCCGTAGACCAGCAGCCGATCGAAGGCGGCGCCGACGCGGCCGGTCACCGTCGAGGTCCATTGCGGACTGGTGGTGATGGCGTCGCCGATGGAATCCGTGCCGCTTCCCTTGATGTCGCTGGTCCAGCTGAAGTCGCCCTCGAGGCCGACCACAAGCCAGTTGAACTGGGTGTTCACGCCGATCTGGGCGCCGCCGAGAAAACCGCCATTGTTGAAGGTATCGTTGGCGCCGGTGACCAGATCGGTCCACGACGAATTTTCGAAGCCGCCGCCGATGTGGCCGCCGATATAGAAACCGCTCCAGTTATAAACCGGCGGCGCATAAGCGACCGGCGCCACGGGGGCGGGCTCGGGACGCATCGGCAAATCGGCAGCTTGTGCAGAACACACGCAAACCGCCGTCCCAACGGCCAGCGTGAAGCCGCCAACGAACGCACGCAATTTCATATTAACCTCCAGCCTCGCAGATACTCGCCCCCGAGTGTTCCGATTCAGTCCCCGACGATCGGGCCACCAGATTTTGCCCGCCGCCATGCGATAGACAGCCGCACCTTGCCGGGCAAAGCGTGGTCATTTAGTGGCAGCAACGTGTCTGTCACCATTGGCTTAACAATTTTGAAATGCGTCAGTTCCGGGCGCCGCACTTTTGCCGGATTTTATTTAGCGACTGTTGCAAATTCCCCACAGCGTGGCCGATGTATCGGCCACTGGCCGAAGTACCGTGGGCTCGAGTTTCGCTACACTGCCTCAATGGATTCGCAATCATCATAGGCGTTCGCATTCGTCGGGAGGCTGGAATGGCAAGCATGCTTGCAGACGGCGTTTTTCAAATCGGCTTCGTCGTGCCGGATATTCACAAGGGAATGACATTCTTCAAGGACAAGCTCGGCGTTCCCGAGTTCCTGTTCATCGAGAAGCCCGAACTGCAGGACGAGACTTATCGCGGCACCCCGACGCCGCTGCGTGTGCATCTCGCGTTCGGCTGGTGCGGCGATACGCAAGTCGAGCTGATCCAGCCGGTCTCAGGCGTCAGCACCTATTCGAAATTCCTCGAGCACAATGCCAAGGGCGGCATGCATCATTACGGCATCGAAGTGCCCGACTATGCGCAAGCGGTGAAGGACATGGAAGGGCGGGGCTTCCGCCTCGTGCAGTCCGGCCGGCATAACGAAACGCGCTTCGGCTATTTCGACACGACGGGCGAGATCGGCGCGCTCACGGAATTGGTTTATTTGCAACCCGAGGAACGAGCCTTCATGTGGGGATTAAAACGTAAGACGTGATCCCTGCGGCGCGCCGACGGTTCATGCGCCGCCGCCATCAGGCCACTGCCTTTTGATACTGGTCCGGCGTGAAACCGACCAGCAATCTGCCGCCGCCAAGCTCAAGCACCGGACGCTTGATCATCGAGGGTTGCTTGAGCATCAGCGCCAGCGCCGCCTTCGCATTAAGGTTCGCTTTGTCCTTGTCTGGCAGCTTGCGGAACGTGGTGCCGGCGCGATTGAGCAAGGTCTCCCAACCGACTTTCTTTTCCCAGCGTTCGAGCTGCGCGTGCTCGATGCCGGCGGTCTTGTAATCGTGAAACGCGTAAGCGACGCCGTGCTTGTCGAGCCAGGCGCGCGCCTTCTTCATGGTGTCGCAATTCTTGATGCCGTAGATGGTGATGGGCAAAGCGGCCGCTCCTTTTGAATCGGTCGCGGAAAGATTTCAGGCCGCCGTGTCTTTGTCCAGGCGCGCTTCGCTCAGGATCGCCGTTAATTCGGGAATGCAAGAGCCGCAATTAGTGCCGGCGCGCAGCACGGCGCCGATCTCGGCGACACTGGTGAGCCGCTTGCCAGCGATGGTGCGATGCAGGGTTTGCAGCCCGACGCCAAAGCAGGCGCAGATCGTTCGACCATTCGCATTCTGCGCGGGCGGGGCGCCGGCATCGCCGGCGAGCAGATAGGTGCGCATGTCCGGGTCGATCCGTGTACCGAGCAGCGCCGCCAGCGTGTCGCGCGCCGGCAGCGGCGACGACGCGGCGGCGAGGAACAGGCAGGCGTCAAGCCGGTTGCCGATCATGCTTGCATAGCGAAACGTGCCGCGGCGAGGATCGGCGTAAATCACCAGCTCCGCTGCCGGCGGAGCATCGAGCAGCGCCGTGATCCAAAGCTCGGTACCGCGGTCGCTCGGCAATGGCTCCCAGCCGACCAGCGTGAACGCGTGACCACGATCGAGCGGCATGCGTGCCCAGTAGTATGGACCGAGCGGGACCGGCTCGGTGCTGCGCAGCAGAAGCCCGTGCCAGCGCGGCGCGAGCGCGGTGACCCGCACCGGCGTCGCCTTCAATTCCGGCTGGCCCGATATCGGATCCGTGGTGCCGCCGACGAGGCTGTCGATCGGCCCCGCCGAGGTAAAGCGATCGGTCCAGTGAAACGGCGCGAACACCTCGCCGGGCCGCTGCGCATCCGACAGGCGAACCGGCAATATGGTTGTGCCGTGCGCGCTCTCGATCCGTGCCAGACCGCCCTCGACCAGACATAGCCGCGCCGCATCGGCGCGATGAACGTCGAGCGCCGGTTCGTGCTGATGCGCCATCAGCCGCGGCAACCGGCCGGTGCGCGTCATCGTATGCCACTGGTCGCGCACACGCCCGGTGTTGAGGACGAGCGGCCATTGATCGTTCGCCGGGACCGCCGGTGGCCGATATGGCGTCGGCAGGAAGCGGGCGCGGCCGTCTGGCGTGGTGAAGCCTTTGCCGTCCGCAAACAGCCGCGCCGTCCCCGACGGTCGCTCGGCCGTGCTGCGCGGTGCCGGCCAGCGCAGCGGCGGCATGCCGTCATAGGCCTCGTCGCTCAGTTCCGTGAGCGCACCGATATCGAACAGACGGCGCCTCGGTTCGGCATTTTCGAACGCCGACAGGGCGGCATGCTCGCGAAAAATTGCGGCCGCGCTGGAGTGGGCGAAGGCGTCTTGCCATCCCATGCGACGCGCCACTTCGGCGAGCATCCACCAATCCGGGCGCGCTTCGCCCGGCGCGGCGCGGAACGCGCGCTGGCGTGAAATGCAACGCTCGGAATTGGTGACGGTGCCATCCTTCTCGCCCCAGCCCGCGGCCGGCAGCACGATATCGGCGAAGCGCGTCGTGTCGGTCGGCCAGCAATCGCTCACAACGACAAACGGACAGGCCCCGAGCGCGGCGCGCACGCGCTCGGCGCGCGGCATGCTGACCGCCGGATTGGTGCCGAGAATCCACAGCGCCTTGATCTTGCCGTCGAGCGCCGCGTCGAACAGATCGACGGCCTTCAGCCCCGGCCCGGTCGCCATGCGCGGCGCGTTCCAGAAGCGGCGAACACGGTCGATATCCGCCGGATCGGCAAAACTCATATGCGCGGCGAGCTGGTTGGCAAGGCCGCCGACTTCGCGGCCGCCCATCGCGTTGGGCTGTCCGGTCAAGGAAAACGGCCCCATGCCAGGGCGGCCGATGCGGCCGGTGGCGAGATGGCAGTTGATGATGGCGTTGACTTTATCCGTCCCAGCCGACGACTGATTGATGCCCTGCGAGTAGAGCGTCGCAGTATGCTCGGTGGCGGCAAACCAATCGTAGAAGCAGCCAAGATCGGCGGGCGCAACGTCGGCGATCGCCGCCGCATCGGCGAGTGTCGGCGCCGCTCGACGCGCGGCGTCGAGCGCGGCCGGAAAATCCGCAGCAAAGCCGTGTGTCCATGTCTCGTCGCAAACCCCTTTGGCCGCCAGATGCACCAATAGGCCGGCGAACACCGCGACGTCGGTGCCGGGACGAATTGCGAGGTGAAGGTCGGCGACATCGCAGGTCGGGGTGCGGCGCGGATCGATGGTGACGATTTTGGTGCCGCGCGCTTCCTTGGCGGCAACCAGGCGCTGGTACAGCACCGGGTGGCACCATGCCGTATTGCTGCCGACCAGCACGACCAGATCGGCCAGCTCAATGTCCTCATAGCAACCCGGCACGACGTCCTCGCCGAAGGCGCGGACGTGGCCGGCGACCGACGAGGCCATGCACAGCCGCGAATTGGTGTCGATATTGGCGGAGCCGATGAAACCTTTCATCAGCTTGTTGGCGACGTAATAGTCCTCGGTGAGGAATTGCCCGGAGACATAGAGCGCCAGCGCGTCCGGCCCATGATCCGCGATAGTTTGTTTGAAGACCGCCGCAATGCGATCGAGCGCCGCGTCCCAGCTGGCGTTGCGCCCATCGATTTGCGGGTACAGCAAGCGGCCGTCGGTGGCGAGCGTGTCACCAAGCGCCGCCCCCTTCGAACACAGCCGGCCCTTATTGGCCGGATGATCCTTGTCGGCCGACAGAGTTCCATCCGCGGCGGCCACAAGTCCACAGCCGACCCCGCAATAGGGACACGTGGTGCGGATCACGCCGCTCGCCACCGCGGCCCCGCATCCGCACCGACGGCGCCGGAATCCGCCGGCGGCGCCACGCTGGTCTCCGGCTTCGCCGCGGCCGCCCGCTCGGCAAAATCGTGGCCGAAAATGATCTGGTCGCGGATCGGCGCAACGTCGGCCTTGTCGTGCATCAATTGCACGTACCAGGGACCGTCGCCGACACTGCCGTAGAGCACGCTGCCAACGACCCTATCGTCGCGCAGGATCACTTTCTTATAGAGGCCGCGCTTGGCGTCATGCAGCGTGATCTCCTGGTCGGCATCGTCAGCCGCCGCCAGGGCGCCGGCCGAAAATACGTCGATGCCGGTGATTTTGAGACTGGTGAACGACGGCGGCGGCGCATAGGCCGCCCGCTCATCGCCGGCGAGCCGGGCACCGCACACTTTTGTCTGCTCCCAGATCGGGGCGACCAGACCGCACACCTGGCCGTTGTGCTCGATACATTCGCCGACCGCGCAGATATCGGGATCGCTGGTCGCCATGTCGTCGCCGACCAGGATGCCGCGATTGACGTCGAGGCCGGCATCGCCTGCCAGCTCGATGTTGGGCCGCACGCCGACCGCCAGAACGACAAGGTCGGCTGGCAGCCGGCGACCGTCAGCCAGCACCACGCCCTGCGCCCGCTCCTCGCCGACGATCGCCTCGGTCTGCGCATTGGTGAAAATGGCGATGCCGCGGGCGTCGAGATCGCGGCGCAGCAGTTCGGCGGCGGCGACGTCGAGCTGGCGCTCCATCAGCGTCGGCATCAAGTGCACGACCGCAACCGACATGCCCCGGCGCTTCAGCCCCCACGCCGCTTCGAGGCCGAGCAGGCCGCCTCCGATCACAACGGCGCGGCGGTCGCTGGATGCCGCGGCGATCATCGCCTCCACATCGGCGACATCGCGGAAGGCGCGGACACCCGGCAACTCCAGTCCCGCAATCGGCGGCGCCACCGGCTTTGATCCGGTGGCCAGCAGCAATTTATCATAGCCAAAGGCGCCGCCGTCAGCGAGCATCACTTGCTTGGCGCTCGGGTCGATCGCGGCGGCGCGGCGGCCAATGATCAAATCAATCCCTTGTTCGGCATACCACGCACGCGAATTGATCACGATCTCGTCGAGCGTTTTTTCGCCTGCCAGGACGGAGGACAGGAAAATGCGATTGTAGTTCGGCTGCGGCTCGGCGCCGATCACTGTGATGTCAAAGCGGCCGGGCGCACGCGCCAGCAGCTCCTCGACCGTGCGCATTCCGGCCATGCCATTGCCGACCACCACGAGCCGCGGCCGCCGCTCCTTGCTGATGGCTTGCGCACTCATTCGGCCGCGGCGCTGCGGCCGTAGGCCTCGTCGATCATATAAGTCGACAGAATACCGTAGGCAGTGCTCCAGGCGGCGGCAAGTTGCGGCGTCCAGTCGGAACCCAGTCCGCGTTCCAGCGTCCACAACAGCGCCTCGCCGACCGGTGCATAGTGGGCCGCGGACACTCCGTAGCCGACGTGGCGTTTGGCGAGCGCGCTGGCTGCCGGCAGAATCGTTTCCAGATTGCTCAAGCCGCCGACGACAACGGCGAGAGTCGCCATCAGCTTGCGGCCCTGCTCCTTCATATCGCCGCGAAACAGCGGTTTGACCGCCGGCGCGATCTCGAACAGCCGCCCGTAGAACAGCGCGGCGGCCTGCTCGGATATGGGCGCGACTTTTGCAAAACTCTGCTGCACAGCCTTTATTTGATCCGGCGTCATGGCTCCGCTCTCCAGCCGTCATGGCTTCCAATCGCGTGCGATGTGCTGTCGCACGGGCACAGGAACGCGCTGCGTCACCTGCAACTCACAATCAAGCTTCGTGCCAACGCCGAACGGATCAATAAACTGTTTTAAATCAAATACTTAGAGAATGACGGCAAAGCGCGTGGAGGATTCGCGGCTGCTCAGTTGCACCGCTGCCTGCAACAAGCTTGTGCACGCTGGCATGGCCGCCGCACGCGCCGGCGATGTCCGCGTGCTGTTTGCGAAAGGGTCGGTTGCACAAAATATCGACGCGATGCAGCCGCGCAGTTTGAAGCTGACATACTGGCGATGCATTTTTTTGCGACCGCCGCCGCTGCAGCACTCATGATGCGTAACTTATGAGCATCATCACCGGTTCTCGCGATCGAAACAGCCTGCGTCGATCAAGAAGGCGGCAAACCGAGCGCCAATCGGAACCAACAGTGCCGCTGGCACGAGCTTTGCTCCGAGACAGCCAGCCAATTCCGCAGGAGCGAGGCGATGCATACCCACAAGACGGAACAACTTTTAATAGCCACCGTCGGCTTTTTCTGGTGCTTCCTGATGTGGTTTTCGACCGCGGCGTTCAGTCCGAGCATTGCCTCGACCTACCACCTCAGCATCAAGGACCTCGGCCTGTTGGCGAGCTCCGCGATCTGGATGGCGCCAATTGGCCGCGTGATCGCAGGGTGGGCATCCGACCGTTTCGGCGCGCCGCGTACATTTGCCGTCATTCTGGCAGGATGCGGGCTGGTCTCGATCGCCTCGGCCTATACCACCAGCTACGAACTGCTCTTTGCCGAGCGGGTGATCGTGGCGATCGCCGGGGTGTCCTTCGTGGTCGGCATCCAGCACGTCGCCCAATGGTTCGAGTCCGATGAAATCGGCACCGCCGAGGGCCTTTACGCGGGCACCGGCAATGTCGGCGCCGGTGTCGGCGCACTCTTCCTGCCGCGTCTTTTCGGCACCGATTACCACAGCGCATTTCTCTGGCTGGGCGTGATCGCGCTGTTCATCGCCCTTTGGTATCTGTGGCGCGGCAGCGCGGCCAAGACCAGCGAGCGCAGCGCGGTTGCGCGGCGCAGCAGCGACTTCCGCGGTACAGTTTTTGTTTGGACACGCTATATCGCCATCGCGCTGATGTTGGCCTATGCGATGGCGTTCGGCCTGGAAATCGCGATGAACGCCTGGTTGCCCGGCTACTTCATGCGCGGCTTCCATGGCGAGCTTCTCGGATTGGGCTTCAGCAGCGTGGCCGGCCTGCAGATCGCCGCCGGCACATTCGCCGCGGTCGAGTCGTTCAACGCCTCGCTGTTCCGGCCGTTCTCCGGCTTCATGTCCGATCTGTTCCAGCGCAAAGGCTGGACGCCGCTGCCGTTCATCGCCAAGGAACTGCCTTATGCGCCGCGCCTGCATTGGCTTGGGCTTGCGCTCATCCTGATCACGCTGGCGATGGCCGGCCTGACGGTGGCCGGTCTGTACGGCTCGCTGCATTGGTCGGTCGCGGTGTTGGTCGCCTTCGGCGTCTTCCTGTCGTTCGGCACCGGCGGCACGTTTGCGCTGGTGCCGCTGTTATTTCCGGATCGCCCCGGGATCGCGGCAGGATTTATCGGCGGCGTCTCGACGGCCGCCGGCATCGTCTATCCGCTGATCTTCGGCGGCAGCCAGAATATCCACATGGGCTACCTCTACGTCGCGGTCTACAT
>JBAQHW010000406.1:0-8234 GCA_049288525.1 Xanthobacteraceae bacterium
CACGCTGTCCGGCACCGGCACGGTCGCCGCCACCACTGTCACCGCCGGCACGGTGGCGCCCGGCAATGCCGGGGCGCCGACCGGGACGCTCCATGTCGCCACGTCGCTCACCATGGCCACGGCCGCGAGCTACATGATCACCATCAATGGCATGGCGAACAGTTCGACCAGCGTCACCGGCACCGCCGCGCCGGCCGGCGCCAGCGTCACCATCGCGCCGGGCAGCACCGTCCTGACCAACCATACCTATGTCATCCTCACATCCACGGCGCCGGTGACCGGCGCCTTCAATCCGAGCGTGACCTACGGTGCCTATAGCGGAATGGTGACCGACGCCGGCGATGATGTCGATCTCACCTTCACCGCCCTGGGTCCAAGTCCGATTGCCACCGCCGGGCTCAACGGCAATCAGGCCGCGGTCGCCGATGCGCTTAATGGCTATCTCGCGGGCGGCGGTACGCTGCCGGCGAACTTCACCAGCATTTTTGGCCTCACCGGCGCGCAACTGGCGCAGGCGCTGAGTGAGCTCGACGGCGAAGACGGCACTGGCGCCGCGACGAGCACCTTCCAGTACGTCAACGACTTCTTCGATCTTCTCTCCGACATCGCGCTCGGCACCGGCGGCGGCGGTGGGGCGAATGGCGGCGGCGCCAGCGGCTTTGCCGCCGAGGACACATCCAGCCTGCCGCCCGATCTCGCGCTTGCCTATAATAAAGTCCTGCATCGCAACGCGGCGTCGGCGCCGCCGCAACAAAACTTCGAGCAGCGCTGGACCGCCTGGGGTTCGGGCTTCGGCGGCGGCGCCACCTATGACGGTAATGCCGTCATAGGGTCGAACAATCTCTCGGCGTCCGACTACGGCTATGCCGGCGGCATGGACTATCACGCCGCGCCGGACCTCAAGCTCGGCTTCGCGCTCGCCGGCGGCGGCACCAACTGGTCGGTCGCGCAGAACCTCGGCGGCGGCCGGAGCGATGTGTTTCAAGCCGCCGCCTACGGCATTAAACACTATGGCCCGCTGTACTTCACGGCGATGGCGGCATTCGGCAATTCCTGGTTCACCACAAACCGCACCGCCGCGCTCGGCGACCAGCTCCGCTCAAGCTTCGACGGCCAGGATTATGCGCTGCGCGGCGAGGCCGGTTACCGCTACGCCATCATGCCGACGGTCGGACTGACGCCCTACGCCGCGATCCAGACACAATGGCTGCACGTTCCCGGTTACAGCGAGACCGATCTCACCGGCGGCGGCTTCGGACTCACCTACGCCGCACAGAACGCCAACGATACCCGCAGCGAACTCGGCGCCCGCGCCGACGATCTGACGACGTTCGACGCCATGCCGTTGTTACTGCGCGCGCGGCTCGCCTGGGCGCACGACTGGGTCAGCGGCGCGGCGCTGACCCCGACGTTCCAGGCGCTGCCCGGCGCAAGCTTCATCGTCAACGGCGCCGCGGTGCCGCGCAATTCCGCGCTGGTGAGCACCGGCGGGCAGCTCTTCCTCACCGCCAACTGGTCGCTGGAAGGCAAGTTCGACGGCGAGTTCGCATCGTCGTCGCAGACCTACGCCGGCACCGGAACGTTGCGCTATTCATGGTGAGCGACGGCCTCAAAACGCCAGCGGTTTGACCTGCTGCACGTTCGGAATCTCATGCACCTTGGCGAGCACGTCGGGCGGCACCGCGCCGTCGACCTCGACCAACGCGATGGCGTTGCCGCCCTCAGCCTCGCGGCCGAGATGGAAGGTCGCGATATTGATGCCGGCCTGGCCGAGCAGCGAAGCGAAGCGGCCGACGAAGCCCGGCTTGTCCTGGTTGGTGACATAAAGCATCGACGGGCCGAATTCGGCATCGATGCGGATGCCCTTGATATCGACGATGCGCGGCCGGCCGCCGGCATAGACGGTGCCGGAGACCGACCGGGTCTGCCGGTCGGTGGTGACGCTGACGGTGACCAGGCTGTCATAGTCGCCTTCGGCTTCGCGCCGGGTCTCTTCGACGGCGATGCCGCGCTCTTTGGCGACGACGGGGGCGGACACGACATTGACGTCCTGGAGCATCGGGCGCAGCAGCCCCGCCACCGCCGCCGAGGTCAGCGCCTTGGTGTTCATCGCGGCCACTTCGCCCTGATAGGTGATGCAGACCTGCTGGAGGCCGGTTTCGGTGAGCTGGCCGGCGAACGAGCCGAGCTTGCCGGCAAGCTCGACGAATGGTTTGAGCTTCGGCGCCTCCTCGGCGCTGATCGAGGGAAAGTTGATCGCGTTGGTGATGGCGCCGCGCAACAGGTAATCCGACATCTGCTCGGCGACCTGTAGCGCGACATTCTCCTGCGCTTCGGTGGTGGCGGCGCCGAGATGTGGCGTGCAAATGACGTTCGGCAGGGCAAAAAACGGACTCTGAGTCGCCGGCTCCTCGCGAAAGACGTCGATCGCGGCGCCGGCGACGTGGCCGGATTTGAGCGCGTCGACCAAAGCCGCGTCGTCGATCAATTCGCCGCGGGCGCAATTGATCAGGCGCAGGCCCTTTTTGGTCGCGGCCAGCGTGTCGGCATTGATGATGTTGCGGGTCTTGTCGGTCAGCGGCGTGTGCAGCGTGATGAAATCGGCGCGGCGCAGGAGTTCGTCGAGCTCGACCTTCTCGACGCCGAGATGAAGCGCGCGCTCGGCGGACAGGAACGGGTCGTAGGCGATCACTTTCATCTTCAATCCGATCGCGCGGTCGGCGACGATCGAGCCGATATTGCCGCAGCCGATGACGCCGAGCGTCTTCGAGAAGATCTCGACGCCGAGAAACTTGTTCTTCTCCCATTTGCCGGCGCGCGTCGACATGTCGGCCTCGGGAATTTGCCGCGCCAGCGACAGCATCAGCGTGATGGCGTGCTCGGCGGTGGTGATCGAGTTGCCGAACGGCGTGTTCATCACGATGATGCCGCGCGCTGTCGCTGCCGGAATGTCGACATTGTCGACGCCGATGCCGGCGCGGCCGATTACCTTCAGCCCGTTCGATTTTTCCAAAAGCTTGGCGGTGACCTTGGTCGCCGAGCGGATGGCGAGGCCGTCGAAACCGTCGATTGCGGCGGCGAGCTTGTCCTTGTCCTTGCCGAGATTGGGCTGGAAATCGACCTCGACGCCGCGATCCTTGAAGATCTGGACGGCAGCCGGCGACAGCGCGTCGGAGATGAGAACTTTGGGCATCGGTTTGGTCCTTGGTTTAGGCCGTAACCCCGAGATGCGAGTGAAGCGCGTATCGAAGGGCGGCGGGCTAAGGATGGCGCTCTGGATAAGCGGTCACGCCGCCTTCGCCAGCCCGTCCTTGGCTTTGGCGTAGGCCCAATCGAGCCACAGCGTGAGCGCCTCGACGTCGCTCTGCTCGACCGTCGAGCCGCACCAAATGCGCAGTCCCGTCGGCGCGTCGCGATAGGCGTCGATGTCGAAGGCCACGCCTTCCTTGTCGAGCGCCGCGGCGATGCCTTTGACGAAAGCGGACTGCGCATCGGCCGACAGCCGTGTCACCGCTGGATCGACGACTTTCAAGCACACCGAAGTGTTGGAACGGAGCGCCGGATCGGGGCTGAGAAAATCGATCCATGAGATGCGCGCGACCCAATCGGCGATGGTCTTGGCGTTGGCGTCGGCGCGTGCGTGTAGCCCCTTCAATCCGCCGGCCGACTTCGCCCAGTCCAGCGCATCGAGGTAATCCTCGACGCACAGCATCGACGGCGTATTGATGGTCTCGCCGAGGAAAATGCCTTCGTTGAGCTTGCCGCCCTTGGTCATGCGGAAGATCTTGGGCAGCGGCCAGGGCGGCGTGTAGCTCTCGAGGCGCGCGACCGCGCGCGGCGACAGAATGAGCATGCCATGGGCGGCTTCGCCGCCAAGCGCTTTCTGCCACGAGAAGGTCGTGACATCGAGCTTCTTCCAATCGAGCGGCTGCGCGAAGGCGGCCGAGGTCGCATCGCAGATCGACAATCCGGTCCGCTCAGCGGCGATCCAATCGGCGTTCGGCACGCGCACACCCGAAGTGGTGCCGTTCCAGGTGAAGACGACGTCGCTTGCCGGTTCGATGCCGCGCAAGTCCGGCAATTCGCCGTAAGCCGCGCGCCGCACGGTGACGTCCTTGAGCTTTAATTCCTTGGTGATATCGCCGACCCAGCCTTCGCCGAAGGATTCCCACGCCAGCACCGTGACCGGATGCGGGCCGAGCAGCGACCAGAAGGCCATTTCAATGGCGCCGGTATCGGACGCCGGCACGATGCCGATGCGGTAATCGGCTGGCACCTGTAACACTTCGCGGGTGAGATCGATGGCGCGCTTGAGCTTGGCCTTGCCGGGCTTGGAGCGGTGCGAGCGGCCGAGCAGCGCGTCGTTGAGCTTTTGCGGGGTCCATCCGGGGCGCTTGGCGCAGGGGCCGGATGAAAAATGCGGCACGCGCGGCCGCACGTCGGGCATAGTCAGCGTCATGATCTATCCTTCCAGATAGTCGCCCCTCGGTGGGGAGGGGTGTCCCGCCGTCGCAAATAAGGAAGGAGGGTCGCGCCGTCAAGTGGGATGCAGGCTGTCCGATCTTCGCGGGACTAGCGGCGAAACCGCGTTAGAATTTCAAACCGGCGCCGACGCGCGCCGTGTTGATCGTGGCGACAATGCCGGCAACCCGCGAGAAATGAATGTATTCGTATTCGGCGCGCAGGAAGATGTTCGATGTGACGGCGACGTCAAAGCCGCCGCCCGTCGAAAACCCATAAATCAAGGATGCGTTTTGCGATGTACTGTTGCTGAAGGAATAATCGACGCAAGTCGCCACCGTCAGGGGATCGCACGGCAGAATCGGGGTTGCGCTGGTCGAATTTTGTTGTCCATAGGCCAGTGAGGTGACGCTGTAATTGGCGCGTCCCAATGCCAGGCCAACAAAGCCGTAGGGCAGGATGTTATCGAACAACCATCCGGCGCGCGCCCGCAGCGTGCCATAATCGGTGATGGTAAGCGAACCGCTGCCTTCGAGGTTGACGGAGTACTCGTTCGATCCGGCCGTGACTTCGCGGGAGATCGGCGAGCTTGACGCGGTGACGCTGAATGGGGAATGCGTGTAATTGGCTTCAAGTCCGAGGATGACGTCCTGCCATTGCGTGTTGTAGCCGACGAAGCCGCCGAATCCCGTCACGGGGGTGTTCGACTTTCCAAGGATTGACCATTCCGACGGCGCGTCGTCGGTTTCCAGCTCCAGGTTGCGCAAGCTGTAGCTCAACAGCGGCTCGGTCGCGCCGGAGAAATCGGCGCTACCTTCGCTGTAGCTGAATTGGCCACCGAAATAGAATCCGCCCCACCGCGGGACGGCGGGCTGGCCGACGCTTTCCGGACCGCGCAACGCCGGGCCGAAATCCTGCGCGGCCGCAGCTGGCGCGAAAACGCAGAGAAGCACAGCACAAAGAACCCAACGCACCGGCGCGCTCTCCATCCTGTCGGCGCGCAAAGCGGCCGATCGGGCACGATCATCGGGCATTAACCTTAATGGAGGGTTAGCTTGGGTCGCGGTCGAAACCCCGTCGGCCCGGCGACAAAGGTAAAAGCGGCGCGGTTTGCCGCGCCGCTTTTGTTTGTTCGCCAAGTGATTCAATCAGCCGCGGGTCGACAGCGGATATTGCGGCGGCTGATAGACCGGTGCTTGCTGATAGACCGGTGCCTGCTGATAAACCGGTGCCGGCTGATAGACGGGCGCAGGCTGATAGACCGGGGCGGGCTGCGGGGGCGGAGCCGGTTGCGCCATCACCGGGGCTGGCATGTAGGTGGCCGGCTGCGCTGCCAGGATTGCGCCGCCATTGTCGATCGGGAAGCGCCAGCGCATGCCGATCATGAAATCGTTCGAAGTCAGGTTCTGTACCTTGTAGGTATCGGGATTGCAGCCGCCCTGGCAGTTGATCTGATCGCTGACCGACCCGTAGTTCAGATAGCGATAGGCGAGTTCGAGCGAGACGTCTTTGGTCACATTGTAAGCGAGACCCGCGTGCAGCGCCCAGGCGAAGTTCAACTGGCTGGCATTGGTGCCGAGCCCGCTGCCGCCGGTGTTGCCGATATCGGAAAGGTCCGCGAACGTGTTGTAGGCGCCGCCGATACCGAAGCCGATGAACGGCGTCAGGCAGTCCCAGGTGCCGAGATCGACATAGGCGTTGGCCAGAAAAATATCGGATTTTACGAACGCGTTATACTGATCGGTGCCGTAGGCGCCGCCGTTGTTGTATACGATATAGGCATTGAAGGGAGTCCGGCTCCGATATTCCGCCGTGACGTCAAAACGCAGCCAATTGTTGAATTCATAACCGATACCGCCGCCGAAAAACGTGCTGTCGCCCAGCGCGGCGTGTTGGGCCACGATATCGATGGGACCATTGGCCGGATTCGGCTGGTATACAAAGTCGGCTTCACTGCTGGAGCCGACCCCGATGAAGCCGCGCAAATACCAGGCGCCTTCAGGCTGCGCCATCACCATCAGCGGTGGCTGATATACCATCTGCGGCGGCGGTGGCGGCAGTTGTTGCGGCATGTCGGCAGCGTATGCCGCGGTGCCCGTTGTGATAGCCGCAATAGTGCTGATGAGAAGTCGGACGCTTACCATTCCTTCGACCTTTCCTCGACGTGGCCGCGCGCCCCTGACGGCGCGTGCGCGTTGAGCAAGGTGAGGTTAGGCAGCAAATGTTTAAGCGGCCCTTAACCTTAACGCTTAACCATGGCCGGATACGCAACAAAGATTATCGGCGGCGGTCGGTTGCGCGCGGCGCGGCCCGCCAGTTTATGGCCCGGCGAATTCCCCCGCCGCGGGCTGTTAAGGTTTTGTAGATTATTGCGACCGCGCGACCGGCCGGCGCCGCGATGCGATCCGGCGCCAGGTGGAAACCGCCGCGAGGCGCCCCCGATTGCGCTAGCAGGCTGTTGAAAAAGTCCGCTCGACCATGAACAGACCGGAATCGTACGATGATCAAACCAGAATCAAATCGAAGATTCGATCCCGTTTTCGTCTACTTTTCAACAGCCTGCTAGAGCATGTCCCGCAAAAATGGAAACCGGTTTTGCGAAAAGGACACGCTCAAACAAACAGCTAAAGCGTGATGCATTTAGTTTGGTGCATATCCTGAGTTTTTGAAGTAGTTGGCGCATTCGTTCTTGGTGAAGGCGCCGAGAAGCTCGCCGATGGCGGCGCAGACGGTTTCGGCCGTCCGCGCTGCCGCTTTGCGCAACAGATGCTTGAGCTTGGCGAACACCTGTTCGATCGGGTTGAGGTCGGGCGAGTATTTCGGCAGGAGGAACAGCTTGGCACCGGCTGAGCGAATGAGCTGGCGGATGATCTTGCCCCGGTGGCTGCCGAGATTGTCCATGATGACGATGTCGCCGTGGCGCAGGGTGGGCAGCAGAACCTTCTCGACATAGGTGGCGAAGCTTTCGCCATCGATCGGGCCTTCGAGCAGCCAGGGCGCGGTGATCCGATCATGCCGCAGCGCGGCCAGGAACGTCAAAGTCCGCCAGCGGCCATCCGGGACCTTGCCGATCAGGCGGCTGCCGCGCGGCGCCCAGCCACGCAACGGTGCCATGTTGGTTCTGGTCCAGGTCTCGTCGATGAACACCAGGCGGGCAGGATCGACGCGGTCCTGGTACTTGATCCATTGCGCCCGCCGGCGCGCCACGTCAGGACGGTCGCGTTCGCCAGCCACCACGCTTTTTTTTGAAGCTGAGCTTCTCGTCGTGCACGAAGGTCCAAACCGAGCGGTAGTCCACCTTCAGACCGCGTTCGGCGAGTTCCCCCACCAGTCCGAGCAGGGTGAAGTCCTTCTCCTTGATCCGCGCCAACAGCCAGCTCCGGTGCTCGCCCGCGATCGCGCGGGGCTTATAGCCGCCGATCTTGCTCGGGGCCACGCTGCCGGTGTTGCGTAACCGCTCCACCCACCGGATCGCCGTGCTGACGCCGACGCCAAACTGCGCCGCTGCTCGGTGGCACGACAAGCCACCGGTCTCGACCGCGGCCACCACCCGTTCGCGAAGATCAATGGAATAGGCTCGACCCATCGGATGCTGGCCTCCAGCCCAGCCAGCATCTTGAATCAGAACCAGACTGATTTGGGAATCCCCAATCGATTCAGGGTAATGTCATGCCGCTTTAGCGGCTGCCTTCACTTCCTCAAGCCGCATGTAGAATTGAGTGGTGGCGTCGGGGTGCGGCAGCAAGCCGACACGATCAGCCACGGCATTGTAG
>JBAQHW010000407.1:0-18666 GCA_049288525.1 Xanthobacteraceae bacterium
ACTGGGCGCGCCTTGCGCCATCAGATCGGAGTTCTGAAAGACCGAAACCGTCCGCTGGTAGGCATTGTACATGATCGTCTTGTTGGTCCATTCGAAGTCGAAGGCGTCGTTCAACGCATCGCGTACCCGGACGTCGGCGAATTGCGGGCGCCGGGCGTTGATGAACCAGCCTTGCGCGCCCGACGGCGTATCGTCGGGAATCTCGTCGCGTTTGACGCGCCCGTCTCGCGCTGCCGGAAAATTGTAGCGTGTCGCCCAGAATCGCGAAGTGAACTCTTCCCGGAACAGGTAGCTACCCGCCGAAAAGCCCTCGAAGCCGACGTCGCGATCGCGGTAATATTCGAAGCGCACCAGGTCGAAATTGGACTGCCCCCGGGAGACCGGAAGGTCGGCGCCCCACCAGTCTTTGACCCGATTGTACTCGATGAAGCGTCCCGGCTCGAAGCGGCCGACCTGATAGGCGCCCGATCCGAGCGGAATTTCGAGCGTGGATTCGTCGAACTTCCGCGTCGCATAATAGGCCCGCGAAAAGATCGGCAGCCCGGCAACGAACAGCGGCACGTCGCGGGCGCGCTTCGGCGCAAAGCGCACGGTTACGCTGGTGTCGTCGTCGGCCGTGGCGCCGACGACGTCGCGCAGCAATTGGCTGATGAGTGGATGGCCCTTTTCCTTAAGCGTCGCAAGCGAGAAGGCGACATCGTGTCCGGTGAGGGGCGTGCCGTCGCTGAATTTCGCTTGCGGGCGGATAAAGAATTGATAGGTCAGACCATCGGCGGTGCGGCGGATTTTTTGCGCGGCGAGACCGTACATGGCGTCCGGCTCGTCGCCCGAGCGCACCATCAGCGTGGCGAAGGTCAGCTCCATTCCCTGCGCCGCGTCACCCTTGAGGATGAAACTGTTGAGCGAATTGAAGGTGAGGAAATTCTGGTTATAGAGCTCGTCCGGCCCGATCTGCGAAAAGACGCCGCCCTTCGGCGCGTTCGGATCGACATAGCTGAAATGCTGGAAGTCGGCCGGGTAGGCGAGATCGCCAAAGGTCGACAGCCCATGGGACTCGATAGGAGACTCGCTGACGCCGTCGGCGCGGACGATGCCGGCGCGTACTTCCATGGCTCCCGCGAGGGCGCCGGCCGTCAGTGCAATGATGCGCCGACGCGTCGGCTGGATCATGTCCCCCCGGTCTTTGCGGCTTTTTGCGCGTCCCACCACCATACCGCCGGGAATGCCGAGACGCCGTATTTCGGCAGCGGGTCGGGATGGCTGAAACGGTCCCAGCGTGCGGTGCGGGCTTTGAAGTAGGCCCATTGCGGGACGACGTAGTAATTCCACAGCAATATGCGGTCGAGCGCTTTGGCGGCGGCCACGAGGTCGGCGCGGGTCTTGGAAAAAACGACCTTGTCGATCATCGCGTCGACGGCCGGGTTCTTGATGCCGATGAGATTGTCCGCGCCCGGTTGATCGGCGGCCTGCGATCCCCAATAGCCGCGCTGTTCGTTGCCCGGTGACAAAGATTCCGGCCATGAGTTGGTGATGATGTCGAAATCCCAGCCGCGCAAACGGTTCTCATATTGCGCCGGGTCGACGGTGCGCACCGTCACCGTCATACCCAGGCGCTCCAGCGACGGCTTGTAGAACAGGAAGATACGCTCGAAGCTCGGCCCGGCGGCGAGCATTTCGATCGTAAACGGCTCCTTGGTCTTGGTATTGACGAGTTGCTGGTCCTGCACCGCGTAGCCCGCCTCTTTGAGCAGCTGCAATGCTTCCCGCAGATTGTTGCGCACCGCGCCGGGATTGCCGTTGACCGGATTGGTGTAGGGCTTCTTGAACAGGTCGGCGGGGACCTGATCGCGCACCGTTTCCAGAAGCTCGAGTTCGCGGCCCGTCGGCACACCGGTCGCGGCGAGATCGGTGCCGTCGAAATAGCTATCGATCCGCTTATACGCTCCGAAGAAAATCTCCTTGTTCATTTCCTCGAAATCGAACGCGTAATTGAAGGCAAGCCGCACGCGCGGGTCCTGGAACTTCGGCTTTCTGATATTGAAGGTGAAGGCCTGCATCAGGCCGTAACTTCTGATCGGAAATTCCTCCAGCAGGACGCGTTTGTCGGTCACCGCCGGAAAATCGTAGGCAGTGGCCCAATTCTTGGCGAGGTTCTCCAGCCGCCAATCGATGGCGTCGGCCTTGAACGCTTCGAGCGCCACTGTCGTATCGCGGAAATATTCGAAATGCAGCTCGTCGAAATTGTTGCTGCCGACATTGACGTTGACGTTGCCGCCCCAATAGTCCTTGACCCGCTCGTAGACGATATCGCGCCCGGCGGAGAAATTCTTGATGCGATACGGGCCCGAGCCGAGCGGCGGCTCGAGCGTGGTGTCGGCGATATTGCGTTTCTTGCCGTTGGCGTCGGTGCCTTCCCACCAGTGCTTGGGCAGGATGGTGAGTTCGCCGACGATCTGCGGCAGCTCGTGATTTCCGGGACCGTCGAATGTAAAGGTGACCTCGTGATCGCCGGTCTGCTCCGCCTTGGTGACGTGGCGGTAATAGGCCGACGACTGCGGGCTGAGCTTCTTGTAGGATTCGAAGGAGAAAACGACGTCGGCCGGCGTCACCGGGTTGCCGTCATGCCATTTGGCTTGCGGACGCAGCCGGTAGGTCGCCGAGGAAAAGTCGTCCGGATAGCTCAGCGCCTCCACGAGCAGTCCGTATTGGCTAGAGACTTCGTCGAGCGACGGCACCCCCAGCGTGTCGGCGATCAGATTGAGGCCGCCGGCCAGCGCGCCTTTGACGCCGGCGACCACGGGATTGAAATTGTCAAAGGTGCCGTATGCCACCTGTCGCACCGTCCCGGTCTTTGGCGCCGCCGCATTGACGTAGTCGAATTGCTTGAAATTGGGCGCGTATTTGAGGTCGCCGAACAGCGAGGTGCCGTGGCGCCAGTTCTTGGCCTGCGCTGGCGTCGGACTGGCGGGCGGCGGCGGATTGGTCGGCTGCGGTTGTCCCTGGGCGAGCGCTATGCCGTCCGAGCCATCCAACGGAAGCCGCCAAGCCGCGGTCGCGAGCAGTGCTGAAGTCAGTAGGGATCGGCGGTTCACCTGATCTCCTCCCCAGGTCTTGTGTTTACTGCGGCGTATTATCGGCCTTTTCCCAAGCGGCGCCAGCGAGCTTCGGTGCCGCGCGACGAAAAGCCTTCGCACCGCCCATACGACAGGACGACGACAAAGCGCGTGCGGGAACGTCGCCGCTAATGCTGGACGGGCGCAGCGCCCCCGGCCGGAGTGGTGGGAGCGGATCCAGCAGCCGGTGGGCTGTTGGCGGCAGACGGCTTGGCCGCAGGTGCGGATTTGGCGGCAGGTGCCGGGTTGGCCGGTGCTGCGGCCGGAGCAGCCGCAGCGCTTGCAGCGGCCGTGGCTGCGGGTTTCGCCGAAGGCGTCGCGGCAGCCTTCGGCAACGGCACCGGGTGGGGCGAGAGCGTATCGAGATAGGCGATTACGTCGGCCCGCTGCTTTTCGCTGGACAGGCCGGCAAAGGTCATGGCGGTCCCGGGCGCAACCGCGCTGGGTTTGGTCAGCCATTTGTTCAGTGCGTCAAATGTCCACTTGCCGCCTAAAGCCTTCGCGGCACCCTTTATGGCGTCGGTGTAGTTGAAGCCGGAGACAGAGGCGATCGGGCGGTCGACAACGCCGTACAAGTCCGGGCCGACTTTGGGACCCTGGCCTTCTTGCAGATTGTGGCAGGCCTGACACTCCTTGGCGATCTGAGCGCCATGCTGTGGCGACGCGCTCGCCAGCACGGTCTCGATCGGCTGCTCGGCCGGCGCAGCCGCTGCGGCGCCGCCTCCGGCCGGCTGTTCCTTCACTGCGACTTCGTAGCCCGGCTTGGCTGGCGCCTCGCGCGTGAAAATCGCTTCGCTGGCGATATGCATGGCGACCAGGATGAGACAGGTCCCCAGCAAGGCGCCGAGAACTTTATTGATTTCGAAGGAATCCATCGCGGGAAGGCTCCACACAGGGAGAGATGAGGTGGGCAGTGCACAATTAGCCAGTTTGCCCCGCCTCTTGCAACCCGTATAAGCACGCAACATTACGATGGCCGACGTCCTTATTCTTATCCCCGCCCGCGAGGCGGCGACCAGGCTGCCTGGCAAGCCGCTCGCGGATATCGGTGGCGAGCCGATGATCGTGCATGTCTTGCGCCGCGCGCAGGCCGCCGATATCGGTCGCGTTGCGGTCGCGACCGACTCCGCCGCGATTGCCGCGATTGTGGATAAGGCCGGCGGCACCGCGGTGATGACGCGGCCGGATCATGCCTCCGGCTCAGACCGGATATTCGAGGCGCTGGGCAAGCTCGATTCGCAAAGCCAAGCCGAAATCGTCCTCAACCTACAAGGTGATTTGCCGACCATCGAACCCGATCTGATCCGTGCCGCGCTTATTCCGCTCGCCGACCAGGCCGTCGACATCGCGACGCTCGCCGCCGAGATCAAAGTCGCCGGCGAGCGCGGCAATCCCAACGTGGTCAAGGTCGTCGGCACGCCGGTCGGACCGTCGCGGCTGCGGGCGCTGTACTTCACCCGCGCCACGGCGCCGTTTGGCGAGGGGCCGCTCTATCATCATATCGGGCTCTACGCCTACCGGCGCGCGGCGCTGGAGCGTTTCGTCAGCCTGCCGCCGTCGCCGCTCGAACGCCGGGAAAAGCTGGAACAATTGCGGGCCCTGGAAGCGGGCATGCGCATCGACGTGTCCATCGTCGATACCGTGCCGCGCGGCGTCGATACGCCGGAGGATTTGGAAAAGGCGCGCGCCATGCTAACGGGACATTGAGGACCGCACGCGGCATGAAGAAACGGAAAAAAGCGTTACACCGCAGGAGTGCGCGTCACAGCATCGCTTTCCAGGGCGAGCCGGGCGCGAACTCCGACATCGCCTGCCGCCAGGCTTACCCGGACATGGCGCCGCTGCCCTGTCCGACCTTCGAGGATGCCTTTGCCGCGGTCCGCAGCGGCAAGGCGGCGCTCGCCATGATTCCGATCGACAACTCGGTCGCCGGCCGGGTTGCCGACATCCATCATCTGATGCCGGCGTCGCGGCTGCACATCGTCGCCGAATGGTTTCTGCCGGTGCAGCATCAGCTCATGGCGCCGAAGGGCGCAACGCTCAAGACGATCAAGACGGCGGAAAGCCATGTGCATGCGCTCGGCCAATGCCGCAACATCATCCGGGCTTTGAGACTTAAGGCCGTGGTCGCTGCCGATACGGCGGGAGCGGCGCGGGAAGTAGCCGAAACCGGCGATATCTCCCGCGCGGTGCTGGCGACCAAGCTGGCGGCGAAGATTTACGGTCTGCGCATCCTCAAGAAGGACGTCGCCGACGCCAAGCACAACACCACCCGCTTTGTCGTTCTGGCGCGCGAGCCCAGATGGGCCGGACGCAAGGACAAACGGGTGATCACCACTTTCGTGTTCCAGGTGCGCAACATCCCTGCGGCGCTCTACAAGGCCTTGGGTGGCTTTGCCACCAACGGCGTCAACATGAGCAAGCTGGAAAGCTACATGGTCGACGGCAGCTTCACCGCGACCCAGTTCTATGCCGACGTCGACGGGCATCCGAAGAGCCGCGCGCTCGAACTGGCGCTGGAGGAACTCGAATTCGTCTCGGTGCCGAAGTCGCTGCGAATCCTCGGCGTTTATCCGGCGCACCGGTTCCGCGAAACATTTAAATAGAGCATGATGGCGCAAGGCAGAGCGCGGCTTCGGGAACATTGGCGCGGTCCGTCATGTTTCTTGCTCGTGCGCGGAACATTCGAGGAATGCAGCCGATGGCAAACAAAGAACAACCAAAGATCCGGCGTACCCTGCAATTGCGCTTCACGCTGCCGGCGACGGACACCACGCAGCTCATCGCCATGATCAAGGCGGCGGCGCCGTTCTATCAGATGTTCGGCAATGCCCAGGTCCGGCTGTTACAGAACGTCGACGACCCGGCGCGTTTCATCCAGGAGATCGAGTACGAGGCCAATGAGGATTGGGAACTGAACCGGCAGCTGCTGGCCAGCGACGCGCGGATGCAGACGTTCCTGCAAACCTGGCGCACGATGTTCCCCGGCGCGCTGGATATGGACGTCTTCCAAGAAGTGTAGGCCATTCCTGCCGGGGTTTCCGAAGTCGCCGATCTCCGATCTCGATCCGGGCGCTCGTTGCTTTGGCTGTTGCACGCTTGGCGCAAACTGAGGTTGCGGCCGGCGAACTGCACTTTTCACATGGACTGTCGGTTTTGAAAAGTTCCATTTCGTCGAAGAGGCCTTGTGCGGGCGTGTATCGTCGCGCAAGGCTGCTATATAGGCGGTGGCTGCAACCCCGGGTGCTGATGCCGATTTCTCAGATTTCCTTCGTCCGCAGAACGCTGATCGCGATCTTTATCGGACTTGCCGCGCTTCTGGTCATCGTCGGGGTCAATCTTTGGCTGGCCGGGCAGACGCGCGTCTACGCCGACAGCGTGGCGGCCGCGCGCCAGCAGCGGTTGGCGATTTTGGAATTGCGCGGCCTGCTCGACGATGCCGAGACCAACCAGCGCGGCTATCTGTTAAGTGGCGAGCCCAAATTTCTCGCGCCCTATGGAGATGCCCGTAAGGCGATCCCTGGACAGCTCGATCGAGTGCGTACGCTGATGGCCGGCGACCCCAAGCAAAAGGCCGCGCTCGCCGGCTTGAGCAACGCCGTCTCAGGAAAGCTCGCGGAACTGCAGCGGACCATCGACCTCTACAACACCGGCGATCGGGACCAAGCGCTCGTGGTGTTCAAGAGCGACCGCGGCAAGGTGCTGATGGATCAGGCCCGCGAGGATATGAAGGCCCTGCTCGATAGCTCCGAAGTCCTCATCGACCAGGCCGTGCAGGATCAGACCACAAGCATCACGGCGCTCAAATGGGTCACCATCGGCGGCGCTATCGCCATCATTTTGGTCGTCGGCGGTTGCGTCTGGGCGGTGATCGTCTACACGCGCCAGCTTATCGCTGCGCAGCAGGAGGTGCAGACACTGAATGCCGGCTTGGAGCAGCGTGTGCGCGAGCGCACCGCCGATCTCGGCCGTGCCAATGAAGAAATTCAGCGCTTCGCCTATATCGTGACCCATGACCTGCGGGCGCCGCTGGTCAATATCATGGGCTTCACCAGCGAACTGGACAGCTGCCTGACCGCGATCCAGACATACGTGAGCGAGGCCGCTCAGGCCGATGACAACCAGACGCTGAAGGACGCCCGCACGGCCGCTATCGAGGACCTTCCAGAAGCGATCAGTTTTATCCGCGCCTCGACGCGCAAGATGGACGGCCTCATCAACGCCATTTTGAAACTATCCCGTGAGGGACGCCGGGTGCTGAAACCCGAACCGATTCGGCTCGACGCATTGCTTCAGACCGCCGCCGCGAATGTGCAGCACCAGGTGAACGAGGCCGGTGGCACCGTCGAAATCGACGCCAAGGTGCCGGCGCTGGTGTCGGACCGCCTGGCGCTCGAACAGATATTCGGCAATCTTTTGGACAACGCAGTGAAGTACCGCTCGCCGGTACGGCCGCTGCGGGTCGAGATTCGCGCACGCGAAGATCGCGCTCGCCGCGTCCTGGTGGAGGTGCACGACAATGGCCGTGGCATCGCCCGGCAGGACCACGAGCGCGTGTTCGACCTGTTCCGCCGGTCGGGTGCGCAGGATCAGCCGGGCGAGGGCATAGGCCTCGCCCACGTCCGCACCATGGTCCGCAATCTTGGCGGCGACATCACGCTGCAGTCGGAGATCGAGCAGGGCACGACGATGAAATTGGATTTGCCGCACGACCTCCGTGCGGTTCTCGCAACGCAAACGGGAGGCACATAACGTGCAAGAGAATGCAAGACCGGTCCTTATCGTCATGATCGAAGACGACGAAGGACATGCCCGGCTGATCGAAAAGAATATCCGGCGGGCTGGCGTCAACAATCAGATCGTGCCGTTCGGCAACGGCACCGATGCCTTGCATTATTTGCTCGGCCCGGACGGCTCCGGCACGGTCAGCTGCGGGCGCCAATTGCTGATTCTCCTCGATCTCAATCTGCCGGACATGACCGGCATCGATATCCTGGAAAAGCTGAAGTCAAATGTTCATACCAAGCGGGCACCGGTAGTGGTGCTCACCACCACCGACGACAGCCGTGAAATCCAGCGCTGTTACGATTTCGGCGCCAATGTTTACATCACCAAGCCGGTCGATTACGAGGGCTTTGCCAATGCCATCCGCCAGCTCGGGCTTTTCTTCGCGGTGATGCAAGTTCCGGAATCCGATTGACCGCCATGGCGAGCGAGCGGCCGCGCATCCTTTACATCGATGACGATCCCGACTTGGCCCATCTCATTCAGCGGAGCTTGGGCCGGCGCGGTTACGGGGTCGAAAACGTCGCCTCGAGCGAGGCCGGTCTCAAGCGGCTCGCCGCCGGTGGCATCGACGTGATCGCGCTCGATCATTTTCTGCCGACCGGGACTGGGCTCGATTTCCTTATGTCGCTGCGCGATTTCGTGGCGGCGCCGCCAGTAGTGTACGTCACCGCAGCAGCCGAGCCGACCATTGCAGTCGCGGCCCTCAAGGCCGGTGCGACCGATTACGTGCTCAAGACCGTCGGCGAAGAGTTCTTCGAACTCCTCGGCACCGCGATCGATCAGGCGGTCGAGAAGGCGAGATTGCAGCGCGAGCGCGACCGCGCCGAGCGCGAAGTCCGCGAGGCGAAGGATCGCGCCGAGGCGCTGCTGCACGAAGTCAATCATCGGGTCGCTAATAGCTTGGCGCTGGTCGCTTCCATGGTCGCTCTGCAAGCGAGGGCGGTGAGCGAGCTTTCGGTGCGCACGGCGCTGAACGAGATCCAGGGCCGCATCACGGCCATCGCCGGGGTCCATCGGCGCCTTTACACCTCGCAGGATGTCCGTTCGGTGGAAATTTCCGAATACTTGGCGAGCCTGCTGCGCGATATCGAAGCAACCCTGCAGGAGGCCGGCCACGCCTCGACGGTGCGGCTTGACACGGTGCAGACCGAGGTGCCGACGGACAAGGCGGTGTCGATTGGCGTGCTTGTCACCGAACTCGTCACCAATGCCTTCAAATACGCCTACCCGGACGTCAAGGCGGGCGAAATCAGGGTTCGTTTGCACAACAGCGCGGTCGGCAAGATCAAGCTGACCGTTGAGGATGATGGAGTCGGCTGGCAAGGCGATGGACCGATCCAGGGGACCGGCGTCGGCAGCAGGATCATCCAGGCGATGGCGCGCGGGCTTGGCGCGCCGGTGACCTATTCCGACGCGCCGGGCGGTTGTCGCGTCAGCCTCGAATTCGAAGTGTGAGCGCCGGACGCGCCGGGACGATCAAATCGTCTGATTATATTCGCCGACGTCCTTGTGCGTGCGCAAAACGGCGTCCACCGACTTGAACATCTCGCGCATGCGCGCTTCCGAGACCGGGCTTTCGACCACGACGACCAGTTCCGGCTTGTTGGAGGAGGCGCGAACCAAGCCCCAGGTGCCGTCCTCGACCGTCACGCGCACGCCGTTGACGGTGACCAGATCGTGGATCGGCTGGCCGGCGACCTTGCCGCCGTTTTTCTGCTCGCTCTCGAAATGCTTCACCACTTCGTCGACCACGGAATATTTGGTCTCGTCGGCGCAATGCGGCGACATGGTCGGCGACGACCAGGTTTTCGGCAGCGCATCTTTAAGCTCCGCCATGCTCTTTGCAGGATTGCGGTCGAGCATGTCGCAGACGGCGAAGGCGAAGATCAGCCCGTCGTCATAGCCGCGCCCGAACGGCTTGTTGAAGAAGAAATGCCCGGACTTCTCGAAGCCGGCGATGGCGCCGATCTCATTGACCCGCCGCTTCATGTAGGAATGGCCGGTCTTCCAGTAATCGGTCTTGGCGCCGTTCTTGATCAGCATCGGATCGGTCGCAAACAGGCCGGTCGATTTGACGTCGGCGACGAATAGCGCGCCCTTGTGTTCCGATGAAATGTCGCGCGCGAGCATGACGCCGACCTTGTCGGCGAAAATTTCCTCGCCCTCGTTGTCAACCACGCCGCAGCGGTCGCCGTCGCCGTCAAAGCCCAAGCCGACGTCGGCTTTGTTTGCCAGCACGGCGTCGCGCATGGCGTGCAGCATTTTCATGTCTTCGGTGTTCGGATTGTAGTTTGGGAACGTGTGGTCGAGCTCGCAATCGAGCGGCACCACCTCGCAGCCGATTTTTTCCAGCACCTGCGGGGCGAAGGCGCCGGCCGTGCCGTTGCCGCAGGCGCAGACGACTTTGAGATGCCGCTTGAGTTTCGGCCGCTTGGTCAGATCGGCGATATAGCGCGCCGGGAAATTCTCGACGAATTCGTAGGCGCCGCCGGCTCTGACCTTGAACCGGCCATTGAGCACGATGTCCTTGAGCCGGGTCATCTCGTCGGGACCGAAAGTCAGCGGCCGATCGACGCCCATCTTCACGCCGGTCCAGCCGTTGTCGTTGTGCGAGGCCGTGACCATGGCGACGCAGGGCACGTCGAGCTCGAATTGCGCGAAATAGGCCATCGGCGTCAGCGCCAGGCCGATATCGTAGACGCTGCAGCCGGCAGCGATCAGACCGTTGGTCAGCGCCATCTTGATCGACGCCGAATAGGAGCGGAAATCGTGGCCGGTGACGATGTGCGGCTTGACGCCGAGTTCGTGAATGAGAGCGCCGAGGCCGAGGCCTAGCGCTTCTACCCCCATCAGGTTGATTTCGCTGCCGAACAGCCAACGCGCGTCATACTCGCGAAAGCCGGTGGCTTTCACCATCGGCTCGGATTCATAGGCATAAGTGTTCGGCGTGAGCGAAGGTTTCGGCTTGGGAAACATTGGGAAATTTGGTCCGAATCGAGGCCCGACAGCAATAGCCTAAACGGTCAGGCGCCGAAATGGTTGCGTAGGCTGGCGAATAGCGAATGGCCAATCGCCAATAGGGAAAATGGCGACAATCCCCTTTCGCTACTCGCCATTCGCTACTGCTCCAAAACCAGCCGGCCGTCCGAATACTCTAATTTGCGCAGCTTGGACAGAAAGGTAAGCCCGAGCAGATTGTCGGACAGTGCGCCATCGGGCAGCACGACGGCGCCGACGTTGTATTCGACAATGTCGTCGATCTCGACCCGATCGAGCGTGACCGGCGCGGCGCGCACCGTGCCGTTCGCCGTCCGCACCACGGCGCGATATTCGCTCTCGCTCGGATGCACGCCGAGCATCGCCGCATCGCGCGCGGTGAGCGCGATGACCGAGGCGCCGGTATCGACCATGAAATTCATCCGCCGGCCGTTGACACGGCCTTCGACTTCGAAGTGGCCGTTCGCGGCCGGCGGAATCACCACCGAGCGCGAGTCGGCCGGCGCCGGCGCCGACTGCGGCGGCGCTTCCGGGCGCGCCGCCATCATCGTCGGCGTCGCGTGGCTCGGGGCCATTTGCGCCGCATATTTCGGCACGATAAGGCTCGCGGCGAGCGCCACGGCGGCAAAGATGAGGACGGGGCGCATGAATCATCCAATGATTTGCCTGACATTAGCGCGCCGCCGAAAACGAGGCGCTAATGCCGGTCCGCGGCACGGCCGATTTGTCGGTCCGAAGTAAGAGAAACCTTAAGCTCACCCCTCAGATTCGATCGATCTGTCGCCTCAGGGTCATCTTCCTGGGTATAGACATGGGCGGCGTATTGAATTGGCGGTGAAATTCACCGAAAGTATTGCCTGCCTCGATGGTCCGTGGGCTTTCTCCTGGATGCGTCGGGGATGGTTTTGGACCCCAGTAGAGACCCGTGGGCGAATACATCGATATCTACCGCCGCGCCTTCTATTACGACATCGTTTTCCGTCGTGACGTCGGTGGCGAAGTCCAGTTCCTGATTGATCTCTATGCCAGCCATAATGGGCGCCCGTTGCGTTCCATGGTCGATATCGCCTGCGGACCCGGGTACCACGCCAAGGCGTTTGCGGCCCGCGGCATCACAGCCTGTGCGCTTGATCTGCAGCCGGAGATGATCGAGTTTGCTCGGTCTCTTGGGTCTCATGGCGAGGGGCTGATCCATTACCTTGCCTGCGACATGCGCGACTTCACGCTGCCCGATCCGGTTGATCTCGCCCTTAACAGTTTCGACAGCATCGACTGTCTGGAGACACAGGAGCAGATTCTCAATCACTTTCGCGCCGTGGCTCGCAACCTGACGGCGAACGGTTTCTACGTCATCGAGATCACTCACCCGCGCGACTGCTCGATGTGGGACTACGGCAACTACCAGTATAAGGGCGAACGCGACGGCGTCGCCGTGGTGCTCGATTGGGCGGTCAACAACCCCGAGGCCGATCCGCTGACCCAGGTCGTTGAGTGCGAAGTGGTGATGACCGTCGATGAAAATGGCGAGCGCAAGGTGTTTCGTGAGCGGGCGCGCGAACGCTTCGCCACGCTCCAGGAGTTTTCCGCCCTCGCCAAGCTGTCGGGAGCCCTGAGCCTGGTCGCCTCTTACGGCGACTACCGGCTCGACCAGCCGTTCGACAACAGCCCGGGCGCACGGCGCATGATCATGGTGTTGCAGGCGGACAAGGTGCTTTGACGATGCACTACCTCGCCGATGGCCTCAGGGTAGGTGAATTTCGTGGCAAGGGGGGCAGGGGGGTGTTCGCGGCGCGGCGGTTCGAACGCGGCGAGCTGCTCTGCGCTTTTGGCGGCATCATAATGACCACCGAAGAATTGCGGCGGCTGACCCGCGAAGAGCAATTCTACGGGCTGCAAATCGAGAATGACCTTCACCTCGTCACGCCGCGTGACAGTGTCGCCGGCGCCGACTTCATCAATCACTCCTGCGCGCCCAATGCCGAACTGTCCGGCGCCAGCAATCTGGTGGCGCAGCGCCGGATCGAGCCGGGCGAGGAAATCTGCTTCGATTATGCGATGAGCGATTCGCACGACCTGATGTGTTTCGACTGCGAATGCGGCGCGCCGAACTGCCGCAAACTCGTCAGTGCCGATGACTGGCGACGACCCGATCTGCAACGCCGCTACCGCAACTCCTTTTCGCCCTATCTGCGCCGGCGCATCGCCGCGGAAACGTCAGCCCGCCGTCTTGCGCAGGCGCCGCACCAGCGTGGTGCAGAGTTGCATCAGGACCGCGGGCCGCTGCTGGACTAGGCTGTGGAAGCGGTCGCGATTGAGCACCAGGACTTCCACGTCTTCGAGAGCCGAAACCGTCGCCGAGCGGGGCTCATCGTCGAACAACGACATTTCGCCGAAAAATTCGCCGGCACCGAGCCGCGCCAGCTCACGATTCCCCTGCGGTGTCTGCTTGCGCACCGTGACTTGGCCTCGATAAACGATGCACATGCGGTCGCCGGCCTCGCCCTCGGTGACGATATCCTCGCCGCGCAGATAGGTCTCACAGGTGAGCGTGCGATCGAGCACGATGAGGTCGTCGAAGGCAGTGTCGGCAAACAGCGGTACTGAATGAAGGAACGCAAGGCGGCTCATCGTGGCTTCCTGTCGGTACGGACGGTCTTCGATGCCCTGGTGCATCAGGCTGCGGACGGTCTCGGCGACGAGTTGCGAGCTGTCCGCCCAGGCGCTTGGCGGAATTTCACCGGTCTCGCGATGCCAGGCAATCACCGCGGCGGCGCGCAGGCTCTCGTCATCCGAATTCTGGGCGTCGCGCAGCATGAGCAGCATCTGCTCGCGGTCGAGCGCGGCCAGGCCGGCCTTGGCCTCCTCGAACAGCGGGGCGAGCGGCACGACGAACTGCCGGTGCGGCAACGTGGCCAAGCTCTCAGCCGCGTTGGCGCGGGTACGCTCGTCGGACACTTTCAGCGTCGTACGCACCAGATGCAGGGTACGGCGGTGGCCAAGCGCTTCAAGCGCATGCAGCACCAGCCCGAGTGTACGCCGCGTGCTGTCGTTGATCGCGAACGCCATCGACTGCCAGCCCGGCCGACCGTCGTTGCAATGCCGCGCGATGCGTTGGTTGAGCGCGATCGCGGGGAATACCATGGCTTCCAGCATCTTCAACAAGTCTTGCCGGGCCTCGGCACCGCGAATGTGCCCGATCGTTTCGATGGCGGCGAGCTGAGCCTCCTCGCGACGGCTCCACAATTGTACATTCACCGCCGGCAGGACGTCGCTACCCCGCGCCTGGAGTGCTTCGACCACGGCTTGGCGGACGCGCAATGCGGGATCGGTCCAGGCAACGTCAAGCACCTGCCCAAGTTCGTCGGCCGGAACCATCTCAACCAGCACGCAGAGCGCCGCCTGCCGCACCGCCGGCGATGCGTCGGCGGCCGCCCGGCGCGCCCAGCTCACGGTGTCGGCACCGCGGCTCTTGAATAATCCCGCCGCGTTCAGCGCGGCGGCGCGCACCTCAGGGTCCTCGTGGCTGCCGAACAAGGACAACACCTCGGCGACGTGGGGGCCTTCGCAGAACCGCAGCACGCTGATGGCGCCGAGCGCGGATTGCGGCTTCAGCGGCCGGGCGAGAGCGGCGACAGCCGCAGCATTCTCGGTGGCCGCGTGCAGAAGCGTGGCGGCGGCGACGCTACGAATGCCCTCATCGGGGTCGTCGAGCAGCGCGTGGCGGTCGATCGGATGGGAGGACTTGCACAGCGCCAGCGCTTCAAGCGCTAACTGGCGCACTGCGGGAACCGGCGACTGCGCCAGCCACACAAAGGTCTGCTGCCGCGTCGGCGTTGCCGATGCGGCCCACTGCGCCATGATGGCGCGGGCCTGTCCAATCGGGATCGTCGCCAACGCCGGCGCGATCTCCTCGGCGGCGAATTCGTGATTGGAGCTCAGCACCATTTGCAGGCCGGCATAGGCGGTGCGCGGGTCGGCACCGAGCATAGTGCGAATCTCGGCGATGGCTTCGGGCGGCAGCCGTATGGTGCGATCGATGTTGTCGAAGTCGATGACGCCGTCGCGCAGCATGTCCAACAGGCCACGGACGTAATGGTTGCCGATGGACCAATGCACGACAAGCAGCAGCAGACTTCCGAAGAAGCTCATTAGCGCGATGGCGCGCAGGCTCATGCTGTGCTGGAAGACTTGCAGCGATGCGCCGGCGGCTGCCAAGCCGAGCGGGTAAACGAAGCCGTCGATGAAAACCCGCACGCGCCCGACCAACCGGTAGCGGATCGCGTTATAGTTCATGCTGGCGACGGGGACATCGATCGAATGGACGAAAGGATCGTAGGCGACGTTGGCAAGGATGCCGGCCGGCAGCGCGGTTGAAAGCGACAAGACGCCAAACGACAACGTGTTGAGCGCCGGATAGACGCGATTCATGACGACAACGCCGAGTTGTGTCATTTGCCGATCGGTAAAGGCGACGACAATGAGGAAGCCGAGCAGATTGAGCCCGCCGTGGACGAGGCCGAGGAAAGTGGCGAGCGCGTCGATGTTGGGAAAATGCAGCGTGTAGATCGAGAATGCTAGAAATTCCGACACGCATTGCAGGAACACGTTGAGGAACATCGCTGCGGCGAGAAGCGAGACCAGCGGGTAGCGGCGCAGGAGCCGCGGCACCAGCCGCAGGCTTTCGGCAAGACTCTCCTCGCCGGCCGGCTCGATCGTTTCGAGCGGCCGATGCCGGCGCGACAGCCAGGTGAAATAGCCGATCACCACCAGTACCAGTACCGGCGTCAACAATAATGCGATCCGCGGTCCGGCAAGCGCGGTGACGGAGGCGACGCCGGCACCGCCGGCAAGGCCGCCAAGCGCCATGCCGATCGCGACGCGGGAGGTGGCGCGCTTGGCGTCGATGACGTTGAAGTAGTCGGCAAACAGCACGTAATACACGCTGTAGAGAAGTTGCTCGCACACCGCGATGCCGAGATAAACCACGTAGTACCAGCGGTCGCCCAGGCCGAGCAACGCCGACATCGTCAGGCTGACCAGCACGAATATGCCGAGCATGGATTTGAGGATTGTGTGGCGGGGAAATCGATCGATGATCCCCGACAGCAGGATCGAGCAAGGAATCGATGCAGCGGCAAACAACATGTAATAGGTTGGAATCGCCGAGGCTCCGACCCGCGACAGGAACAGCGAAGCCGCCAGCGTGGACGCGTAGGTGTTCTGCGTGGCCAAAAGAAACGCCAGCACCGCGAACAGTTCGGCGCGGCCGGTAAAAAAAGCGACCGGCGCGCTCGTGGCGTTTCGTAGCAATGCAGTCGTCATTGTTGAATTCCGGTCGCAGGATTCGCCCCTCGAACGGGGCGAAACGGCCGGGGCGAACAATAGCATCCCGCGGGCCGCACGGAGAACCTTATTTCAGGTCGGAGACATTCAGGCTCCAGGTCAGACTGCCGATTATGGTCGTGCTGCAGCCGTTGGAGCCACCCACGGCGCTGCCGGTTCCGGTGATCAGGAAGCAACTCTGCTTGGATAAAGTATCGTCGTAATAGCGCAGATCCGCCGTGAGGATTTTGTAGGTGTAGCTGATCCCAAAGTTCCAATAGGTGTAGTCGGGTAGCTTGATCGCCGGGGAATCGGCGGTCGGCCTGGTGGTGCCGAAGCGCTGTCGGCCGATTTCGCCCGATGCCGACCAGCTGGAATCAAGCGTGTATTTCAACGTCGCCGAATTGTAGTTTTCCCAGGTGCCGGTGCGGTCATAATTCGGCGCGTAATAAACGTTGAGCCCCAACGTGAGCTTCGGCGACACCAGGTAGGTCGGTGCGGCGTAGAATTCCACATAGTCGATGTCTATGTCGCTGCCAGGATAGCTGTAATATTCGGCGCCCACCTCGAAGGTGAGCGGTCCGAACACGGGGCGAATCCCGGCCGAATCGGTCATCTGAAATTGTGAGAGTTGCGGCATGTCCACCGAGGCGGCATTGATGTCGGCGAAAGCGGTGCCATAGGTCGCCTCGATATCGGTCGCGGCGCTGGGCAAGTGATTGGAGAGTGTGTAGCCGCGATAATTGTAGTCGCTGGTGAGAGTGCCGCTGACGCTCGTGCCGAAGGCGGTTTTGGTCCCCGTGTCTGCGGACATAGCCTGAGAAGATATGGCCTGAGAAGATATGGCCTGAGAAGATATGGCCTGAGAAGATATGGCCTGAGAAGATATGGCCTGTGACGGCGTGTTCGCCGTTGCACCAATTGGCTCCTGAGCGGAACTCTGTTGCGCCTGCGCCGCCGGCAAAACCGCCAGAAATGCGGCAGCGGCCGTCATAAACGCAATCCGGACGCGACTCATGCAACACGCCTCGTTCCCCACAACGGCCGTCATTGCGGAGCCACGCCGCGATGATGGCTGGGGATGATGCCTGTCGCCGCCCCAACTCGCAACTCTCACACTGCTGCCGGCAAACGCCAAGTTCAGTCAATTGCCGCGCGGCTTGGCGCGTCGCGTCGGCGTCGTGGCCAGCGGGTCGTTGGGCCACGGATGTTTCGGATAGCGACCGCGCATTTCCGCGCGCACTGCGGCGTAGGAGCCGCGCCAAAAGCCAGGCAAGTCGCGTGTAGTCTGCACCGGGCGATGCGCCGGCGAGAGCAACTCGATCAGGAGGGGAACCTTACCGCGGGCAATGGCCGGATGGCGGCCGACGCCAAACAGCTCCTGCACACGGATGGCGATTTTCGGGCCGCCCTCCGCGGCGTAATCGATCGGCACGCGCGTGCCGGTCGGGGCCTCGAAATGAGTCGGCGCCTCATCCTCCAGCCGCGGCGGCAACGGCCATGGCAACAGGTTCGCCAACGCCGCCGCCAGCGCGTCGGCTGCGAGTTCATTCACCGCCGTCTTGCCGGCGAACGCCGGCGCGAGCCAGTCGCGGGCGGATTGCGCAAGCGCGCCATCGGACAAGTCCGGCCATTCGTCACCTTCGCTCGCCCGCAGAAACATCACGCGGTCGCGCCATTGCCGCAGCGTATGGGTCCAAGGCAGCCGGTCGATACCGGCTTTGGCGATACCGTCTGTAAGGATGATGGCGGTGTCGTCATTTGGCACGACGGACATGGGGGCTTCCGTCAGCACGAGCGCGTCCAGGCGGCGGCTTTTGCGCCCGCGCAGGCCAAGGCTCGCGGCGTCGAATGCGATCTCCTCGCGGGCGACGATGCGGTCGGCAAATCGGGTTTCGATTTCGCCGGGCGTGATCGGCGCGGCGGACAGGATACGGCCGGTCGTGGCGCTGCCGGCGACTTCTGCCACGGCGATGAACGGTTCTCGCGCCAAGGGCGAAGCGGCGTCGACGGCGGCGCCGCGGCCGTTCGCCAGCAAGAACGCGCCGGTACCAGTACCGGAATTGCCGCCGCCGCGGTTTTTGGCGATGCGTTCGGGATAGGCCAGCGCAATCAACACGCCAATGCTCATCTCCCCGTCAAGGCGGGAGGGAATAGCTGGTGACCGCGGCGAGGAAGCCACGTCCGCCCACCGTTCCGCCATGCCACGGGCGTCACGGCCGCGGCGCGAGTGATCGCGGCGGAACGCCGCCAGGCGCTCGCGCAGATCGACGGCGTCGCCGCCAAGGCCGCGCTCGCTGATGATTGCCGCGAGCTCGGCCGCAAGTTCCGCTTCGCCGGCGCCGGCGGCGTCGACCACCATGCGCGCCAGCCGCGGCGGCAGCGGCAGCCGGCGCAAATGCCGTCCCTCTTCCGTAATGCGCCCGTCGCCATCGAGGGCGCCGAG
>JBAQHW010000408.1:0-12163 GCA_049288525.1 Xanthobacteraceae bacterium
TCTATCCGTCGCACTTGTGCGCGCGCTCCTATTTGCGTGCAATAAGCTATGGGTTCCAAAATATACACGACGCAGGCTTGGCGGTTAGTACGGGCGAATTCACGGCATGATGCGTAAATCGATGCACCGAACTCTTTCGCTAGCTTAACGGGCGTTTTGATGTTGAGTTTATGATCCGCCGCCATGTCACGATAGGCGTCCCCCTGAAATAAGACGAAGCGAGCGAAAGTGGTGGCTTCGCGTTCGAAAAGATCGGCCGTCGTCGGGTCCAGGTTCTTTTCGCAATCCTGAAAGATGCGGAACAACTTTCGGTGAGTTGGCAACTCATGATGGCCGGTCTCATGGGGCTTCAGAAAATTTTGCTTCGACGGACGCACCGTGTGATCGATATGGATCAGGCATTCGTCGGCGTCGTATATCCCGAATATCTTGGAGATTGCCGATTTTAAACTTGCCGCAGCATGTTCGGCTCTCGTGAGCAAATACTCCATGATCCGCCGCGGGTCGAAGGCGCTGGCAGGCGCCAAGCGAAGTTGCGCGGCATCAAGGATATCGGAGACAGGCGTCGGAAAGACATTCCAAGCAGATGCGCGGTCCAGTGCGCGACGTGCGGCGATTTGCACGGCGCGCAACTGTTCGGGGTCGAGGCTGCTATCGTCAGCTTTCGCCACCCGGTTTCTTTCTGCTGCGCAAATATCCTAGGAACTGGACAAGCTCTGCTTCTTCTTCTTGCGTCAAATTGTGATCGGCGAAAGTGGCGACGCGGCCATGCCGCTGCTCATTGGTGCGCGACCGTGTCGGCACGACGAAGCCGGCGCGTTCCATCAGATTCTCGTAGCTAATGTCGTACAGCTCCGCCAACGCATGCAGGATATTGGGGGAAGGCCTTTTGATCTGATCGTTCTCGATCTGGCTGAGATATGCGTTCGAAACGACCTTGTTGGTCGCTTTCTCGACCTCCCGCTGACTGAGGCCACGATCCTCGCGAATGGACGCTAGATATTGCCCAAGCGTGAGCTTGCTTAACCCCCCCAAGCTGTCTCTGGTCATGGCTTCACTCCGAACCTTCTGATTCATAAGGAGTATTTACGACCAATTGCTAAGAATGTCAAGCAAGCTATGGACGTGCTTGACATTCTTAGCATGCCACCTTATCTTAGCGGAGAGGGTCGGGCGATGGTGTCGCGACCACATGGAAACCAAGGAAATATCGATGGAAAATGCAGTAACTGGCGGCCAGGGCCGCGATGACAACATCGGGGTTGGCCCCATCCCCGAGGCCGGCGACCATTTCGTGGCCACGGTGAACCGGATCGAGCTGCTGTTCGCGAAGCCCGAGCCGGACGCCGCCCGCATTCTCGAAAAGGCCGGCTTCTTGCCCCCGGCGGATCACATCCTGATCCAGCAGCTCCACCGTGAGACCCGGTCGGTGAATCTGGAAGACACCGTCGATCTGCGGCTGAAAGGGCAGACGATGTTCTGGGCCTTCAAGAGTGATCGGATCTTCCGCTTCACGCTCGATGGGCGCGGATACGATTGGGGCGAAGCACACATCGGCGAGCCGATAATTCGCGAAATCGGCGACGTGGCCGAGGACGAGATCGTCGTCCTGGACCGCGACGGCAAGCGCATCGAGCTGAAGCCCGAGGACGTCCTCGATCTTGGACATGCCGGAACGGAGCATTTGCACACCACCAAGCGTCTTGTCACGGTGTTTTACGAAAGAGAGCCGCGCGAAATTCCGGGCGGTGTCTACACGACCGAAGAACTCAAGACGTTGTTCACGGTTCCGGCCGGTTACATTCTCGAGTTCGTCAACGAGGAGGGGCATCTGACCCCGCTCAAGCCCGGCGAGAAACTGCGCGTGAAGGACGGCATGAAGTTTTTCACCCAGGTTCCCTGTGGAGGTTCGTCGTGACGGACGCCGCCGCGGAAATGGAGCAGATCAAGCCCATGCATGCTGACGCCCTCCTCCTCAAGGAGGGCGGCCAGCCTGTCGCCTATTTGCGGGCTTTCGGTTTCACTGCCGCGGGTAAGCCGGAGCGGATGGACCTGCTTTTGGTGCCGTTCGCGCATTCGGGCTACGTCACGCGACTATTCTTCGAGCGCCAAATCGGAGGACGTGGGTCGAACTGGAAGACGCATCGTGTTGCCGAGCGCAATTGGTGGGCGCCTTCTTGGAATAATGTGCCGGCGTCGATGCCGTGGACGCAGATGTTGTTGGCGCATCTGAGGGCAGTGGCATGAAGGTCCGATTCAAGATCACAACGCCGCTTTTGACGACGATCCGCACCGACCTTCGCCGGCCACATTCATTCGCGCACGAACGCGTCGGCTTCATTGGCGCCGGCCTATCGGCCGCGGGAGATGTTCTCCTCGTGCTTGCCCGCGAGTACAGGCCGGTCCTTGATGAGGAATATCTCAACGACCGCAGCGTCGGCGCGATGATGAGCGCGGCTGCGATCCGCCGCGCACGCCAATGGGCGATGCAGGATGGCGTGGCCATCTTCCACGTTCATACGCATGGTGGTCGCGGCGTTCCCAATTTCAGCGGTGTGGACGTGCGCGAGAATGCCAAGTTCATTCCCGACATCTCGAAGGTCGCGCCGCAATCCGTACACGGTGCAATCGTGCTCAGCGATACGGCCGCGCGCGGGCAAGTCTGGTTCGGTCCCAAAGACTCGAACCACTTTATCGCCGACTTTGCCGAGGTTGGTGTTCCAATTCGCAAATGGAGCGCGTTATGAGCCGTCTTGACCGGCAGAGTTTCCTCGGCCCGCAGAGCGATGCCATTCTCGACGGAGCCACGATCGGCATCGTCGGGCTTGGTGGTGGCGGCTCACATATCGTGCAGCAATCCGCTCATATGGGAATTGGCGGGTACGTCAATGCGGACCCCCAAGAGATCGAAGATACCAACACGAACCGTCTCATCGGCGGCACACTCGCCGATGTCGAGCAGAGGCTTGCGAAGACAAGCATCGCAGAACGCCTCATTCGCGGTTTGGTCCCGAAAGCTCGGGTGGTTTCGCACCATGGCGACTGGCGGGAGGTAATCGACGACCTCAAGCTGTGCGACGCAATCATGGGCGCCGTAGATTCGTTCCAGGAGCGTGAACAATTGGAACGCTTTGCCCGCCGTCATCTCATTCCATACATCGACATTGGCATGGACGTGCACGATCTTGGAAGTGGAGGCTTTCTGGTCAGCGGCCAGGTCATTCTATCGACGCCCGGCGCCCCGTGCATGCGTTGCTGCGGCTTCATCACCGATGAACGGCTCGCTCAAGAGGCCAAGCGATACGGTGCGGCGGGAGCCAAGCCACAGGTCGTCTGGTCGAACGGTGTCCTGGCGTCAACTGCGATGGGATTGCTCACCCAGCTGCTTACAGCCTGGTATCCCGATCCCCTCCGCTTTGTATTCCTCGAATATGACGGCAACCGCGGAACATTGAGCCGCAGCGCGCGCATGGAACTGCTGAAGGGCTGCGTCTGTCCGCATCACCCACCTGACGAAGCCGGCGATCCTCTCTTCGACATCCGCGTGCCGAGGCCGCCGAAGAAAACTGCGCCGGCTCCGTTGATTGCGCCGTGGTGGCGTCGAGCATGGCGCCGGTTGAGACGGGATGCCCATTGAAGTCAGGTCGCGGCCAACCGAACGAAATGACAGTGTTTAGGCCACCATTATGCGATTGAAAGTATGCACAAATTACTTGCTGTGGACGAGTTTTATTTTCGTCATTGTAAACTCGTCCACCCCCGCTACAGTGCGCCATCACCCTAAAGAAAATGAGTCATGGCCGAACAAAATAAAAAGACTGATATGGAAGCCGATTTTCTCCAACTTGCGCGAATAGCATTGTCCGGCCGGACCCAGGACGTGCAGGTCGTCTTGCGCCGCACCGCCAAGCGGTATCATCCGGTGGTGCCGCAATTCGCAGACGCGCTGACAGCTCTTCTTATCGAGTCGCCATCGCCCTCGTCGCCGTTACGGCGGCAAGCCGAAGTCCCACTGCCCGTGGACCTCGACACTCGGCTTCAACTGATGCGCGTGGATATGCATCCGACGCTCGACCGCGAACCAATTTTCAGCGGAAATGTTGACGCCTTGCTAGGGCAGATTGTCCAGGAGCGGCGTAATCCCGACACACTTGTTCGCGCCGGCCTTGATCCGTCGCGAGCCGCGCTCTTCGTGGGACCACCCGGCGTTGGCAAGACGATGGCGGCAAAGTGGCTTGCGCGAGAGCTGGGCCGCCCATTGCTTATCCTTGATCTCGCGGCGGTAATGAGCAGCTTCCTTGGCCGCACGGGAAGCAACGTCCGCCACGTGCTGGAGTACGCCAAGGGAATCGATTGCATTCTGCTGCTTGATGAGCTTGATGCAATAGCCAAACGGCGCGATGACCGAAGCGAGATTGGCGAACTTAAGCGTCTGGTCACGGTACTGATACAGCAAATCGACGATTGGCCCTCGTCAGGCGTTCTTCTCGCGGCGACCAACCATCCGGATCTTCTCGATCCGGCGATATGGAGGCGCTTCGATCTTCACATTGAATTCCCTCTACCCGATGAGGCAGCGATAGCCAGCTTTATCGACTCGATGCTTTATCCGCATTTCGCGGCAGCAAAGCAATGGAGCGCATTGCTTGCCGTCGCGTTTAGAGGGCGGTCGTATAGTGATATCGAACGTGAATTGGTGACCGCTCGGCGAAGCGCGGCGCTGGGCAGACACGCGCTGGAAGATCAGTTCACGTCTTTTCTGACGAGCAGATTAATCGCAAAAGCGACGCGCATACATCTCGCCACGCAAATTGTCGATCAAGGATTGGTATCGCAGCGAAAGGCGCATGAGTTGACAGGTATCGCGCGCGATACAATCCGCAGCCGAGCGACGCCTAAGAAGAAGCCTTCCAAGCGTAAGCCGAGAGGGGGTTCCGGATGACAAAACACAATTTTTTGCTCGGAAAGGGGGAACGCCTCGTCGAGAGCATAGATGGCGTTCGAGGTGGTGGCGCAAAAAGTCATCCCTATACGTTTAGCGAAGCGAGAGAAAGACTCGCTCCGATGTTGGCGCGCGCCGTGCGCGGAATTGAACTATTGCCCGAGGCTGCATGCCCTAACGGCCAGGCGGTAGCTACCGTCACTCTCAATCCGGAATATATCGCGAAGTCCTACTTTCCCGATAACCTTCTGAAGTCAGTAGGGCTCGAAGCGGTTGGCAGTCGGCCGAAGCGCATTACGCCTGAGAAGCGGTCGAAGGATCGCCAACCCGAGGAGACGATTACAACCGAATTGTTCGTTATGGGTCCGCGCTCGGCCTTTCGCTCCTGGCGCTCATCGCTTCCGAATTTGAGAGAAGACGCAACGGGCGCCAGCGAACTCGCCACCATCGAGCAAGTAGCCGCGCCGACGGTTCGCGACAAAGTCAAAGGCAAGCTCCCTAAGAAGGGCGAGGCAGTCTTTGAAGTCGTACTGCACTCGGACGCTCAACTCGGCAAGAAAAACATCGTCCCTCTGTTTACGGAATACCTCCATAACCTTGGGCTTCGTCGAGATTTGGAAAGGCGCTTCTTCGCGGGCGGTCTTTGCTTCGTCGAGCTTGAGGCTCCCGTGGAGCTGGTCGATCAGATTGCAACTTTTACGGCTGTGCGCGCGCTCAGGCAGATGCCGGAGCTTCGCATTCTGCGTCCCAGCTTTCGCTCGTCGCGGGTGCCGATGCAAAATATCCGACTTCCGACACAGGCGGCCATTGACCCGAATATCCGGGCAGCGATCTTTGATGGCGGTGTTCCCAAAGGTCATCCGATTACGAAATGGGCAAAATTGATCGAGGTGCCGGGGATCGGAAAGACAATTCCCGATTTTCAGAAGCATGGCGTCGCCGTAACGTCGTCGTTCCTTTTTGGGCATATCGATCCGGCCAAGCCTATCGCCAGACCGTATGCGCCGGTCGATCATTATCGCGTGCTCGATACGGCGCCGGGTCAAAACCCTCACGAATTATACGAAGTGCTGGACAGAATCGACAAAGTGCTTGTCGAAAAGGAGTATGAGTTCGTCAATCTCAGTATCGGACCCCGTCTGCCAGTAGAAGACGACGACGTACATGCATGGACGGCGGTCATTGATGATCGGCTCTCGCGCGGCACTACGCTGGCGACGATTGCAGTTGGGAACGACGGCACGGGATTGGCCAAAGACGGTCTGAATCGCATTCAAGTCCCGGCCGATTGTGTCAATGCTCTCGCTATCGGCGCATGTGACAGTCCGGAAACGCCGTGGCAGCGCTGTGATTACAGCTCCGTCGGGCCTGGACGCAGCCCGGGTCTCATAAAGCCGGATTTCGTAGAATTTGGCGGCTGTCTGCAACGACCGTTTATCGCGTTGGCTGAGTCTTCCGCCTTTGCCCTTGAGGCGACCGAGGGAACTTCATTTTCGGCGCCGGCTGTTCTTCACCTCGCCACCGGCGTTCGTGCACATTTGGGCGACAACCTCAGTACTCTCGCTATTCGATCACTGCTAATTCATACGACCGAGCCTTGCGATCATGCTTGCGAAGATGTCGGGCGAGGACGCGTGGCACGATCGCTCCAGGATATTGTCCTTTGCGACGACGATACCGTGCGTGTGGTTTACCAAGGGAAAATTGCCCCTGCGCATTACATTCGGGCGCCGATCCCAATTCCGTCAGGTACGATCCCCGGTAAAGTCTTGATTACCGCGACGCTGTGCTACGCCACCGACGTTGATCCGCATCATCCCGGTAACTACACCCGCGCCGGTCTCGAAGCTGCGTTTAGGCCGCATGATCAGAAGCGCAAGGATACAAAACAAATCCACGCCGACACCAAAAGCTTCTTCGGAAAGGCCCAAAGCGGCCTCTTAGAAGATGAACTGAGGCGTGACGCATGGAAATGGGAAAACTGCCTGCACGGGGCTGTGACGTTTATGGGCAAAAGCCTGCGAAACCCTGTCTTCGACATTCACTACAATGCCCGCCTTGGCGGTCGGAATTTTGCGCCGGAGGAAGAGTTGGCTTATGCGCTTGTCGTAAGCGTCCATGCCAAACACCTGAGCGACCTCTACAACAAGGTCGTCCGGAAATATGCGCTGCAACTCGAACCGATGCGCCCCGTAATCGAGATTCCGATTCTCACTTGATATCCTCGCGTTCTCGGTCGGCGTGTGGGGACTGTAACGGTCATCGACCAGCGGCGCCCGCGACGGACGCGGTGGCTGGTCCAATGGCGATCCAAAATGCAGCGTCGATCCGAGCGCTCAAGGGCTTCACGGACGCGTCAGTGAGGCAGGGTCGAGTCCATAGCTTCTCGGTCAGCCGGACTCGTCTCCTGCGACGGTTCATCACCGAGATCAACGCGCTGGTCGCGAACGGCCGTGTCATCGTCGAAGTCGATGGCGCCGTGGTCCGAGTGCGCGGCGGAGCGCCTGAGAAGTGGCGCGCGGCGGCCGACCGCAGCCGTGGTGATGAGGCGTTCCTCGGCGCGAACAAACCGCGTCGATAGGCGCAGGATTTTGTGCCGTTTTGTGCCAGTTTTGTGCCGTGGAATTTTCGTCGAGCCTTCGGAATCGCCACCGGATTCCATCTAACCCATTGGAAATGCGTGTAATCCTTTTGTAGCGGTTGGAAACGGCTCGGCACACATGAAAAAGCCCGTTAGGCCAGAGGTAACACTCTGATCTAACGGGCTTAATTTGGTTGCGGGGATAGGATTTGAACCTATGACCTTCAGGTTATGAGCCTGACGAGCTACCGGGCTGCTCCACCCCGCGTCAACTGTGCCGGCCCCGATGCACGGGGCCATGTCATCCCTTTATCCACTCCGGCAATGGCCTGATTTTTCAAAGCCTCATGTAGCAAGCGCCTCCCAATAAGGGAAGTGCGCCGAGGGCGATTTTTCGCCATACTGTCACAGGAAACCTGTCAAAACGCCGTGGACGCGCTCCTAGAACCGGCTATGGCCGAGAAACCCGCTTTGCAGCCCAAATCGGCTATTGGGCCGGTTATGCGTGCGATCGCGGCCAATACTTTGGCCGCGGCGCGGGCCACCATTGCCGATCCGGAGCGGTCGTCCGAAGATGCCGTCCATGATTTCCGCCGCGCCATGAAGGAATGGCGCGCGCTGATGCGTCTATTGGCGCCCTTTATCCCGGACGCGACCCACTGGCGCCACCAAGCGCGCGACCATGCCCGATCGCTGGCCCACGCCCGCGACGGCGCGGCGGCGCTCAATGCCTTCGACGGGCTGATCGCCAAGGGCTCTCTCGTCCTTTCGGCCCGCTCGAGCCAGACCGTCCGCAGCCGGCTCGAGGCGCTGCGCGCCGGCGAGGAACAATCGGTGCTGACGCCGGAGCTGCGCGACCAGATCGTCGCCTGGCTCGATGGCGCCGCCGCGACCGTCGAACAATGGCCGCTCGATCCATTCGATTTTTCATCGATTGCCGGACAGCTCACCGATGCCTACCGCGACGCCCGCCGCCGCATTCCGTCCGACTGGCCGGCGACGAACGCCGCCGATCTCCACACGCTCCGTCAGCGCGTCGTCAATCTGCGCTACCAGATGGAATTGGTCGAGCCGCTCTGGCCCCGCTTCGGCCGCATGTGGACTGCCGAAGCCGAACGGCTGCGCGGCCGGCTCGGCCAGTGCCAGGACCTTGAAGTGCTCACGCGGCTTACCGAACCGCATCAGCCGCTGGCGCACTGGCGCTCGCGGCTGTCGCCGCCCATTCTCGAACGCTCGGCGGCCCTTGCGCAACGCGCCGCGCGCATCGCCAACCGGCTATTCGCCGAACGGCCGAAATCGTTCCGTCACCGCCTCGAGACGCTGTGGGACAACGCGCGCTAGCCGCCGGCGCGGAAGCGTTCAAGCTCCTCCGCCACGCGCGCGATGACGCTGTCCCAGTCCTCGGGCGCAGTCTGGCGGAACATGCGCGCCGTCGGATACCACGGCGTTGCCGGCTCCTCGCGCGTCCAGCGCCAATCCGGCGCGAACGGCAGGAGAACCCAGAGCGGACGGCCCAGCGCACCGGCAAGATGCGCCGGCGCGGTATCGACGGCGATAACGAGGTCGCACAAGGTGAGCAACGCCGCCGTGTCGCTAAAGTCATCGAGCGCGGCACCAAGATGCGTCACGCGCCGTTCGGCGGCGAGAAGGGCGGCATCATCAGGCCGTAGCTCGCGCTGGATGCCGATGAAATTTGCCGGCTTGGCAAACAGCGGCGTCAACCGCGCAAACGGGATCGAACGGTTGCGGTCATTGTCATGGCTCGGATTGCCTGACCAGGAGATGGCGACACGCGGCCGTGGCAGCGCAGCAAGGCGAGCCGACCATTGCGCAAGCTTGGCATCGTCGGCGGCAAGATAGGGGATTTGCGCCGGCACCGTCGTGACATCTGTATGCAACGCGAGCGGCAGGCTGCCGAGCGGACAATGCACGTCAAACGGTGGCGCGTCCTCGCCGCGCGCGATCACCGCGGCGGCGCCACGCAGCCCGGCCATCAGGGTCTTCAATTCCGCTTGCACTTCCAGAATCACTTTGGCGCCTCCGGCGGCGACGAGGGGCACATAACGGGCAAACTGGATGGTGTCGCCCAGCCCCTGCTCGCAGTGCAGCAGCACCGTCTTGCGGGCGAGAGGATATTCGCCAAGCCAAAGCGGCTTGCCTCGGCTGTTCGGCGTCGGCATGCCGGTGCGCCGCCAGCGCCACTCGTAGTCTTCGAAGCCTGCCCGGTAATCGCCGCGGGTCAGGAGCGCCAGCGCCATGTTGAAATGCGCGTCCGGGTAATCCTTGCGGATGGCAAGCGCCTGGGCGTAGCTTGTGACCGCCTCATCACAGCGATTGAGCTGCATCAGCGCCTTGCCGCGATTGAGCCACGCCGCAGCGTATTGTGGCGCCAGCGCGACCGCGCGAGTGTTGGCTTCGACCGCTTCGGCGTAGCGGCCAAGCGCCAGCAGCGCGACCCCTCGATTGTAATGTATGCCGGGATGGCCAGGAGCGGATTTCAGCGCCGCGTCGAAATCGACCAGCGCCTGTTCCGGCGACCCGAGCATGGCGTGAACAATGCCGCTGGTGAGCAGCGCCTCGACATGGTTCGGCGCCCGCGTCAAAACCTGCTGCAACTCGGCCAGCGCCTCTTGCGGGCGGCCCACACTGACCAGCACATTTGCGTGCTGGTTGAGGATTGCGGCGTCGTTGGGCGCCAGCACGCGGGCTTTGTCGAGGCATTCGAGCGCTTCCGGCACGCGCTTGAGCGCGTGCAAGGCCTGGCCGAGATTGCTCCAAGCACCCGCCACGCGCGGATTAGCCTTGACCGCGGCACTGAACAGCCGCTGCGCTTCGCCGGCCTGTCCTTGCCGCAGCTTTAACGCGCCGAGCAGATTGAGCGCGTCGAAATTATCCGGCACCGACTTGAGAATACGGCCGTAGATTCTTTCCGCCTCGCGGAGCTGACCCTGTCGTTGCAGCGCGAATGCCTCTTGCAGAGCCGAAGCGGCATTGAACGGGCCGGAACGCGCGCTCATAAGCGGTTGAGCCGAGCGATACGCCGCGTCACCTCGACCGGCGTCGCATCATCGGATTTGGTCTTGAGCGCAAGCGCCCGACGCGCCGCCGGCCGGTCGAGACAGCGTTTCAGCCAGGCGTGCAGATGCGGCACCGCAACGAGGTCCATGTCGACGGCACGGCTGATGACGGCGGCGACGTTGAGATCGGCCACGGTAAATGCGTCGCCGAGGAGATAAGGCCGCGTCGCTACCGCCGCATCGAGCACCTTGAACGGCGAAGCCAACACTTTGAGCGCCTCCTCGCGGAGAGCGGCATTGCGCTCGCCGGCGGGCAAGCGCACCGCGTGCAGCGACCAGATATTGACGCCGCGATCGACCTCGGCGATCGCCCAAAAGCTCCATTGCCAGGCACGCGCCTCGCCTTCGAGCGTGCCGGGATAGAGTTCGCCGTTCGAATGCCTCTTGGCAAGGTAGAGGGTGATCGCCAGCGACTCGAACACCACGAAGTCGCCGTCGACAATGACCGGCAAACGGCCGTTGGGGTTGAGCGCCAAGAATTCAGGCGTACGCGCGCCAGCATCGCCAATCTCGATCGGCAGATGCTGGTAGGCAATGCCAAGCTCTTCCGCCATCCAGAGCGCGCGGAAGGCGCGGGTGCGCGCGACGCCGTAAATGCGCAAGTCTGCAGCCATCGAGCCGACTTGGCGAGGTCGGCCGCCTCGTGTCAAGCCTCGTTGTCAAGGCGCGCTCGGGATCGTAACGTAGCTCTTTGCAGATTTGAGGAATGCCTATGGAATTCGGACTTTTCTCCAACGGTTTTCGTCCGCACACCACTGCCGCACAGACTTACGAAGAAGACCTCGCCGAGATCGTGCTCGCCGACACGCTCGGATTTCGCGACTGCTATATCAGCGAGCATCATGCCGAACCGGTCTATTTCGACAAGGTCGATACGCTGCCGGTGCCGGAACTATTGATGTGCAAGGCAGCGGCGTTGACCAAGCGCATCCGCATGGGTGCTGCGGTCAAGCTCATCCATCTCGCGCATCCCCTCGACACCGCCGTTGCCGCCGCCACCACCGATCACGTCATTGGCGGCGGGCGTTACATTTTCGGTTTCGGCTCCGGCTTTCCGAGCCCGCTGTTCTCCGACGAGCGCGGCTTGTCTTATGGCGATCGCCACGAGCGGCTGCGTGAATCGCTCGATCTCATCCTCAAGTGCTGGACGGCCAAGGAGCCGTTCGACTGGAACGGCAAGCACTGGCGCGGCAAAAGCATCGTCGCTCTGCCGCAGCCGCTCTCCGCCCCGCATATGCCGATGGCGACGGCGACCGACACCCCGGCGATGATCGAGCTTGCCGGCGCGCGCGGTTACACCATGCTGCATGCCCAGCTCGAACCGGCCTGGTCGATGCGAAAGAAGGCCGATCTCTATGGCCGCGCCGCTACAGCCGCGGGCCATCAAACGCCGCTGAATAAGCTGACGGTGGCGCGTTACGTCTATCTCGCTGATTCCCGCCGCGAGGCGATGGACGATCTGCGCGCCGATATCAATCACGAACTGACCTATCAGGTCAGGCGCGGCCTTATTCGGCTTCTCACCTCCAACTACGGCCTGTCGCTCAAGGCCGACAGCGTCAG
>JBAQHW010000409.1:0-1613 GCA_049288525.1 Xanthobacteraceae bacterium
ATCGAGGACAAGTTTTTGCTCAATGCGCGTCATGGTGGCTGGAGCGAGGCGCGTGCCACCGCTACGCTGCGCACGCTCGGGAGCTTTTTTGCAGGACCGGCCGATCTCGCGCCGCTGCGGGGTTAGCCGCTGCAGGGCCAGCCGCCCAGAACACGAACTGAGGACATGAAAATGAGCATGAGAGGGATCGGGACGGCTTCGCTCCGGAACGCCGTTTTCGCCGCCGCCGCGCTGGCCGTCGCGATTGCCGCGCAATCGCCGGCGCAGGCGCAGGACGCCAAGACTTATGTCATGAAGTTGAGCACCGCCACGCTCAACGACACGCAGCACGAATGGATGAAGCGGTTCGCTGCCGCCGTGGAGAAGGATTCCGGCGGGCGCATCAAGGGCGAAGTCTTTCCGGCGAGCCAGTTGGGCTCGATCCCGCGCCAGATCGAAGGCACGCAATTCGGCGCGATCCAGGCCTGGATCGGACCGCCCGAGTTTTTGGTCGGCGTCGACGAGCGCTACGAGGCCTTGAGCGCGCCGGGGCTGATTTCCAGCCAGGCGCAGGACGTCCGCATGGTCGCCGATCCGGCGGTGCGTGAGCTCCTGCTCGGCCTGGGCGGCAACAAGGGGCTGACTGGAATCGGCCTGTTCCCGCTGGCGGCTTCGGCGATCGTAACGGTCAAGCCGGTGCATCGCCTCGCCGATTTAAAGGGCATGAAGATCCGCGTGCTGGCCTCTCCGTTCCAGCTCGAAATGATCAAGCGCATGGACGCCTCACCGGTGGCGATGTCGCTCGCCGACGTTCTGCCGGCCCTGCAGCAGGGCGCCGTTGACGGTGCGCTGGGAACGGTGTCGGTGTTCGGGCCGCTGCACTACATAGACGCCGCCAAATACGTCGTCCAAATCGGTCAGCCCTACGTCAACAGCATCGCGGTGATGAACAAGAAATGGCTGGAGGCATTGCCGCCCGACTTGCAAAAAATCGTGCGCGACGACGCCACAGCGATAGACAAACAGATCGTCCCTTTCGTCAATCAATTCGACGAGGCGCAGCTCAAGACATGGACCGATGACGGCGGCCAGTTGTCCAGCTTGCCGGCCGACGAGCAGGCGGCGTTTCTGAAAAAGATTAGCGATATCGGCGACACGCTGTCGAAAAATAAGCCCGACCTGAACAAGGCGGTGCGCGTGGTGGCCCAAGCCGCCGCGCGCGACAAATAGCTGCCGCAAGGTGGGCGCCGCGGCGCGAGAGCTGCGGCGCGTGGGCAAAATCGCACACCCGCGGTGCCCACGCGCTTGGGCAGATTAGGCAATTTCGTCCACCCTACGCTCGCCGCTGCGTTTGTCGTTTTCGCGCGATCCGGCGCGCGTAGCTTTGCACGCAGCGGCGCAGGTCGATGAAGTTCTGCCGCAGCTGTTCGAGCGCAAAGCCGAGCGCGAACACCGGCTCGACCTCGTTGCTGGTCAAGGGCAGCGTCAAGCCTTCGCCGCGCACCGCCTCGACCTCCGCGATGTAGGCGGCGAGTTCGGCTTCGAAGGCGTCGACCGGCGGCGGCGCGCTGCGCCGATCGAGCGCCGTGGCGCTGGCATCGAGGAAATCGCGCGCTGCGCTTCCCACCCGTGTC
>JBAQHW010000410.1:0-8408 GCA_049288525.1 Xanthobacteraceae bacterium
ACTTAACGCCGGTCCGGCAACGCGCGTCACCAGGATGTCGCCGGGTGCAACGCGGCTCAATTCGCATTCGCAATTGACGACCACGGCGCGGCCGCTGCCCCAGCCGATGCCGGCGGGATGGCCGTTCAATCCGGGATGCTTGAGCCAGATTTCGTCGGGAACATGCGCCGGCGCCACATGCAGCGGCCGGGCTTGCAGCAGCTTGAATCCGGCGTCGTCGAGCGCCCATTCGATCTCGACCGGCATGCCGAGCACGTCCTCGCATTTACGCATCAGACGGCCAAGAACGGTGGCTTGGCCGGCTTCCAGGCATGGCGCGCTTACCAATTCGTCCGGCACTTTTTGCGGCGAGGTGCCGGCGCTATTTCCGGAATCATGCACGCAGGCCTCGCGATGATGCTTGCGGCCGGCTTCGTTCGAACGTACGAAGCCGTGGCGGGTCAGCACGACGCGGTCGGGCACTACCTCGCCTTGGGCGATCGCCGAGCCGAGGCCCCATGTCGCGCTGATCAGCATATGGCCGTCGGCGGTTTCGCTTAAGCCCCCGCCCGAGGCGCGGGCCTTGACCAGCGGCTGAACCAGCACTGCCATGGCCGTGTCGGCGGGATTTTGCTCGAGCTGCGCCATCGACCGCCGTGCGGTTGTGGTCCACAGCGCCGCCCAGCAGGCGCGCAGCGTGGTGAGAAATTCTGCGTCCTCACGCACGCCGAGAAAGCTTTCGAACTGACCGGCGAAGTTCGCATCGGCGCGATCCTCGATCAGCGAGGACGAGCGCACCGCGGCCGGCTTGTCCGCGGCCCACCACGCCGCCAGCACGTCGGCGAGCACGTCGGGCGCGAGATCGCTCTGGTAAAGCTTCAGCCGGATCTCGACCGCGAGCCGCCGCTGTACGGGTTGATCGGCACGGGCGTAAGCGCCGATCATGTCGCCGAGTCCGAGGTGCTGGACCTGCCTGTGATACGCGTCAGCAGTAATGCAAAATCCCCCTGGCGTCGGCAGACCCGCACGGCTGAGCGTTGCGAGATTCGCTGCCTTCGGACCGACGCGCTCCGGCGCGGTCGCGGCGGTATTGGAGAGGGGGATGATGAAACGCGTCATACGAATCTCGTTGGACTTTGTCGCCGCGCACTCCCTCTCGCCGCGTGCGGGGAGAGGGTGGGGTGAGGGGGCGGTGCCGCCGGGCTGAGAATTACGCTAAGGCTCAGACTCGCGGCAACGCCCCCTCACCCTCCTTCGCTTCGCTCAGTCGACCTCTCCCCGCGCAGCGGGGAGAGGTGCTTTAGCGTCACTTCACGTGATCGCCGTAGCCGGGCAGCGGATCGACGACCGTGATCTGCTTGACCGGGAAATTTGAAACGATTTCGATTCCGTCTTTCTTCACGATCAGCATTTCCTCGATACGCACGCCGTACCGGAATTGCTTGCCGTGCTGCGTTTCGAGCGCAAACGTCATGCCTTCCTGGATGTCGATCGGATGGTCGAGCGACCAGATGCGCGAAATTACCGGCGGATCGTATTGCGCGAGACCGAGCCCGTGGCCCCACAGGTTGGCCGCGGCCTGATCCTCATCCTCGTAGCCCCAGGTTTCCATCGCCGACGGCCACTTCATCGCAATGTCGCGCGTGGTGGCGCCGACCTTCACTGCGCCGATCGAATCGTAGAGCCATTTCAATGCGGTCTCGTAGGTTTCCTTCTGCTCCTGCGACGGTTCTTTACCGACGCAATAGGTGCGGTAATAGCAGGACTTGTAGCCGTTCCAGGTCAGCGCCGCCAAATCCATGAACACGATGTCGCCGGGCTGGATGATGCGGTCGGAGAAATTACGCCAGTTCGGCCAGGTGTTCGGGCCCGACGAGACGATGACGTCTTCGACGTCTTCCATGCCGGGAATGTTGTAGAGATATTGCATCAGATGGGCGGTCACCTGGTTCTCGGTGACGCCGGGGCGCAGGAACTTCATGCACTCCCAGTGGGTCGCGTCGCCGATGGCGCCGACGATGCGGAAACATTCCTGCTCGTCTTCGCTCTTGACGGCGCGCGCGTCCATCATCGCGCTCATGCCATCGGTCCAGTTGATGTTATTTTCCTTGAACACGTTGATCATGTTGATGTCGATGAAATCGACGCCGAGTTTTTGGCCGGCGACGCCGTTTTCCTTCATTGCTTGCATCGCCGCCTTGACGAACTTATTGACCTGCTGGGTCGAAGCCGGGCCGGCGGCGCCCTTGATCCAGGCGAACGAGTGCCGCACGTTCTCCTTCGGAATCCACGGCGAATGGCGCTCGATCTGGAAGCCGAGATCGCCCTGCTCGAACAGGATCGGCGCGCCGTCGCCGCACAACATGGCGTAGCGCAGCCCGGGCTTGAGCCGGTTCCAGCCCGGGGTCAGCGTGCCGGTCAGGTAGCGGACGTTCTCGTCATACATGCACAGCATCGCGCCAAGGCCGTGCTTTTTCATCATCGTGCGGGCTCGTTCGGTCCGATATTTGCGCAGCCGGTCCCAATTGACCCGCTGCTGCCAATCCAATCCAGCAATGCCGAAATTCGCACCCATCAGGCTCTCCCGCTCCTTGTTTTGCGTGACCGAAAATGTAGCCCAAAGGCTTGCCCACCTGTGTCCGAAAAATGTCGGCACCGCAAGATGGTCGGGCCGCATCGCCGGCGAATTTCCGCGGCGATTTGAAGCTAGGATTCTAGATTGGGCGGCCGCGGCGTTCCGCTCATATCCCGAGATAACGCTCCTTGAGCGCGGGCTCGGCCTGCAAGGTAGCGGAACTGCCGGACCAGACGACGCGGCCCTTTTCGAGGATGTAATGGCGGTCCGCGATCCGCGACAAAATGTCGACGTTCTTGTCGATGACCAGGATCGATTGGCCGCGCTCTTTGAGGAGCTTCAAAACCTGCCAGATTTCCCGGCGCACCATCGGCGCCAGGCCTTCGGTGGCTTCGTCCAGAATGAGGAGGCGCGGATTGGTCATCAGCGCCCGTCCGATGGCCAGCATCTGCTGCTCGCCGCCGGAGAGGAGCCCGCCCCAGCTCTCCAGCCGCTCGCGCAAGAGCGGAAACAATTCGAGCACCGCTGGAAGCGTCCACGCCGCCGCTCCGGTGTGGCCGTCGCGCGCGGTGGCGACGAGGTTCTCCCGCACCGAGAGGTTCGGGAAAATGTGCCGGCCCTCCGGCACCAAAGCCAGGCCGCATTGGGCCACGCGGTAGGAGGGCAGGCGGTGCAGTGCAACGCCGTCGAAAATAATTTCGCCGCGCTTGGCCGGGAGGATGCCCATCAGCGTCGAGACGGTGGTGGTCTTGCCCATGCCGTTGCGGCCGAGCAGCGTGACGACCTCGCCTTCGGCGATGCTCAAGCTCACGCCGAACAGGATCTGGCTCTCGTCGTAGCTCGCTTCGAGACCGTTGACGTCGAGCATCATTCAGCCTCGTCGCCGAAATAGGCGCGCTGCACCGTTTCGTTGGCACGCACGACATCGGGCGTGCCGGTCGCGATGGCGCGGCCATAGACCAGAACCGTCAGCCGATCGGCCAAGGTGAACACGGCGTCCATGTCGTGCTCGATGAGCAGGATGGTCACTTTGCCTTTGAGCGCCGCAAGCGTTTGCACCATGCGCTTGGAGTCTTCCGGCGCCATGCCGGCGAGGGGTTCGTCGAGCAGCACCAGCCGCGGCTTGGTGGCAAGAACCATTGCGATCTCGAGCGTGCGCTTTTCGCTGTGCGAGAGGTTGCCCGCGGCCACATTGAGCCGCGTCGCCAGGCCGAGCTCGCTCAGCAATGCCTTCGCCGGCTCGCGCAACGCCGGTTCGCGGCGCGCCGCGCGCCAGAAATGAAAGCTGTGTCCGGCCGATGCCTGGAACGCAAGGGTCACATTGTCGAGCGCCGAGAATTCGCGAAACACGTTGGTGATCTGGAACGATCTGGCGAGCCCGCGGCGCACCCGCTCGGCCGCCGTGAGGCTCGTGATATCCTGGCCGGCGAAAACAATCGCGCCGGAATCGGGCTGCAGATCGCCGGCGAGCTGGGCGACCAGCGTTGTCTTGCCGGCGCCGTTCGGCCCGATGACGGCATGAATTTCGCCGGGCGAAATTTCCAACGACACGTCGTCGGTTGCGACCAGACCGCCGAAGCGCTTCCTAAGCTGCCGGGTTTCCAGCAAGGCGTCAGGCATGGTTGGATTTCGCCCGCCATGGCCCCGCCGCGCCGAGCAGCCCCGACTTGGAGAAGATCACGACCAGGACCAGAAACGGCCCGAGGATAGCTTGCCAATGTTCGGTGAAGCCCGATAACACGTTTTCCAGCACCAGATAGGCGATGGCGCCGAGCACCGGACCGATGAGCGTTCCCATACCGCCGAGGATGACCATCATCATGATCTCACCCGAGCGGGTCCAATGCATGATGTTGGGCGATAGAAACAGCGTCAGGTTCGCCAGCAAGGCGCCGGCCACGCCGGCCATGGCGCCCGATATGACGAAAGCGACCAGCTTGTAACGGAAGGTGCGAAATCCGAGCGCCACCATGCGCGTCTCGTTCGATTTGGCGCCGCGGATCACCATGCCGAACCGCGATTCGACCAGCCGCCAGCCGAACCCCAGGCAAAGCGCGAGCCAGGCGAAGACGAAATAATAGAGCGTGGTCGGATGGTCCAAATTCAAGACCGCGGCGAAGCGGCTGTGCCGCTCGATATTGAGCCCGTTGTCGCCGCCGAACTGGTTGATGCTCTCGCCGAGGAAGTAAATCATCTGGCCGAAGGCCAGCGTGATCATGATGAAATAGACGCCGCTGGTGCGCAGCGAAACCCAGCCGATAAACAGCGCGATCAGCGCCGAGGCAAGAATGGCGGCGCCGAATTGAAGGAAGCCGTTGTCGATATTGTAATAGGCGAGAATGCCGACGGCGTAAGAGCCGATGCCGAGATAGGCGGCGTGGCCGAAGCTCACCATGCCGCCGAATCCGAGGATCAGATCGAGGCTGACCGCGGCGATGGCGAAGATCATGATGCGGGTGAACAGATCGATATAAAAATCCTGGCCCAAGGCCGTGGATACCGGCGGCAGCAGCGCCAGCGCCGCCAGCACGGCGAGCGCCACGATAAAGCCTGTGCGCGAAGACCTCACCGTTTTGCCCGCGGAAAAAGTCCCTCAGGTCGGAAGAACAGCACCGTGGCCATGAGGATATAGATCAGCATGGAGGCGGTCGCCGGTCCGGCATTGTCCGCGGCGTAGCCCGACATGACCAGCGCAAACAGCGGCCGCAGGAAGGCGCGGCCCATCGTATCGACCACTCCGACAAGAACGGCCGCAATGAAGGCGCCGCGGATCGAGCCGATGCCGCCGATGACAATGACGACGAAGGCGAGAATGAGAAGATCATCGCCCATGCCGGACTCCACCGTGAACACCGGTCCCGCCAGCGCCCCTGCCAGCGCCGCCAAGGCGGCGCCCAAGCCGAACACCAGCGTGTAGAGCAGCGTAATGTTGACTCCGAGTGCCGCCACCATGGTGCGATCGGACGCGCCGGCGCGGATCAGCATGCCGATCCGGGTCCGCATCACCAGGAGATAGAGCGACAATGCGACGACAAGACCGACGCCGATGATCGCCAGCCGATACGCCGGGTAGGGGATGCCCGGGAGGATCTCCACCTGGCCGGAGAGGAAAGCCGGCACCTCGGCATAGAGGGCGGTCGCGCCCCAGATCATCCGCACGGCCTCGTTGAAGAACAGGATGAGGCCGAACGTCGCCAGCACCTGATCGAGATGGTCGCGCTGATAGAGCGCGCGAAAGACGACGATTTCCATCGCGATGCCGACCGCAGCGGTGCCGACGAGTGCGGCGGCGATGGCGATAAGAAAGGAGTGCACCGCATTGAAAGTCGCCGCGGCGATGAAGGCGCCGATCATGTAGAGCGAGCCGTGAGCGAGATTGATGACGTTCATGACGCCGAAGATCAGCGTCAACCCGGCCGCCATGAGGAACAGCGTGATGCCGAACTGCACGCCGTTGAGAACCTGCTCTGCAACAAGAATCACGATCGCATCATCGCGGCGAGCGGGTTGGCGAGCCTACCGGCCCGCCTGCCCCTCATTGATAAGGCTGCATGTGGCATTCGGTATAGTAGGCGTCCTTGTGATCGGCGAAGATCGTTTTTTGAATCTTGCGCACGTATTGGCCGTCGCTGTCCTTCTCGATCTTGAGCAGATAGAAGTTTTCGATCGGGAAGTGATTGGTGTTGTACGTGAACTTGCCGCGCACCGACGGGAAGTCGGCTTTCGCCATTCGTGCGATCATGTCTTTCTTATCGGCGAGATTGCCGTGCACGGACTTTACCGCATCGTCGATCATGTTGATCGCGTCGAATTGCTGTGCCGCGTAATAGGAAGGAATGTAATTGTACTTTTTGCGAAAGGCGGCGACGAATTGCTTGCTGCGGGGATTATCGAGGTCGGGCGACCAGAAGCTCACCTCATAATTGTTGGCGGCCGCATCGCCGAGCGCCGGCAGCGTGGTTTCGTCGGCGGTAAAGGCGGAATAAAGCGGAATCTGTCCGCGCAATCCCGACTGGGCATATTGCTTGATGAACTGGATGCCCATGCCGCCGGGCAGGAAGATGAACAGCGCTTTTGGGTTGGCGGCGCGAATCTGGCTGATCTCGACCTGATAATCGGACTGGCCCGGCTTGGTGTAGACTTCGGCGGCGATCTTGCCTTTGAAATAGCGTTTGAAGCCGGTCATCATGTCCTTGCCGGCCGCGTAGTCGGGCGCGATCAGATAGACGTCGTCCATCTTCTGATCGTTCATATATTTGCCCATGGCTTCCGGAGTCTGGTCGTTCTGCCACGATGCCGAGAAGTAATTCGGCGCGCACATTGCGCCGGCAATCTCATGCGGGCCGGCATTGGCGCCGACGAAAATGGTCCCGGATTGGATGATGGGCTGGTAGGACGCGAGCAGGACGTTCGACCAGATGAATCCGGTCATGAAATCCACCTTGTCGCGCTTGAGCATCTCTTCCGTGGCCTGGCGGCCGACGTCGGGGCGGAATTGGTCGTCGCCATAGATGATCTGCGCCGGCAGGCCGCCGATCTTGCCGCCGAGCATTTCCAGCGCCAGATCAGCCGCATCTTTCATATGCTTGCCGATGACTCCGGCCGGTCCGCTCAAGGTGGTGACCAGCCCGATCTTGACGCTGTCGGCCGCCATCGCGGGGGTCGCCAACAGGCAAAGCGCAGTCAAGGTCCCGAAAATCTGCCGTTTCATCGGCCGCCTCCCCAGTTATGTTCTTGAAGTACCTGATCCCTCACGCCTCTTGCTACGCGTACCCTCGCCGCGCATGGGGGTCAAGATTGCCGCGACTTCCGGCGAAGATCTGCGCAACGCAATCGCACGCAAATGCCGCTGCGGCGAGCGGAGGAGATCTCAAGGTGCGATCGGCCTGGCGCGACGCGGCGCGCCGATACGCGCCGTGCGCTACATTTTCCGTCCGACGCAGGCGCGTCTCGACTTGCCTGATCTGGTGCTCGATCAATTCGATATAGTCGACGAAGTCGTGGATGGCATCGGCGAGCGCGTTGAGCTTCTCGCCGTGATCGATTTCGTTTCTGGCGCGCCGAGCGGCTTCCCGAACTTTGGTTCGTGACGACATGAACAGATACCCGGACGGTCATCCTGGACCTGATCCGATGAAATTGAATCGGATCGGGGACCGGGATTTTTCACTGGAGTATGATCTTTTCGGAAAACCGGTTCTTACTTTTCCGGATCATGCTCAATGGATGACCGCCATTGCAGCGCAGAAGCGTTGAAGACTCCTACCTACCGGCGGTACGTAGTTTCGCGGATACCGCCGATGGTCTGAGGCCCATGCGCCTGCGGGACGGGCAGCTTCGGACTACTTCTTGAACTTCACGATCTTCTGCCGCTGTTCGCCCAGGCCGTCGATGCCCAGTGTGACCACGTCGCCGGCCTTGAGGAATTTCGGCTCCGGCTTCATGCCAAGCCCGACACCGGGCGGAGTTCCCGTAATAATGACGTCACCAGGCGCAAGCGCGAAATACTGCGAGCAGCACCAGACGATGTGGCGGCAGTCGAAGATCATGGTCTTGGTATTGCCGCGCTGGCGCTTTTCGCCGTTGACGTCGAGCCACATGTCGAGGTTTTGCGGATCCTTGATTTCATCCTTGGTAACGAGCCACGGCCCGAGCGGGCCGAAGGTCTCGCAGCCTTTGCCCTTGGTCCATTGCCCGGCGCGCTCGATCTGAAACACACGCTCGGACACGTCGTTGGCAAGGCAATAGCCGGCGACCACGTCGAGCGCCTTGTCTTTGCTCAGATAGCGCGCCGGCTGACCGATGACGATGCCGAGTTCGATCTCCCAGTCGAGCTTGGAGGAATCCTTCGGGA
>JBAQHW010000411.1:0-1801 GCA_049288525.1 Xanthobacteraceae bacterium
GTTCAGGATCGTTTCCCTCTGAGACGATCATCCCCGCAAAAAAGCCCGGTCCAAACCGGGCTTTTGCTCCGGTTTAGTGACTTTATGCTCGCTGTAGACGAAGGCTGGTCGCGGCGGAGCGGGCCGACTCCTTGGTGATCCGGGAATTTTCTGGCGCGTTCCCGTAGGCGAAGCTTACTCTCTGCTCTTGAATTTCAGCATCGGTTAGTTCGTGTTCTCTGGCCGCCGTAAGTAGTCGCTCCAATTCTGGCCGCGGCGGCGCCTTCCTAAGCGTCGCTTTGCGAATGGCCATTCAGTCCTCCATGAGGCTGTTACCCTGGCTAGAATAGCCCGAGCCTTTCCTAAGAAGATATAACAATGGGAAGCCCGGCGTAACCCCCATCGGCCGGGGGATTTTCGTCTCGCATGGCCGCTTCGATTCGTCCAGACACACTAGCTAGATTTCGGCTTTGCCTTAGCAATTTTTGCCAGCTTTGCTTCAATCGTCGCTTTGTCCTCGTCGGCTTCGAGACGGCGGCCAGAGCATGGGGGCAGCATGAGATCGGGGACCGCACCGACAGCTTTACCCGAAAATCTTGCGCCAGCCGCTGTTCGGCTGTTCGGCGTGCGGTTCGATCTCCGGCACGGCGTCGGGGCCGGGATCGTCGGGAGCGTGCACCAGTGGGATGATCGGTTCCGGCGCCGGCTCCAGTTTAACGTCTAACTTTGCTGCGGGCTTGGTCGCCGGCTCGATCTCAACGGGAGCCACCGGGTCGGTCTCTGCTTCGATCTCCACGGCTGCAGCCGGGGGCGTCTCAGGCGGCTCCTTCGGCAGCTCGGCCGCGATCGCAACCGGCGCTGTGGGTGCGGCCGGCGCACGATCCGGCTCGATCATCGCCATCGCGACGGCGCCGGTGAGCGGCACCCGCCATTCGAAAGCATCGAGCCGCCCGGTCACCGGCGATGCCGCCTGCCAGTGCTCCGAGACATGGCCGTCGGCGGTCCAGGCTGGATCGGGCGCGGCGTTCACCGCGCGCGCCAGCCATTCCCGCGCGCGCCCTTCGTCGTTGCGTTCGGCGCGTTCGAGCTCGGCCATCAACAAAGCGACGCGCTTGGTCGGCTTGTCCAGATAAGGCGTGAGCGCCGCGCGCGCTTTGGCGAATTCCTGCGCGCCGAGCGCGCCGCGCGCCACCGCCAGCGCGCCCACGATATGGCCCGGCACTTTGCCGGCGAGCGTCTCGATCCGCTTCAAGCGCTCGCGCGCCGAATCCCCGGACCGTAATTCGGCATAAGCCTTGGCCAGCGCCGGATGCGGATGGGCGCGCCAGGCCGCGTCGATCACGCGACCCGCCTTACGTATCTGACCGCCTTCCGCCAATAGCCGCGCGGCGAGCGCCGCTGTTGGCACCAAACTCGGCGCCAATTTCTGCGCCTCCAGCGCCGCCGCCTTGGCGGCGTCGCGGTCGGTTTGCTCCAAGGCATGGGCGCGCGCCGTCAACAACACCGCGCGCAGTCGCCGATAGACCGAGCGATCGAGCGTGCGCAGGTTGCTTTCGAGCAGGCGCAGCGCGCCGGCCCAATTGCCGTCGCGGCACAGCGCTTCCAGCACCGCGCGGTTGGCCCAATGCAGCGACGGTGCGGTGCGCGCGGCCTCTTCGGCGTAGGCGCGGGCGCCGGTGGCATCGTTGTTGCGGCGCGCCTCGATGTAAAGCCCGTGCAGCCCGAGCGGCTTGGTGTCGGCGCGGCCGGCCATGGTGCGAAAAGCGCGGTCGGCGGCCTCGCGATCGCCGGCAAGCTGCGCCGATTGCGCGTTCAACAGCAA
>JBAQHW010000412.1:0-9134 GCA_049288525.1 Xanthobacteraceae bacterium
AGCCTGAGTTGAAGGAAGCGGTCGCCGATCTCGATGCCGCGCCGCATGAAGCCGCGCTGCCGAGCGCGCCGGAACCGCTTCAGCACCCGGTCGCGCCGGCAGAGCCGACGCGACGCCGTTCAACCATCCGCGAGCGCGCGCCGATGGGCGGCAGCGAAGAAAACTTGCCGCCGCCACAGACCCAGCAGCCGAGCGCCCCCGCCGAAGAACCGGTCGTTACCCAGTCCAGCGAGGCCGCAGAAAGTACCCTGCCACGCCGCACCGGTTGGTGGTCGCGTCGCTTTGCCGGCGGCTGATCACTCGTAAACGCTCGCTGTATTAGGTGTAGTATGGTCTTTTCGGAAAACCGGTGCCCACTTTTCCGGATCATGCTGTGATGCAAAGTGCCTGGGTCGAGCGCGACGCCGAGGCGCTGGCCGGTGAGCTTGCGAACCGGCCGGGTGGGCAAGTCGCGGTCGACCGCAATCTTGCGCTGCGCATCTACACCAGCCGGCTGTTGGGACGCGATCCGAAACTCGTCCTGCACGGCGGCGGCAATACCTCGCTGAAGACGACCCTGCGCGACCGCCTCGGCGACGAAGCCGAAGTGTTGCTCGTCAAATCCTCAGGCTCCGATCTGGCGAATATCGGTGCCGACGGATTTGTAGCTGTGCGCCTGTCCCCGATGCGCAAGCTTAGGGCGCTGCATTCAATCGGCGACGAGGACCTCGTCGGGATCGAACGCGCAAACCTCATCGCTCCATTGGTGCCGAACCCTTCTGTCGAGATGATGCTGCACGCTTTCCTGCCGCACAGATTCGTCGATCATACCCACGCCACGGCAGTCCTAAGCGTGATCGACCAGCCCGACGGCAAGAAAAAATGCGCGGACGTGTTCGGCGGGCGGCTCGGCTTTGTGCCCTATGTGATGCCCGGCTTCGGGCTCGCCAAGTCGGCAATCGAGGTTTTCGAGCACGCCAAACCGAGCGACGGCCTGATTTTGAGCAAACACGGCATCGTCACTTTCGGCGACAGCGCCCGCGAGGCCTACGAGCGGATGATCGCGATGGTCTCGCTGGCCGAGGATTTCATCGCGCGCCGCCGCAAATCAGTTGCGGCTCGCCCTGTGTCGCCCAAGTCCGCAGCCGTCGCGCATGTAGCGCCCATTATCCGCGGTGTATGCAGCGTGAAGGATAATGCGGTTGAAGGTGCCTGGCGGCGCCTCGTTCTCGACTTCCGCAACGGTGACGCAGTACAAAATTTCGTCAATGCCAAAGATTTGGACCGCCTTAGCCAGTTGGGCGTGATCACTCCCGACCACACCATCCGCACCAAAAACTGGCCGCTGGTTTTGCCGATACCGGAAACCGGCAAGCTCGATGAATTCGCGACCGCAGCGCATATGAGAGCCGATGAATTCGTCCGCCACTACCGTGATTATTTCGAACGCAATAAAAAGCGCGCCGGCGGCATCACGCACGAACTCGATCCCCTGCCCCGCGTGGCGCTGGTCGCCGGCCTCGGCCTGTTCGGTCTCGGCCGCAGTAAACGCGACGCGATCATCGCGGCCGACATCGCCGAGGCCTGGATCGAAGGCGTGAGCGATGCCGAAGCCGTTGGCCGCTTCGAGTCGATCTCGGAAGCCGATATGTTCGACTGCGAATACTGGTCGCTGGAGCAAGCGAAGCTTGGCCGGCGCCGCGACTTGCCGCTGGCGGGCCAGATTTGCGCGGTGACCGGCGCCGGCGGCGCCATCGGCGCGGCAACGGCACAAATATTTGCCGCGGCCGGCGCCGAGATAGCCTTGCTCGACCTCGACTTTGCCGCCACCAGCCAGCAAGCCGAAAAAATCGGTCCGACCGCGCTGCCGGTCACCTGCGACGTAACCGATGCGGAGTCGGTCCAGACCGCCTTCGACAAGATCGTCAAAAATTACGGCGGCGTGGATATCGTCGTATCAAATGCCGGCGCCGCCTGGCAGGGCCGCATCGGCGAAGTGGACGAAGACATTTTGCGCAAAAGCTTCGAGTTGAATTTTTACGGCCATCAGCGCGTAGCGCAAGCGGCGGTGAAAATCATGCGCGCGCAAGGCACCGGAGGCTGTTTGTTGTTCAATATATCGAAACAGGCCGTCAATCCGGGACCAAATTTCGGACCCTATGGCATCCCCAAGGCAGCGGCTCTGGCGCTGATGCGCCAATATGCGCTCGACTACGGCGCCGACGGCATCCGCGCCAACGCCGTCAACGCCGACCGCATCCGCTCCGGCTTGCTCACGCCCGATATGATCGCCTCGCGTTCCAAGGCGCGCGGCGTTTCCGAGAAGGATTACATGAGCGGCAATCTTCTGGCCCGCGAAGTCACCGCCGAGGATGTGGCACAAGCCTTTTTGCACCTGTCGCTGGAATTAAAAACCACCGCCAGCGTCACCACGGTCGACGGCGGCAATATTGCCGCGGCGATGCGGTGACAATGACAAAAGACAAGCGAAACGTCGCCGCACTGCGCGCCAGGATGGATGTCCGTCGGCCGGCGATCGCCATGGCCGCACATAACCCGCTGGCGGCGAAACTCGCCGCAAACGCCGGTTTCGATGCGATCTGGGGCAGCGGCTTCGAGCTTTCGGCATCCTTCGCGGTGCCAGACGCCAACATTCTTTCAATGAACACGCATCTAGACATGATGCGGGCAATCGGCACGGCACAAGATGCGCCGGTGATTGCCGACCTTGATACCGGCTTTGGCAATGCCGTGAATGTCGCCTACGTCGTGCCGCAATACGCGGCCGCCGGCGTCGCCGCGGTGGTCATCGAGGACAAGACCTTTCCCAAAGACTCAAGCCTGCGTGCCGGCGGCCGTCAGGAGTTGGTGCCGGTCGAAGAATTCCAGGGAAAGATCGCCGCGGCCAAGGCCACAGACAGCGTGGTTGTCATCGCGCGCACCGAAGCGCTGATTGCCGGCACCGGCCAGGACGAAGCATTGCACCGGGGCACCGCTTATGCGGAAGCCGGCGCCGATGCGATACTCATCCACAGCAAACAAAAAACGCCCGACGAGATCGTAGCGTTCTGCAAAGCGTGGCCTGGACACGTTCCGTTGGTGCTGGTTCCGACCGCCTATCCACAGCTTTCGTTTGCCGACATCGCCGCGCTTGGCAAAGTCGGCCTGGTGATCTGCGGCAATCACGCGATCCGGGCCGCAGTCGCGGCGATGCAGAATACCTTCCGCCGCATTCTGGCAGAAGGCGGCATCGCCGGCGTCGAGAAGGACATCGCTACGGTCGCCGACGTGTTCGCGCTCCAAGGTGACGCCCGCATGCGAGACTTGGAAAAGGCATTTCTGCGCTAGGGACCTTGCTCGATCGGCCCGCCGCTGTCGGCCCAATCCTTAAACCCGCCCATATTGAAGACCTTCTCGTAGCCGAAATCCTTGAGAAGCTTGCCGGCCAGCGCAGCGCGGCCGCCTGATCCGCAGTAAAGAATGATAGTCTTTTCCTGGGAGAAATTCTTGTCGCAGGTCGGAGCTTGTGGGTCGGCCTTGAATTCGAGCAAGCCGCGCGAGACATGGAGGGCGCCGGCGATTTTGCCGCTTGCGGCCACCTCGGAGCCATCGCGCACGTCGACCACAAGTGTATTGCCCTGAGCGATCATATCCTTCGCCTGTGCCGAAGTTATTTTCGGCACCGCCGCATTGGCGAGCTCAATCATCTGTTTGACGCTTGTGGCCATGATCTTTTCGTCCTCGGGTTCCTGCCCCGAAGCGAAGATTATCCCGTTTCGACCGTTGGGGAAACGCCGGTGGCGACAGGCTCAATCGCTCGACAAAATCACGTTCTTCAAGATCGGGTAAATCTGCTTTTCCCAGCGCGAGCCGGAGAATACGCCGTAATGGCCGACGCCGGCCTGCATATGGTGGCGCTTGAGATAGGGCCGCAGCTTGCTGCAAAGGTCGTGTGCCGCCACCGTCTGGCCGACGGCGCAGATGTCGTCGCGCTCGCCTTCCACCGTGAGCAGCATGGTCTTGCGGATGGCGCCCGGGTCGACGCGCTGGCCGCGCCATTGAAGCTCGCCCTGCGGCAGCGCATGGTCCTGGAAAATGAGCTGCACCGTTTCCAGATAAAACTCCGCGGTGAGATCAAGCACGGCGAAATATTCGTCGTAGAAAGCCTTGGTCACCGCCGCCTTTTCCAGTTCGCCGGCGGCGAGATTGTCGTACAGATCCTTGTGCGCCTTGATGTGTCGTTCGACGTTCATGCTCATGAAAGCGGCGAGCTGGACGAAACCGGGATAGACGCGGCGGAAGGCGCCGGGATAGCGCAACGGAACCGAAGCGGTCAGCGTGCGCTCGAACCATTCGATGGTTTGCTTCTTGGCCAGCTCGTTGACCTTGGTCGGATTGATGCGGGTGTCGATCGGGCCGGCCATCAGCGTCATCGAGCGCGGCTGCGCCGGGTTGCCGTCCTGCGCCATCAGGGCGGTGGCGGCGAGCGTGGCGACACAGGGCTGGCACACCGCGAGGATGTGCGCGCCCGGCCCGATGGCTTCGAGGAATTTGATCAGGTGCTCGGTATATTCATCGACGCCGAAACGGCCGGCGGTCAGCGGGACGTCGCGCGCATTATGCCAGTCGGTGATGTAGACGTCGTGGTCCGGCAGCATGGTGCGCACGGTGGCGCGCAACAGCGTCGAGAAGTGACCGGACAGCGGCGCCACCAGCAGCACCCGCGGCTGCGCAGTGGCGATATCCTTCTTGAAATGCAAGAGCGTGCCGAATGGCGTCCGTGCCGCGGCCTCCTCGCGGACCTCGACCTCGCGGTTGCCGACGGTCACGCTGCCAATGCCGAACGGCGGTCGGGTATGGGTCAAGCCGGCGCGCGCGATCAGCTCATAGACTGCGGTAAGATTGCGCAACGCCGGATGGTCGGACAGAAGCGGGGCGCCACCCGAATTCGCCGCGAAAGTGGCCCAGGCGCGGACCGGGGTCATGATGTCGGATTGCAGCTGATAAGCGAGATACAGCATCCCGGAGGCACGGTTATAGTCCACGGGTGCCGCGGTTCGCCCCGACAGCGAACGCGCTCACACCCCCCAACGGAAGCAAGCTAGTGCATTTCTTGTTGCACTGCGACAAGAATATGAACATCCTGCACACTTGGGACTGGGCGAGGTTAAGGGCTGCCCAAAGAAGAGTCAGCACACCGCCGCGAATCCGTGCCCTGGTCGCTAACCGATTGAGTCAGGCTGATTTTCCAAAGCGAGCAACGGAATGTCCAAGGCCATATTGACACTTGCAAGCAAAAATTACGGCTCCTGGTCGCTGCGCGGCTGGTTGCTATGCAAAATGGCAAATCTCGATTTCGAGGAGGAGCATGTCTCCACTGACGACCCGTCGACGCGGGCGGAATTGCTGCTTTTGTCGCCATCGTTTCTCGTGCCATGCCTGATCCACGATGGTCTGAAAATATGGGATACACTGGCGATCGCCGAATATCTCCATGAGCTTAATCCGGGCGCCAGCCTGTTGCCCGCCGATCAGGCACAGCGCGCGCATTGCCGGTCTATCTGCGGGGAAATGCATTCCGGCTTCGCCAATCTGCGCGCCGCGCTGCCGATGAACATCAAGGCGCATTTTCCGGGTTTCAAATCCTGGGCGGGTGCCCGCGGCGACATCGAACGTATCACTACGATCTGGCGCGAATGCCTCAGCCAATATGGCGGCCCTTATCTGTTCGGCAAAAAGCCCTGCGCCGCCGACGCCATGTATACGCCGGTATGCTCGCGCTTCACCACTTACGACGTGGCACTTGACCAAGCCGCCAAGGGCTATTCCCGCACCATGATGACGATGCCGTTGATGGAGGAGTGGATCGCCGGCGCCAAAGCCGAGCCGGACGAGCTTGAAGAGCTCGATGTCGAGTTTTAGCCCGATCGAGTTTTGACCTGCCATTCGGCTGCCGGTCTGTGTCCCGGCTTTGCGTTTCAGCCCCGATGTGATGAACTATCGGTCGGCTTATTTCAGCATGTCCTTATCGCAAAGCCGGTTTCCACCCTCGGATCAAGTCCAAGGGCAGGCAATTTACCGGACATGCTCACAGCGGAGGGGACGCGCGATGCCGGTCAGCAAAATCAACGGCGTGAACATCAATTGGCGCGTGGTTGGCGATCGCGCCAAGGACAATCATCCTTGGGTTGTCATGACGACGGGTGGTCGGCGCGGCCATGACGAATTCATCCCGCTCGCGGAAAAGATTGCAGCCTACGGCTACCGCGTGATGCTGCACGACCGTCGCAACACCGGCGCCTCGGATGTGCTGATCGCGGGCGACGAAGGCGAGGAAGTGCTCTGGACGCGCGACATGCACGCACTCTTGTCCGAGCAAAACGCGCTGCCGGCGTTTTTCAGCGGCTCCTCGGCCGGCGCCCGCACCTCGATGCTGTTCTATCTGCGCAATCCGCAAGCGGTGCGCGGCCTCCTGCTGTTGCGCGTCACCGGTGGCCCCTTCGCCGCCGGACGGCTGCCTGAGCAATATTATGGCCAGTTCATCCGCGCCGCCGAGCAAGGCGGCATGGCGGCGGTTTGCGCTATGGACGCCTGGAAGGAGCGCTTTGCCGCCAATACGGCGGGCGCCGATTACATGGCGCGGCTGCCGGTCAAGCAATTCCTCAAGGTGATGAAGCGCTGGAACGACGTTTTCGTCGCCGGCGCCCATTATCCGGTCATGGGCGTCACGGCCGAGCAACTACGCTCGATTAAGGTGCCGACCGTCATCATTCCCGGCAACGACAATACCCATTCCAGCAAGAGCGGCCTCGTCGCGCATGAACTGATCGCCGGCAGCGAACTGCATCGGCTGCCGATCCAAGACCTGGACGTGCCGCTCGTTCCGTTTCCGGACTGGGGCGCCTATGAGCCGGAGATCGCGCGCGTCTTCGCCGAATTCATGAAGCGCACGGTCGCGGCGGAGAGCCGGGCGGCCTAGGCGCGCCGGCTGCATCGGCGTCATTCCCGGGCCGAGCGGAACGAGGAACCGGGAATCGATAACCTCAGTCCGTGCCAGTTCTGCACAAATCGCGACTACGGATTCCGGACAGCCGCGACGCAGCTTCCGGAATGACAGCGCGCCTCAATCCCACTTCGGAGTGCCGGAATAGGACCAGTCGACGATCCGGCCTTCGGGATTGGCGAGCGTGGCGATCTCAGCCATGTCCTCCTCGCTCAAGGTGAAATCGAACAGTGCCGCATTCTCCGACAGCCGCTCGAGTTTACTGGTGCGTGGAATGACGACGATATCCTGTTGCACGAGATAGCGCAGGCAGATTTGCGCTGCGGTCTTTTTCTGGGCGGCGCCGATGCGCCCGAGCACCGCGTCGTTCTTGGCGCTGCCGCGGGCGATCGGGCTATAGGCCACAGCCGCCATGCCATGCGCATGGCATGCCGCGATCACCTTGGATTGGTCGAGGAACGGGTGACATTCGATCTGGTCGCACACCAGCGGCTCGGTCGCGACCCGCACCGCCTCTTCGATCAGCGCCACGGTGAAATTGGAGACCCCGATGTGGCGGGCCAGCCCATCGGTCTTGATCTTGCACAGGGCCGGCAGCGTTTCCGACAATGGAATCTGCGGATTGGGCCAGTGCAGCAGCAAGAGATCGACTTCGCTCAAGCGCAGCCGCATCAGGCAATCGCGCGTTGCCCGTTCCAGCGCGCGCGGCGCAAAATGCGACGGCCAGATTTTCGTGGTCACGAAAATATCGCTGCGCTTGACGCCGGAGGCGCGGATGCCGTCGCCCACGTCGCGTTCGTTGTCATACATTTCCGCCGTGTCCACGTGGCGATAGCCGAGACGCAGCGCCTGCTCGACGACCCGCGCGCAGGTGCGGCCGCGCAACTCCCAGGTACCTAGCCCGACTAGCGGAATTTTGGCGCCGTTGGCCTCGACGCCGGGGATTGGTCCGATCGCTGTCACGTCGCCTGTGGTTCCCTGCTCCTCATGACTGCGGGTTCAGCCCGCCCCGCAACATTATCCGTCTTATTTCGAGTCCAATGGCGCCCGCGCCAAGGCGTTCCGCTCAGCGCGCCTTGCCGAGCACAGCGAAGGCGGCCTCGGGCGCCTGCTCGATCACTTTGAGCAGCGCGCGTGCCGGGCCGCGCGGCGAGCGCTTGCCCTGCTCCCAATTGCGTAGGGTCTCGACCGGAACGCCGATCCGGGCCGCGAAGGCCGCCTGGGTCAGGCCGCTGCGATTGCGAATATTGCGGGCATAAGCCGCGTCGTTGAACCGATCCGCGGCGCGAGCCGCGTTGTGCGCGGCCGTGGCGATAGCGCGCGGATCGCTGGCAATGGCGCGCTCGCTGCCGTCCGGCAGCACCTCGACCAAACGTCCGTCCGCTTTCAATCGCACGCGCAGCATAGCGCTCGTTCCGGCGGGGGCCCGGCATTTTGGGCTAGCCGCATTATAGCTGATTCGTCGTGAATCCAATGAGTTAGTAGGCCACCGTGGCATCCACACCTGCATTGGCCTACTTGGTCTTAGACCGAATAGGCCAATGAACGAGCGACCCATTCTCACAATCGGCTGAAAAAATCGAGCAGCATTGCCCGCCGGGCGGTTTCACGGGCGATGCACGCCGCCTGCATCGGATAGGCCATCGAGCCCTGAATTTTGTCTTGGTAGAACGTGCAGGTCGTATCGCGATAGGCCAGCCAGGCGCGCTGCATCGCGGGGTTTGCCAGCCTGCTCATCGTCGAGCTCGCCAAGAAGCGCTTGGTAATTGTCGTTGCGTAACTTGCCCCAGATTGCGGCTTCGATTTGGTAGCATTGCGCGGTCGGCCCATCGCCCCGTCCGCCCGGCAGACCGATGCAGGGATCGGCGACCAGCCTGAACAAGCATTGCTGCTCGCCGGCGTCGAGATCGTCGCGGTTCTTGGTGGCGCAGTCGCGGATGGCCTTCACCTCCTGCGTAGTCGGCGCGCGCGACTGAGCGTGCGCCGCGCCCCCCGCGCCGCGAGCGTGACAAGAGCGAAACCGCAAATGGTGCGTGAAAGACTTGGACGTGAAAGACTTGGACGTGAAAGACCTGGACGTGAAAGACCTGGACGTGAAAGACCTGGACGTGAAAGACCTGGACGTGAAAGACCTGGACGTGAAAGACCTGGA